>NZ_JABRVS010000001.1:1518742-1822491 GCF_013248905.1 Shewanella sp. VB17
ATGGATATCATAGCAGTAGACATATCAAGAGAGATCTTACCATCTGATGTGATTGATCTGACCATGGCATTAAATGCTGAGCTGACCTATCTAGCTTATCAAGCTAAAGTAAAAATTCCAGCCAATAAAGATAGAGGGCGACAAGAGGTAACGCCAAGCATGGTGTTCGATATGGTAAGTAGAATTCAACACGTATTGAATCAAAAAAATGATTAACTGGTCATACTTTGTTATTTTAGTGATTATGGGTGACCAGTTTGAGAATAATATGATGCAGCAAAATATAGAAACTGAGCGATTAGTACTACGACCTTTTAAGTTAAGCGATAGCAAGAGAGTGTCCGAATTAGCCGGAGATAAGCAAATCGCAGAAATGACGGAAAATATTCCTCATCCTTATAACGAATCGATTGCCAAGAATTGGATTCTAGGCAGTGAAGCCCTTTTTGCTGAAAGTAAAGGCATCGTTTATGCGATTACTTTTAAGCAGAAGGATGAGATCATTGGTGCAGTTAGTTTTCCTAAACTCGTAGATGGCAGTGGTGTGTTAGGATATTGGGTTGGCGTTCCTTTTTGGGGGGTGGGTATAGCTTATGAGGCTGCTGCGGCTTTAGTGGAGTATGGTAAACAACATTACGGTTTAAATAAGCTCGAGGTAACCCATTTAACAGAAAATAAACGTTCTAAATCAGTGGTAAGAAAACTCGGTGTACCTTATGTTAAAAACAAAATTAAGCATATACAAGGTCAAGATAGAACTGTATGCGTATATGCCTCTAAGATTTGATAGCGGAATAATGTCAGTTTAATTAGACTCGATACTCTACAAGGTTCCTGTCGAAAAATGAGTGACGTGCAAACAATCCAAATCGAAGAAACAATGCTTTACTATTGTTGATAATAAAAAGCTGTAGATGTGGCTACGAGCTTCCAAAAAAGACGTTTTGGTAGAGCTTATAGCGACATATTTACAGCGTCTCACTGAAGCATCTACACATAAACTTGCAGCAAGCAATAAACACCAATAATACTATAGTAATTTTGTGGGGTGTTAATCGCTAAAGCCTTCGCGTAAAAACAGGTGGCGTGTTTGGTTAAAGACTGATTCATCAGCTTGTATAAAGTCGATGGCGAGCTGAAAACTCTCTAAGCGACACTTAGTGAGTTTAGCAATTTCATACTCATTCATCACAATATTCATCGCCTCCACTGTCCACTCTGGTTCGCCTAGGCCAATATCCGTTTCATCAGGATCATAATGAGTGATCATCCAATCTTGAAGTTGCGCAGTGGTGATAATTGAATTGCCCCAAGATAAAATAATATCGGTGAGTACTTGTTTACTGATGTTAGGTTTGTTTGCAGTCTTGCTCATAAGAAATTGGCTCTTACTAGGGATTGTAGTGCTGTAACGCCAAAGGGTAACCGAATTGTGTGCTAAGAGCGAGAATAAGAAAAGCAATGGGGATAAGTTGTTGTGTCGGCATAGTCAAGGGCAATGAACTTGCCCTCGATATTAAGATGTTAATTTAGCTCGTAAATTTATAGATCTGCGTGCGGGCCAAAGACTTCGTAATGGATGCGATCGTCACTGACATTTAATTCAAGGAGTTGTTGCTTAGCAAAACGCATAAATGCAATTGGACCACAGAGGTAGAAATGACCATCTGTTAATGGCAGTTGTGATTTCAATAGCGCTAAATTCATAAAACCTTGCTGAACATTTGCATTGGCTTCAGGATTTTCTATGCCACTTGCATCACGGTACCAAGTATGGTGTTGCAGATTTATTTTTTCGCTTAATAGGCTTACACGTTGATTAAACGAATGTTGCTCGATGCTTTCACAAGCATGCAAGTAGAACACAGGCTTATCAAATTGTTTATCTGCTAGCATTTCCAACATAGATTGCATTGGTGTCACGCCAACACCTGCTGAGATGAGTGCCACTGGTGCGTTACGCTCAACGTAATGAAAGTCACCTGCAGGTGGATAAATATCAACAATGTCATCAACATTAAGATCGTCGTGCAGATGGTTAGAGACTACACCTGGGATCCCAATTGCTTCTCGTTTGACCGAGATTCGATAACTGTTACCATTTGGTTTATCTGATAGTGAATATTGGCGTATTTCGATAAACTCATGATTTTTAGGCTCCACCTTAATACCTAAGTATTGACCCGGTTGATAACTGATCACCGCTTGTTCATCGATAGGCTTAAAGACAAAACTGGTGACTAAACTTGACTCTTCACGCTTTTCAGCCACTTTGAATTTTCTTGCACCAAGCCAACCTCCAACCTGATTAGCACTGTTTTGATAAAGCTCATCTTCACGTTTGATAAAGATGCCAGCGAGTAACCCGTATGCTGCGCCCCAAGCTTCTTCAACTTCAGCGGTGAACGCATCTGGAGCGAGTTCTTTGAGTGTTTCTAATAGGTGATGGCCGACAATGGGGTAGTGATCAGGTTGAATATTAAAGGTGGTGTGCTTATGAGCAATGCGTTCGACAGCGCCAGATAGTGCGCCTAAATTGTCAATGTTTTTAGCATAGGCTGCTACCGCGTTAAAAAGTGCAGCAGGTTGACCACCGGTTTGTTGGTGACTCATATTAAATACGTTTTTAAGTTCAGGATGATGACTGAACAGTCTTTTATAAAAATGCTCAGTAATTGCAGTATTAGCAGATTCTAATAAAGGAATGGTGCTTTTAACGATGCTGATATGTTTTGCAGATAACATGTATATATCCTTAATTGTATGATGATTGCATCAAAATAGGTGTAATAATCGGGTTTGTGTTATTTAACTGACTCTTTGGCTCATTAGAATTCGAGCGTAGTGCCAAATAAAGAGAGAGAATGCAGCAATCCAGCAGACGGCGCTGATGTCCCAACCTAGGCTCGACATTTCAAATAGCGGTAGCAAAAATCTTGTTGCGGTCCCGATAAATATCAGTGCGAAAGCCATGTTTAACGATGGGTGTGGTTTAAGAGCTCTGCCTGTGTGTCCTAAAGAGACACGAGCAATCATCGCTAATATCATGCCGCCTACGGTACCAATAGTGATCAGATGGAGTGCATCAGCAAAGGCTATCGAGTGAGTCAGAAAACTAATACCTAGCATAATGAGTCCTAAGCCAAGAAAAAAATAAGCCAATTGTAGTGACCAAAGTAGGGGGACTTTTCGGGTAGAAAGTGGATCCCAATGTAATAACCTTAGCAAATGTATCGTACCTGCACCGATTAAAAGAATGGCAGGGGTCATAGGCAGTCTAGTGAACTGGCTCATAGCAAAGACACCGATCCCAATGATGGTGAGCACAGGCAAGATTTTATCGAGTATAGGTGTCGCTGTGACGGTAGCATTTTGGCCACCACGCTCAGTAAAAAAAGGGATCACTCGCCCTCCAACGATCCCGACTAAGAGTCCGAATGTCAAAATAGCAATGTGAGCCAGATGAAGTGCAAATTTAGTATCACCAGTAAAATCGGCGATTAAAAAACTCATATTGAGTAGCATCATGACTGACAATAACGGGATAAATTGATAATTTCGGCGACTTTTGGCACTAAACACCATAGAGGCTAGAAAACTAATACAGGTTAACCACCAAATGCCTTGGAGGACAATGGCGATGACTTGAAGCCTATGATCGCTGCTCCATAATAATGTCCGTACCATTAGCCAAATTAAGGTCAAACATAACAAAGCACTACCATTGAGGCTGCGTTTTTGAGTCCAAGTTTGCGCTGCCGTTAGTAAAAATGCGACAGCGATGGTGGCGCCAAATCCAAATAGCATCTCGTGAATATGCCAGGCTAATGGTGTAAGTCCAGTATTCGCTAGCGCTGGCAGATGACCATGGAGAAAGAGTAGCCATGCTCCGATACTGAGTACTGAACTTAATGTGCTAATGAGAAACCAAGGACGAAATGCAAGATCCCAAATAGGCAGCTGGGTAAAATCTAATACCTGAGCAGGGAGACTGTTTTTTATGTGATCCATTTCTCCTGGTCGGTTTGACAAGTCGCCAGTAGAATTAAGCTGCTGGTTGAGCCTTGTCTTGCTGCTGAGTGTTTGTTTGGTTGGCTCACTTATCATACGTAAAGGTTGGCTCATTAATGACTCTTATTATCTAGTTATTGTTTACACCTAAGCGATATATACATCTTAAAGTTGAATAGCACCTAAACCGTGTAAACCAATACAGCGCATGACGTATCCTATTTTTAGTGCTGCTGCCAAGAGAATAAGTGCAACGTGGCTGGCAACTTGAGTCCATAAAGAGAAATACTCATCATGGGTATAACCAATGATGATACACATTATGATCCCTAACATTGCGACGAGCATAATGCCGTTACCACTGAGCATGACACGTGAAAAATTGCGTTGATACTCTTGATCTGAAGATCCATTTTCAGCAGAAGTTGATGTCACCGAAAAACCTGATTGAGTAGCAGTTTGTGATGTGTTCATACTTAAACTCCTTAAATGGATGATCTATCATGCAGTTAGTGGTCGAATAAAGCTGGCCAGTTACGCATGTGAATCTTGTAAACGGGGTTAACTTAAATTATATAAAGCTATTATCATGCCAACTTTACAAACACTTATCTTTTAAGTGTTTACGTTATTCCCAAGGCTTGGATAGAGTCATAATGACCTTTACTTTGTGTAGTCGTTATGACTCTTATGATGTGTTTTGTATCACTCTGTGTTAAATTTACTATCCCACACGATAAACAAATGAATAAAGAGGTTAATCTTGGATGAGATATCGCCACAAGCTCTGATAGAACTCGCCTTGGATCTGGCGAATAGTCTAACCACGAAAGATAGGTTCGAGCGTCTGCTGAGCACTGTCAGGCATGTAGTAACCTGTGATGCGGTGGTGTTGTTAGATGTTGAGTCGGGCTTTCTTAAGCCTTTAGCACAACAAGGATTAAGCCAAGATGCATTAGGACGTCGTTTTGAGATCATGGCTCATCCGAGATTTGCCGCTATTTGTAACTCTGTGACACCAGTGCGCTTCGCAACTGAAAGCCCTTTGCCTGATCCTTATGATGGAATGTTGCTTGCCTACGAAGGTGATTTACCTGTACATGCTTGTATGGGGTTGCCCTTAATGTCTGATCATAAATTGATCGGGGTGCTGACTTTGGACAGCATGAGTCCTCATGTTTTCGATGATATTCCCAAGCGTACTCTAGATATTATTTCAGCCATGTCAGCGGCAACGTTAAAAACGGCGATTTTATTGCAAGAATTGGAACGTCATTCTGTTCATAACCAGCAAGTGTTGGCTGAATTGACCCATGAAGCTTTGGTCAAAGATGGTGGAGAACTGATGGGGAACAGTCACGTCATGTTGAAACTTAAACGTGAGATTGATATGGTCGCCATTTCAGACTTCTCCATTCTTATTGAAGGTGAAACCGGCGTAGGCAAAGAGTTGGTGGCCCGAACGTTACATCGGCAATCCAAACGAGGTGAAGGCCCGCTAGTGTATGTCAATTGTGCAGCCCTGCCAGAAAGCTTAATTGAGAGTGAGTTATTTGGTCATGTTAGAGGGGCATTTACGAGTGCTGATCGAAACCGGATAGGTAAATTTAGTTTGGCTGATGGTGGTACCATTTTTCTTGATGAAATTGGTGAATTACCGTTACCTGTACAAAGTAAGTTACTGCGAGTATTGCAAAATCAAGAGATCCAAGTGGTGGGAAAAGATGCCGTTGAGCAGGTCAATGTGCGCATTTTGGCAGCGACTAACCGTCAGCTTAAAGTGGAGGTGGCACAGGGACGTTTTAGGGCCGATCTTTATCACAGGCTCAGTGTATATCCGATCTCTGTTCCTCCTTTGAGGGGACGTGAGGGGGATGTTACTTTACTCAGCGGCCACTTTATTGAGTTGACCCGTAGAAAACTGGGTATGCAACAACTCACGTTGAGAGCATCAGCGATAGATGCACTCAATCAATATGATTGGCCTGGTAATGTCAGAGAGTTAGAGCATGTGATAGCCCGTGCCGCCTTACGCGCTAAAGGCAGTGCGAGTTCTGGCATTATTCGCATTGGTTTAGAGCACATGGAGCATCTTGTTGCAACTCAGTCTCAGTTATCAACCTTGGGATCACAATCAGGTTTACCACAGCTAAATGACCATCTTTCAGAACAAACTTCTGTTGCTGAGTTTGACAATGATCTTAAATCGGCTACCGAAGCGTTTCAACGTAAAATGATCACTCAAGTACTGTCTGAAGAGTCAGGAAATTGGTCCGCTGCGGCCAAGCGCTTGCAAACCGATAGAGCCAATTTAAATCGTTTAGGCAAACGTTTGGGGATACGAGTGACTAAGAATATAGTGACAGGGAGTTAATGTTTGTAGCGTTATCTTTACATTAAATGCGCATCCTCTTTAGCGTTTAGTTGACTTAATAGCCTACTGATATGTTAGGATTTTGCGCAACTGTAAGTTCAGTGATTTTAAAATTTAATTTATTGAATAACTTACGCCCCATCGATAAAGAAGGCTGGTATTGTTAATGACGAAACAGGAGGTAGCGTGAGTCTATTCTTTATCATTTGATATGTTACGATCTGGAAGATAATAAAAAATGAATAATAATACTGCTTCACAGACCAAACCCGACTTTCCAAGAATATTTTGGATTGCAAACGGGGTAGAACTACTAGAACGTGCCGCCTATTATGGTGTGTTTATTGTTATCACCCTCTATTTATCTCGAATTTTAGGTTTTACCGATGTTGAAGCAGCCTGGTTAGCGGGTTCGTTTTCTGCTGGTTTATATTTTTTACCCACTTTTACCGGTGCACTTGCCGATAAAATGGGATTTAGAAGTGCTTTGTTATTAGCCTTTGCTCTACTAACGATAGGTTACTCAGGTTTGGCCATATTTCCTGCATTACTCGAGGGCCAAGGCTTAGTCGAGTACGGTAGAGAGGTGACCTATCATGGTTTGAAAAGTGCTGACATACGTTGGGTGATAGCCCCTATTCTTATTGTTATCATGATCGGTGGCTCATTTATTAAGGCGGTGATCACGGCAACCGTGGCCAAATCGACCACCACAGCCAATCGAGCAAAAGGTTTTTCTATCTTTTATATGATGGTTAATATCGGAGCTTTTTCGGGGAAAACAGTGGTTAAGCCGCTGCGTGAGTCGATGGGGGATCTGGGATTAATCAACTTAAACTATTTTGCCGCCAGTATGACCTTAGTGGCGTTTATTAGTATCTTATTTTTCTTTAAAAATGCTGAGTCAAACGCCGAAGGTAAATCCCTGACGGAGGTGGTGAATGCATTAGGTAAAGTGTTAACTAATACGCGTTTGATCACGCTTATTTTGATCATTACCGGTTTTTGGATGGTGCAACACCAGTTGTATGCCACCATGCCTAAGTATGTGCTGCGTATGGCGGGAGAGGGGGCTTCACCTTCTTGGTATGCTAACGTTAATCCTTTAGTTGTGTTTCTTAGTGTTGGTTTTGTGACCTCACTGATGAGTAAAAAGAGCGCACTTTTTTCGATGACGATAGGTATGTTTATCATGCCGTTATCAGCATTACTGATGGCATCAGGTAATATGCTGCATGAGAATATCGATCTTGGCTTTATGCAGATGCACCCCATTGCCGCCATGATGATATTGGGTATTGTGTTTCAGGGATTGGCAGAATCTTTTATCTCACCGCGATTTTTAGAGTATTTTTCGCTGCAGGCACCAAAAGGTGAAGAGGGGCTCTATCTTGGGTTTTCACATCTTCACTCTTTTATCAGTTCGTTACTCGGGTTTGGTTTGTCTGGCTACTTACTGCAAGCTTATTGCCCTGATCCACGTACCTTCGAGACCCATGAAGCGTGGGCTAGTGCTGCATCTAATGCTCATTATATCTGGTATGTATTTGCTGGAATTGCCACAGTGTCAGCCATTTCCTTGATGATCTATGGTGTTGTGATTAAGAGGTTAGATGCCGATAAATTTGATGAAACACAAGCTGTGATAGCCTAATTTTTTATTAAGGTAAATATCACCGACTTTAAGTGGATAAGCTTTAACTATGATATTGTTACTTAATAATTGAAGGTTCGTAGCTTGTTAAAACAATGGGTAACGTACAACTCGGTCGTTTACGGCGGCCGAGTTTTTGATTGCTTTATTGGCTATGAGGAGCAAATCCTGTGAATAACACTTAGGAGTCAGACTCCTTTGCAAAAATATAAAAATATTGAATTTTTACATGAACCATTATTGTATTCATAAATAATGACTGTAACTAGAGGCATCCTTATTCTTTATCTATTGATTCATCTTTTCCAAACCAAAATTTTTCTATCTCCTTTAATTTACCACTCTCAATGAGTTTCTGTTTTCCGATATCAAAATCTTGTAAAATTGTCTGACCATTAGGGTTGGTTTTAAGCACTGCGATATATTCTTTGGTAGAACCAAAAGACGGCATTTTGTTATATTTATTGCTCCAACCTTGTTGTTTTAAGATATAATCCCACGTATTTTCATAGCCTATAAATCCATCAATACGTCCCTTTTCAAGCATCTGAAATCCCTGTGAAATTGTATTTACATCATACTTTGTCACATAATCCACAGAATGCCACTTATCGCCATAGTTAAAACCACGTTTAACGCCAATCACAAGGTTGTTAAGTGATTCGAGTCCTATCCACTTAATAGGACTCTCTGCTCTAACATAAATTAAAAATTTGGCTTCATTAACAAATTCGTGAGAGTAATCAAAAACCTTTAATCTCTCTTCGTTCATTCCTGTTGGAAAAAGAATGTCTATCTTGCCCGTTTTGACATTTTGCATTGCACGTGGCCATGGTGAGACCGACAACTTAATGGTGTATCCCATAATATGAAAACTTTCTCGCAGAATATCCCAGCTATACCCTTGATAACCTGGTATGTTCTCTCCTGGCCGAACAATTGTTTCTACAATACTATTCCCCTCAATAAAGCTAAAAGGGGCATAATCACCTAAAGTCGTCACTGATACTATGTTATCTTCACCGTAAAGCATCGAACTTGTAAAAAACAGAACTAAAATAACACTGTTCCATTTACCATACATAAATTACCACCCACTTTTCTAAAAGCTACTGTAAATTTCCAATTGCACTCTTATGTTCAATTTCTAGTAACAATAGCTGTATCTTCCTACATAAAAGCTATGATTTTGCTATTAATCATTAACCCCTTCCTAGAAGATAAATATTGTACAACAAAGGTGTGTCATCACAATAACCATAGCCTCTTACTGATGTTGTCGCAAACGGATGAAATACTGTATAAACCGATTAACACTGATTCCTTCAATCATCATTCGTGGTAAATCAATCCAAAATCAGTTTTGTACATGCGTATGTACCAAAGGGGATTTGATGTATGTGATACGAAATGTGGGCAGTAAAAAGATTCGTAACATTTATACCTAAGCCAAAGTTAAGCGCGCCATTAACACGATAATGAGGCTTTGAGCTTCAATAACACTGTTTAATTAAAAATTAGCCTAAATAGACAATATGATCAGATTTCATTTAAAGTTTCAAAACCTTAGTATCCGGTTAACTCGAGATATCCTTCTCCTTGATGGCTGCCGGAGATGAGTACTGGACCTTCCCAGTAAGAGATAGTTAACGACATTTTAGCGTTAGGGTTTAAGGCGTTGATCTTAATATCGATGTGTTCAGATGGAATGGATATTTGCCATGAAGTTGGATATCGGGTTAAGTCTATTGTATGCCAGTCTAGCGCCGTGAGAGTGATGTTGGTAGATGCTATATTGTGTCCGCTACCATCGGCAAACATGCGTCTTGCACTGTAAAAGTTAGCTGTGCTTTGATTCGCTGGTGATTTGGCTTGATCCCTAAGCTGAAACAACATCAAGGTTGATCCGTCATGTAATCTAAGCGCAAACCAATCCCAACCAGCCTGTGTTTTATTTAAAAACTGCGAACTCCATTCTCTGTCTAGCCAAGCTTGACCTGTGACGTTATGCTCTTCTCCTTGCAAAGTGATGTTACCAGATACTTGAATGTAGGGTTGACTATAGTAATGTGAAGCGACAGATCCATCTGCGGTTTTTACGCTATAACCTTGGTTACCTTGTCGCTGATAAGGGGCACTTGAATGCAAAGTTAGCCGATAATTAAATTGTTCTCCTGTTACCTCTAAAGTTGCAGGAAATAGGGTGTTGCCATCACTTATCCAGCGCCAGTCATCTATTTTTACCGTGAATGGGTGATTGGATACATTAGCAAGTTGTGGGTGCTGCCTTGACCATTTCTCTGTGGCGAAATGCTGACTGGCACTGGTCACCGCAGCGTGAGCCATATAGAGCTGATTGCTTATCCAGCTCGGTTCATTGTTTTTTATTGATATTGGCTTATTCGATGATGTTGCAAGCTGGTTTTTTAATAATGTTGAGTGGGGTGCTACTGGCGTCATCGCGATGCGAAACTGGGTCCATTGTAGGCCGATTTTTTTGCCATGTTCAGTTTCTAAGTTAGCGGTTAAGTACCACCATTCTTGTCGAAAATCGTCATGAGCTAAATGATCTTGAGGAAATACAATGACCTTATTTTTATCGACTTGAGTGTATGTATTATTTGCGTGTGGAGATGAACTCATTAATTGTCCCATAGAAAGAGTGTTGTTAGCTGTTTGGGGATCTGAGCAAGCGCCAAGTATTAACCCTAAAATTATGCTGGTAAATATTGAGTGATAATAGGTGTTTTTGATTATCATATAACCTCACGTTGCAAGCTTGAAACAAGCGGTTTTTTGACTTGTTGGTACAAGGGCAGAGCAACAGCCACTAAACTTGAAGTAAGCGCTAAGGCCACCACCTTGAAATAAGCTAACCAATCCCATTGCATCGCGATACTCCAGCCGAATGCTTGTAGGGTTATTTTATGGATTAATATATACCCTAATATCAGACCTGTTGGCAGGGCGATTAAACAGGTAAATAGCACAATAATGATCATCTGAGTGAACACCATTTGAGTCAACTGAGCCTGCGTGACACCTAAGGTGTGTAAGCGTGCCATTGGCGCTATTCTGGCTTGAGTTAGCATAAAGCAAGCACTAAACAGGCCAATTGCAGCCACCAATAAGGTCAAACTGTTGAGTACTTGTGTGATTGAGAAGGTTTTCTTAAACATAATAATAGCTTGCTGCTTTATTAATGTCTGACTGTAAATCATTGCATTTGGAATTAAAAAATGTTGTTGCAAACTTTGCTTTAATTCGTCAATGGATCCGCTATAGCCCACAGCTAAGCTGATTGGATCACTTGGAAAGCCCTGACTTCGCCACACAACAGGTGAGATAACGATTTCGCCATAGGGATCGCCATAGCTATAAAATATCCCACCAACAATAAACTCTTTATTGGGTATCGCGGTTAAGATCAGTTTGTCACCTAAGCTAATGTTAAGTTTAATCGATAATGGCTCGCTTATCATTACGAGCTTACCGGCCATTAATCCTAGCCAAAGATCACCCAAAGCTGATTTAAGTACTGTGGTTTGCTTAAGAGATACTTCATCACGAGTCACTAGATTGATAGGCAAGTTTTGATGCTCGCTTCTAAGAGACCACTGTTTATATATCGCATCGACATCGCTGCGCGCCCTTAGGAAAGCATCGATTGCTTGTACTTGCTCTGAGGCAGGCTTGATATAAAGTTCTGCATGTAATCGTGAGTCTAACCATTGCCTAAGTGTACTTTCAAAACTGCCCACTAAAGTGTTCATTGATATATTGGCTGTCAGTGCTAATAACATGGCCATCATGGCTAATGATAGGGGCGCTATTAGCTCCTTGGTTTCAGCCACTTGATAGTAGAATAACCCTCTGTATCTGTGTTCAGACTTGAGTTTTACAAGCAGTTTAAGTAATAAGTTAATCATCATGAGTAGCGATGAGGGTAAAGCCAAAGGGATGGCGATAAGCACCAGAGCAAGTAAGGCCATGCTATAGCGATGATCTTGACTCAATGGCAGTAAGACGCTCGCGATAACCGCTAATATTGCTGCTGTCATTAACTGAATTTTTTGCATTTTAGCTGTACTGCTTATTTGAGGTAAATGGCTGATATTACCTGACAGAGGCTGGTGAATAAGCTGTAATAATAATGAAAAACAGGCAGAAAATGCAGCAAGTAGTGTTAATGAAATAGCGTGAAATAACCAAGACCATTGCCAGTTCCCGGGCAGTATTTTAGCACCGTAGAGCTGCTCTAAGGTAACTGATATCATAGGTTGCAGCCAGTAGCTCAACTGTAAGCCAAAGATAAAGCCAATGACAGATCCAATGATCACTAAGATAAGTATTTCAGTGAGCAGAGCCGACATCAAGGTGGTCTTCTTAACCCCCAATTGTTGAAGTTGACTTAATAGTCTTTGCCGCTTAAGTAAGCTGTAGCGCACCCCGTTATAGGCGATAAATAGTCCGACGATGAAAGCCAGCAAACTCATGGCCGTCAGATTAAGATGAAAACTTTGCGTTAATGCGGTGAGGCTGTCCCCCTTATCGTTTTCAATCAGTTGAGCGTGTTTGCCAAGCAGGCTGTTCAGCTGAGTTTGTTGTGACGAAATATCATTAAACAGTGCGATATAGCTCAGCTTTCCGACCTGATTGAGAAGTTTCTGAGCCAAAGATATGTCCATTAATATACTTGAGCCTAAGTGACGGTTGTCATCGAGGACGATAATGCTGAGTTCTACACCAGCAAGCGATAACTTTTTTTGTTTACCAAATTGTTCAGCCACGGTCCTGCTCATCATGATAATCGGCGCACCAGATAACATCTCTCCAAGAGGGAGCTGGGGTGAAAGTATCGTGGATGGGGTGGTATTGCTTTTATTTGCGTTGATATCCGTTGAAGTATTGTTACTAGCAAGTGAAGTTAACGCTGCGACCAGATCGCTTCCTTGTATTTGCCAGCGTTTGCCATCTGGGCTGGTGGCTGTGCCCTGCAGTACCGGGAGGCTGCGGTTAAATCCAGCTGCGCGGAGCTTAAAATACACTGACTCATCTAAGTATTTCTCCCCAAGAGGAGCCGTAATGTTCCATTTGGCTTGTAGGCTTAATAGTTCGGTGGCTGAGTGGTAGCTTTGCAACGCATTTTCATTGGTCGCACGGACACCAGTTAGTAACGTGACGGCCAATATGACACCGACAGTAATGGCGCCAGCCTGCAGTGGTGCTTGACGATAATGGGCGATAAATATACGTAAACTTAGCCAAAAGTTATTCACCAGTTTGCCTTGTGATGTAAATATAGGGTGCTGTCACATTGGCATCGAGAGTTACTCATGGATCTTACCCTCCTTTATATGCCACCTTTGTTGCATAAAGTTAGCGCACTCGATGCTATGAGTGACCATTAAAATGGCCGTATTATGCTCTCCTGCCAGAGTGCATAGTAGCTGCATTACTTCAAGGCTTGCTGCTTGATCTAGGTTACCTGTCGGTTCATCAGCTAAAATAAGCGGTGGTTTATGGGCAAGCGCACGGGCGATTGCTACTCTTTGTTGCTGCCCACCTGAAAGGCTATTCACATGGCGTTCGAGTAATGAACTCAGGCCTAAACTATGGCTTAAATGTTCGCACCAAGAATTCCAATTTTGGTGATTAAGTCTAAGAGGGAAAGCAATATTATCTTTGACGTTAAGCGGCGTCAGTAAGTTAAACTGTTGAAATATAACACCTAGCGATTGTTGCCTAAATAGGCTCCAATGTTTATCTTGCCAGTTTATTGTGTTTTGGCCAAGTAAAGTTAGTGTACTCTTGGGTGGCTTTGGAGCTGTGACAGGGTCTTGATTTGAGTCGTGCTTCTCGAATCCTGCGATCACATTAAGTAAAGTGCTTTTACCGCTCCCACTGGCTCCCATAAGGGCGACTGTTTGTCCTATTTTTTGGTCTAGTGTTAGGGAGATTTTGTCCAGAACACTGTGTTGCTGTTCACCATCGATGAACGTTTTACTGACATTAGTGAGTTGAACTAAAGGTGCATGAGTGGTCATTTCAGCTTCATTACTTGTGCTTAATTGAGGGTAAATGCGAAGTTAGAATAGCCTAACTTTATTGTGAGTGGTTATTTATTATTGGAACCATTTGATCGATAAAGTGATCATTATTCTGAGTTGAGCAGCTAGATCATCAAGGGAATGAGTTAGCATTTTTGCCATTGGTAAGAATTAAAGTCACTTGAAAATTATTTTATTCTATAATTTATAGTTAAATCACATGTATATAGACAGGATTAAATATTTTAAGGTGGTTTGGTAATAAATAATAATAAATACTTTAAAATCAAAGTTTTATAGGTTTGCCGCTGATAAGGATGAAACGAATAGTATGGGAAATAAACCGTTAACAGAATTTGAATATTTAGATTCGATGCCCTGTAATACTGAAGTTTACATGCAGATTTTGACTCAAAGTAAACCGATCCGTTTAAAAACTCGCCTTATTGGTGTTCATAGTCAAAAAGCCATCATTTTAGAGTTCGGTGAAGATAAAAATTGGGTATTAGCGAAGCATTGTATTTGTGACAATACCAGTGTTGTTGTACGTATGTTTAATAGCTTTGATCCCAATGCTCATGTGGTTGCATTTAGGTCAAGCATCTCCAAGTTAATGT
The DNA here is from genome assembly GCF_013248905.1 of Shewanella sp. VB17. NCBI lineage: Bacteria > Pseudomonadati > Pseudomonadota > Gammaproteobacteria > Alteromonadales > Shewanellaceae > Shewanella > Shewanella sp. VB17. The sequence goes on from NZ_JABRVS010000001.1 coordinate 1,533,449, forward strand.
CATTGCATCATTGGATTGTTATCTATTATCCAAAAAACTTAGAAAAAATTGCTTTACGCCAGTCGGGTCGGATCCCGGTGAATATTCATGCCCAATTAAGTCACAATAGTAACGATAAAGAGGAGCAATCAGGGTGTTCAGTTGAAGGTCACTTAGTCGATATTTCAATTCGAGGTGGTGGGTTTATTGGCACTGAAAATGAGGAGCTTAGCGTTGATGATAAATGTACATTAACACTACTTGGAGCTGTGGGTGATGAGGCTATTCATGTCAATGTTATTATTAAAAACAGACAAGTTTTTGATGCTGAAAATAACCTCATCCACTATGGTTTAATTTTAGATTCCGATCAAAATGCTGCTGAATGTTTTGTGCAACAAATAATACTAAGACACCTTAACCAGTAACGTCATCTACATTCAGTGTATACCCAAACGACCTCAAGATGCAGGATCCAGCATGTCGAGAAGTGACCGAGTTTAATGGCGTTAATTGTTGCTGCATAATTCTACCTTCTCCCATCAATGGGCTCGTACCTCCGATATCCAGATCGTCGTGCTTCGCCCAGCTCCTGAATCCGGCGAGTCGTTGATGATTGTTTTCTTATCAAGGCTATATAAATCCTGCTACGATTTTAAAATTCATATAAATACAGTGACTTAGTGGTGTGTTTGTTTTAATTTAGCCAAATGACATGGGGTTCTATGTTTCTATGAGGAGTGGTGATAGACTTTGGTTACATATTGTTAACTTTTTACATGACGGAACCCCATGATGAAAGTTGGACACCGTTTTACCTCCTTGTTAGTTGCTGGTGTACTCAGCATACCCACCTATTCATTGGCTAATACTGAAGATGTTGATTTATTACACCAGACTTATCGTCCAGTGAAAGTGAAGCAAGTATCCTTAGATCATGCTTTTCATCAACGGATTTTACCTGGAGAAGTTAGCGCCTCCGATCGCGCGACTTTATCTTTTCGTGTGGCAGGTGAAATTGCCACGATTAATGTGCACCCGGGAGAAGATGTTAACGCCGGTGATCTGCTGGCGACATTGGATCCTGCTATTTTTGAACAGCAATTAGAGGTGGCCAAAGCTCAATTTTATCTGAATAAAGTATTATTTGAACGCTCGTCCAATCTTGTTGAGCAAGGGGTGGTATCTCGTAATGATTTCGATCAATCCAAAAGTGACTACGCGATAGCGCAAGCTGCCTTGGATAAAGCCAATACTGAACTTGCCTATACTCATTTGTATGCGCCTTATGATGGGGTTATTTCTCGGCGTTTTATGCGCATGTTCGAATTTACACAGCAGCAAGAAGCTGTCCTTGGGATTCAAACAGAATTATCCGTTGATGTCAGCTTTCAATTGCCCGAACAGTTCATCGGTGCAGTGCAGCGTAACCGTGCTAGTGGTGAAAGTCATGCCGAAGTTCAAGTGAAGTTTGATAGCCGCGACGAATGGTTTGATGCCAAGTTAAAGGAACTTAACACCGTTGCCGATCCTTCAACGGGGAGCTATACCATTATTTTAACCTTACCAGCTCCTGATGAGCTGAATGTATTCCCAGGAATGGCGGCAAAAGTGAAAGCAATATTGCCTAATAATGAAAGCTCCGCCAGTTTTCTTATTCCTTCAGGTGCATTAGTTGAGGAGGCAAATCAAGCTTATGTCTTCATATGGTTGCCTGATATCAATCAATTAAAGAAGGTGCCAGTGAGTGTGAATGGTGAGCAAATCGTTGATGGTTTACAAGATGGTGATTGGTTAGTTGTCGCCGGTGCGAGTGAGCTCAGCGATGGACAAAATGCGGTACGTTGGGTAAAAGAGAGAGGGCTATAAAGATGAAAAACATAATACTTTTATCTTCTCTTCTCATGTTGGCTTTATTGATTGGATGTGGTGAGCCCATCCCTATTAATGACAATATAAAACGAGTCAACAGTTTCATCTTACCTAAATCAGATAACCAAGTGATCCGCGAGTTTAATGCTGTCGCCAGAGCACAAGATTTAACTCGGTTATCGTTTCGTATTGATGGCCACATTGCCAGCATCCCAGTGTCGAAAGGGCAGCGAGTAAAAAAAGGCGAGTTGCTCGCAGTATTAGATAAGCAAGATTATCAAATTGTCTTAAATGATCGTAAAGCCCGCATGCAACTTTCTAAGAAGCAGGTACAACGTACTCAGCCTCTGGTGGATAAAGAGCTTATCTCTCAGTCTGAATTTGATAAGATTAATGCTCAATATCTAGCCGATCTTGCCGAGTTTCGTCAGGCGGAATTATTGCTACTTTACACAGAACTCAGAGCGCCATTTAGTGGTGTCGTTAGTGATGTATTGTTGCAATCTTTTGAAAATGCCCAACCCGGGATTGTTGTTGTGACTATGCACAAGCTTGAACGGATTGATGTTGAAGTACAAGTGCCTGATATTTTACTAGCAGTATCGAAACGTAAAGAAGTTATCACGTCACCAAAAGAGTTTGATGTGAGCTTTGATGCGTTTCCTGGAGTGATATTTAAGGGCACAATGTTAGAAATGAATACTGAAAAAGATCCTGAAACGTATACCTATATTGCCACATTAGCGGTGCCATTAGACCCTCAATATAAAGTGCTTGAAGGTATGCCTGCAAAGGTGAAAGTTAATTTAAGTGACATCACATACACATACAGTCGTCAATATCTCATCCCTATAGAGGCAGTAATGATGCGTGATGGCAGTCATATAGCCAATCAAAATTCTGGCGTATGGTTGTATCAGTCAGACTCGAAAACTGTTAAATACCAGCATGTTATTCTTGGCGTTATCGTGGGGGATACCATTGAGGTTGTATCTGGTTTACAAGATGGCCAAGTGATCATAACCCGTGGCGCAACCCGTTTGGTTGATGGCCAAGCGGTTGAGCTGATAAAGGGATAAGGACAAACAATGAACATAGCTGGATATTTTGTCAAAAATGCCGTGATTAGTTGGATGTTTATACTGATTTTACTTATCGGTGGGTTAATAGCCTTTACAGGGTTAGGTCAGTTAGAAGATCCTCCATTTACCATTAAAGATGCCGTTGTGGTGACGCTTTATCCTGGGGCGATATCTACCGAAGTCGAAGAGGAAGTGACCTATCCAATAGAAAAAGCCATTCAAGCTTTACCTTATGTTGATAAAATTCGTTCTTTAAGTACCTCTGGTATGTCACAAATTACGGTGACGATGAAGAATAATTATGGTCCAGATGAGCTGCCTCAAATATGGGATGAACTTAGACGTAAAGTGAATGATATGTCCAATCAACTCCCACCAGGAGTTCATTCACCTATGGTGAATGATGATTTTGGTGATGTTTATGGCATCATGTATATGGTTACTGGAGCAGATTATAGTTACCGTGATTTATTAGATTATGTTGATTTTGTTAAACGTGAACTTGAGTTGGTCCCTGGAGTGGGCAAGGTTTCATTAGCTGGCACTCAGCAAGAACAAGTGTTCATCGAAGTGTCGCTAAATAAATTATCGAGTTCAAATATCGATCCTACCACGATAACCGATCTGCTTAATTCACAAAACATGGTTTCAGATGCGGGTAATTTACGTATTGCAGGGGATAATTTACATATTCGTACCAGTGGTGGCTTTAATAGTGTACTTGAATTGGGTGACTTACTTATTCCTGGTACCGCTGGTGCTAAACTCATATACCTCAGAGATGTAGCCACGATTAAACGAGGCTTTCAGGATATTCCAAGTAATGTGCTGAGCTTTAATCAACAAGATGCAATTAATATTGGTATTTCATTTTCTTCTGGTGTCAATGTGGTTTCGATTGGTCAAGCAATTGCTAACAAATTAACTCAAATTGACCGTGCACGCCCTGCGGGCATGAAAATTGAAACCATGTACAATCAACCTCAAGAGGTGGATAAATCCGTCAGTAGTTTCGTCTGGAATTTGATTGCTGCGGTGGCTATTGTCATTGGTGTCTTATTGGTTTTTATGGGATTTAAAAGTGGTGTGTTAATCGGCTTAATCCTGTTTTTGACCTGTCTTGGTACTTTTATTTTAATGCAACAGGCTGAAATTGAACTGCAACGTATTTCATTAGGTGCATTAATCATTGCGCTTGGTATGTTGGTCGATAATGCCATTGTGATCGTAGAAGGGATCTTAATTGGTCGCCAGCGTGGTCAATCCACGCTAGAAGCCTCTCAGGCGATTGTTAAACAAACTATGTGGCCTTTATTGGGGGCCACAATCATTGCTATTATTGCTTTTGCTCCTATTGGCTTATCGCCAGATGCCACCGGTGAGTTTGCCGGTTCATTGTTTTGGGTGCTACTGTTTTCATTATTTTTGTCTTGGATCACAGCTATCACCATCACGCCATTTTTTGCCCAACTATTCTTTGGTGAAAAAGCGCAATCCACAGGAGACACAGCACTAAAAGATCCTTACTGTGGTGCTTTTTTTACTTTTTATAAAGTGCTGCTGAATGTGTGTATGCGTTATCGTTGGGTGAGTGTTATTTGCGTAGCCGTAGCATTTGTTGCTTCGGTTGCGGGCTTTGCCTACGTCAAACAATCTTTCTTTCCTCCATCAACCACTCCGATATTCCTGGTTGATGTCTGGTTACCTGAAGGGACCGACATTCGGGAAACTCAGCACATCACTCAAAAAATGGAAGCTATGTCGACTCAGGTTGAAAATATTGAATTTGTCACTTCAACAGTGGGCAAAGGTTTTCCACGTTTCTTATTGACTTATAGCCCCGAGAAAAACTATTCATCTTACTCTCAATTAGCATTACGGGTGAGTAGTTTTGATGCTTTACAATCGACCATGATTAGCTATCGAACCTTAGTTGAAGCTGAATTCCCTCAAGTACAATTTAAATTCAAACGCCTTGAAATTGGCCCGTCTACGGATGCTAAAATAGAAGCGCGGATCAGTGGCTCAGATCCTGATGTATTGCGAACTATAGCTGCGCAAATCATGACCGAATTTAATCACACTGCGGGTACAGTTAATGTTCGTCATGATTGGCGTGAGCGAGTAAAAAACATCTCTCCTCGTTTTAATGAATCTCAGGCACGCCGTTTAGGGATCGTTAAAAGCAAAGTAGATGAAGCCCTTAATTTTGCCTTTGCTGGACTGCAAGTTGGACTATACCGTGAAGGAACCACGCTGCTACCAATCTTAAGTCGATTACCTGAAGGTGAACGGGTCGATATTGGTTCTTTGGAAAGCCTGCGTATATGGAGTCCGGTATTAGGGGCTTATGTGCCTATGCAGCAAGTCGTTGATGGATTCGATGTTAAATTTGAAGACCCTATTATTCAACGCCGTGATCGTAAACGTACTATTACCGTCTTTGCTGATGCTGATTTCGCCTATGAGGTCTTACCTGCTGAGTTGTTTACCAAGGTTCGCTCTAAGGTCGAAGCCATCAAGTTACCTTTGGGCTATGAACTGGTTTGGGGGGGCGAATTTGAATCCTCTAACGATGCACAAGCGTCGCTCTTTGCCACTTTACCACTAGGCTTCTTATGCATGTTTTTGATCACTGTATTTCTCTTTAATTCTGTGCGTAAACCTTTAGTGATTTGGTTAACCGTGCCATTGGCTATTATTGGGATCACCGCAGGGCTCTTAATATTAGGCAAGCCATTTAGTTTTATGGCTTTGTTAGGAATGCTGAGTTTATCAGGCATGTTGCTTAAAAATGGTATTGTGTTACTCGATCAAATTAATACTGAAATTGAAAGTGGCACTGAAATATTCGAAGCGGTATTTAATTCAACGGTAAGCCGCGTTCGCCCTGTGTGTATGGCTGCGGTCACGACGATTCTAGGCGTGTTGCCCTTGATAACCGACGCTTTCTTTGAATCGTTAGCGGCGGTGGTGATGTTTGGCTTAGGCGTTGCGACTATTCTGACTTTGCTTATTGTGCCAGTATTTTACATTATCTTTTTCAACGTTAAATATCGCGATTATAAAAAGTTTGCTCACTAGTTATCATTATGATAACTAGTGAGCTTAAATATATTATTAATAAATAAGCTTGGTGACAGTGTTACCAGGCTTTTTTAATGCATGTCTTACTGAGTATGGATGCATATTAGAACCAGTGAACAGATAGGATCTAATACAAATAATAAAGCGTTATGGACTGTTATGTCTGATTGTTTTATGCATCAAATGAAGATGGCTATCGATTTATTCGTCCGTAAATTAGGTTAAAACCCCCGTCTTTAGACGGGTAGCTTTCAGCTAGCAGTTTGCTTTATGATAAGGGATGAAATATCGACGTAGTTCACATACAAAATTTAAACTCGAATATCACTTTGTTTGGGTTACTAAGTATCGTTATAAGGTCCTTACAGGTGATGTTGGCCTACGAGTTCGAGAGTTGGTAAGACAAAGTTGTGAACACCTTGAAATAGAGATACTCAGAGGAGTTATCAGCAAAGATCATGTTCACCTGTTAGTGTCAGCCCCTCCAAATATATCTCCTTCAGATATCATGAAGCGAGTTAAAGGAAGAAGCTCAACTAAACTTTTTCAAGAGTTCCCACGTTTGAAAAAGAGATACTGGGGTCAGCATTTTTGGGCTAGGGGGTTTTTCTGTGTCACTGCGTGAGAGTTAACGAAGGAAATGATTAATGAGTATTTGGAACATCATTTCGAACGAAAAACAGAAGATAACTTTGATGTTGAGTGAACATATGGGCTTCTTTACCGGCTTTAGCCGGAATGCTGGACTTTCAGTCCGCGTGCTTTTAACCCACCGTCTTTAGACGGTGGTTGTTTAGTACTTAATCCCTGTTTAAGACAAGCCATTAATGTTGGAGAAATGATGTCTTCCTGATTATCATCTTTAACGGATGCGGCACAGTGTTTACTACTGAGATAATTGCGTATTTCTTTTGTATTAGAAAGGAGTGATTCAGGCCTGTATACCACAGCAGTCATAGCTTCCATACTTCTTTTTCCTGTTTCTCTGGTCTTAATATGTCCTCCATCTACATTGATGATCAGTTGCTCTGCAGGTTCGACTGTGAGCACTTCTTTCTCTATGTTGTTAATCTGAGAAACCTGTAGACCAACGGACTCAACACTTTGTTTAACCCGGACATGATTATTGACTTTTCGTTCACAGTTAGAAAACAGATCTAGTAAATACTCTGCTTCTCGAAATGTGTGTTGAGACCCCAGTTCAGACTGGATCCTAGTGAGTTCACCAGTAAAAGTCATCCCTATTAGTTGCTTCACCGTTGAAGGAGTTTTAAAAGCACAACTGGGACACCTGAGGCGGTGAATATAAACCGTATGGTCGGTAAAAACGTCATGTAAGGGTGAGTCCTGACGACCCACCCGATTCAGTTTATGCTAACAGTCAGGGCAGTCCATACTCTGGCTAGCATCCAACAATCCCATTTTTTCTGACAAAACAAGAGCCTGAATCTGGCGGATAAGCGTAAGCTGATTCCCCATGGCCATGGATATGTTCAGATAATTAGTAGGTGTCGTTATTTGAAGATCCATGACTTCTGATTCTCTGAGTATTTCTGCTGGAGATAAGGGGTCATAAGTCTGGACTATAACGCGACAATGGATGCTAATAATAAAACCTGATTAGGGACTAATTGGGGAAAACCTATCAGATTTATGAATCAAAGTTAACCGCTGTTAATAACACTTCCTCCAATGCTCAACAGGATAATGATAAATTCCAGTATTTCATCTTTATCCTTCATCAAGCCATCTGTAGTCTTTTAGTGCTTTTAGTGCTTTTAGTGCTTTTAGTGCTTTTAGTGCTTTTAGTGCTTTTAGTGCTTTTAGTGCTTTTAGTGCTTTTAGTACAATTAATACCCTGATTAGCTCCGTGAAGTCGAGCCAAAGCGAGAGAGCTTGCAACGGGGTTTTTTATTTTTATGCTGCATTGATTTAGGCTCTTTATTTTGGTGTCTGTATATCAAAAGTGCATGAAAAATAAAGAAATAAAACGTATCAATATGTACAGGTAAATACCAGTTTTGACATCATAATCTCATCAAGATTGAAGTGAGATAATAGTTATCATGCACTCCGAAATAAGCGTTAGTTAAGTCGTGTGACCAACAGGGTTTAATTTTAACGATAAATTATCTAACTTAAGAGAAACTTTAAAATGCAGTGTAAAACAGGTAAAAACTTTCGCGGTTACAAGAAAGCGCGGGGATTGGCCTTACTCGAAATCTTAATCGCCATTGGCATCTTAGGCATTATTGCAGCGGGCGTGGCTACCTTGGCCTCTCGTACGTTTGAAGAGCAAAATGTTAATGATATTAATGATTCAGTTGTCGATCTTTCCGTTTCTTTAAAAGATGCGTACAGACGATCCGGTGGGTATTATCTATCAGGTAGTAGTGATGAGACGTTAGATACATTAATCGATACTTCTGCGATATCAATTGATTCAGTACGAAATCCAGTTACAGGTGCATATTATGATTTTTTCCCAACGAAGAAAGATGGTGCTGGTGCCACGGCTAATAACGATGCCTTTGTACTAACGATAGATGGATTAAGTGACTCGCTGTGCAGAAAACTTGTCACGGGATCTATGTTTCAAGATGCTACCTATTTAGAAATCGCAGCTGGTGGCTCCACAACAGCGACAACAAGCTTTAATGTTGCTCCTAGCGTTACAGTTGTTAAGACACTCCAAGGTTATATGAGTGGTCCTGTTACTCCTCCTGGTGGTGGTGCTCCTACTGGTAGTACTTTAGATATGGATAATCCTTTAACCTATGATTTATTATGTACTAATGGCAGCAATGCTATCTTATTCGGATCTTACTAAGTTATAAATAAAGAGCAGCGTTTAACTAGAAATAGTTAAACGCTTTCTCAACCATCTTTGTATTTGGATATTTGTCTATGAAGAAACAAAATGGTATTGCGCTATTAGAAGTCTTGATCGCTGTTTCAATTGTTGGAGTGATAATGCTGTATGTTTCACAGTTGCAAAGCAGCCAATTAGTGCATAAATCACAAACACTAGCAGCAGCCAAAGTCGCTAAAATCTATCAATTGACAACAGAGGTGATGTTTGACCCCTTGGTAAGACGAAAAAATTCAGATATTAATGACATTGAAACTTGGGAAACCAATGACACCATTGAGGGATTAAAAAATAGTATATCGACAGGAGTTGAATATATTTATCTTGATGCACAAACGCCAGGTAATCAAAAGGTCGCTAATTTTTTTAATGGTGCTTATTTCAATACCAATAGGGATAGTTGTGCTGTTAGTAATGGGGTTGAAAATGAGCGAGTTGGTTGTACTGCGGGGCTTGAAGACGAATTTATCTTAGGTCACAGCTACAGGGTTAAAGGTATAAAAGTCGATGGCGTAGAGCAATCGTATTTCTCAATAAATCATCTTGATAATTCAAATATCAGTGATGTTAAACCCACCGTTATTACTATATTTATTGATGGTCTTCATGGGCAAAAGGGTCTTAAGGATATTTATGATCTCGCCGAAGCGGTGAGTGAGCAAGTGTCACAAATCGATGACATGAACAGCAGTGCGTATGCGGATATTCATATTGCAGATTTCAGTGGGGCGGTGACGAGTTATGACACAGGGATTAATACCCACGAAGCCCTGTTAGGTGACACTTCAATTACAATAACTGGAGATATGGGGCTTGCCATTGTTTTTGACTTGAGTGGCACCCAAGCGTTAAGAAGCGATGGCATGATAGCGATGCAAGCAAGTCGCTCGCTGTGCTGGAATGTCAGCACTGGCAGCAGCGGGGATGATTTAATTTGTCAGTCGGCCATTGCATCTGATGTTACTAGTGATAATGGCGCCGATGGTAACAATGATCCGTCAAGGTTTATAAAAACAGAAGGCAACTTACTCTATCAAACAGCGGATCAAGAATCGACGGATAAGGTTTATCGCACCCCAGTCGAAGTTGTGGTAGAGGCGTTTCAGTCAGGTAATGCCCCTATTGATATAGCAAAGCCTGTGTGTCCGACAATTCAAGGAGATGAGTTATTGCCGTATTTATCTGTGGTCGGCAGCTCGTTTTCTAACAGCGGTGTGGGTGACTTTCCTGAAGTGGATGACACTAATTATGGTGATAACAGCGTCTCTGATGTTAATAATGAAGCTGAAATGGTGTCGGGGATATTGTTTCGATGGGAGGATAAAACAAGTTATTGGGAGGTGACAGGCAATGTCGGCTCAGCAAATGATGCAACAGGTTATGAAGGAACAAACCCAGAGTCATTACAAATAGTGGCATTACGTTGGTGTGAAGCGGAAAAAACATAATGAAAATAAAGTTAATATTAATAAGCGTGCTGAGTTTAAGCTTATTGCCGACGGTTGTTTTGGCAAATGATGATTTAGCAGTGAATGATGATACGAATATAGAGATTAACGGCGAGAGTAATATAGAAACTAACGACGAAACGAATATAGCAATGGACGATACCAGTAACAAAATAAGTCTTGTCATTGAAAAAGGCAGTAGTGTTGAATCTATTTTGACTGACTTTGTTACACAGTTTGATTATCAAATAAAATGGGACACCGAAGATTTTATTTCTGGCTATCGCGTGAGCTATGTAGCCACGGATCCTATGGATGTGCTTAAACAATTTATTAATGATGTACGTGAAAATGGTAAGCTAATTAAAGCCACTATTTACAAAAATAATATATTGGTGGTAGAAAATGAAAGTAAGTAAGTTATTATTTGTTGTTATCACTGGCCTATTATCAGCCTGTGCCGACATGTCGTCCTTGACACGAGAAACCGATGAAATTAAAGCTAGAAAAGGTGAAATGGAAGCACAGTTTTCATCTTTTAAAGTTTCAGACTCTAATTACTTGGACATACAAGATAATAGTTTGTATCCGAACAGTTATTGGGCATTAAATATAAAAACAACCTATTTTACTCCGGTATCGCTTAATGAGGTGCTTGCTGATCTGGCGAATAAAATGCATGTATCTTATTTTGACAAAGGGAATAATACCGATCCCAAAATAAAGATCATGTTTGAAGGTTCAGTGGATGACTACCTTAAATATTTGGCCGATGCTTATGATGTGTTTATTGATGTGGATAAAAGTAAAATTGTCAAAAGAAACCATAAAACAAAAATATATAAACTTTATAATTCACGATATCTTAAAAATGAATCTAATTATGCGTTTGGCTCACAGGTTGTTGAGGGGGGAGGAAATGGTTTTTCAGGTTCAATAGCCATTGGCGGTACCGTCGATTTATGGAAAGAGGTGGAAGATTATCTGGATTCGATGGAAAAGACCAGCGGCGCTTTTAACTATTCTATTTTTAGAGAGTTTTCGCAAATCTCGACAACTGGCTCTAAAAATGAGTTAGATCGTGTTGCACTTTTTGTTAATAAATATAACAAGTTGGCTTCTACTGAGGTTAAGATTTCCTATAAAATAGTGACGATTAGTCAAGACTCAATGAAGGCCATTGGCGCGGATATTCAAGGCGGTGATGGTTCATCATTCCAAATCGGCGCGTCGGCAGCAGGCGGATATGGTGGCCAGGATGTGGGCTCTATATTACTTGGTTATGCGGTAGATGGCAGTACAGACAAGATAGGTGGCTCGTTAACGGCACAGTTAGTAAAAAGTGGCGCTAAAATCATGAATGAAGGCGTTGCGATTAGTTTGAACGGTAAACCTGTGCCAGTTAATTCAATAGATGAAATAGGCTATGTGAGCACGATTACTCGGGAGCCGGGTAGCGACAATGTTGAGGCGGCTGAGACAATCGAAACCGATACATTAGAAACCGGCATGTCGTTTATGATTGTTCCTGAAGTGTTAACTGATGGTCGAGTGAATATCACCATGGGATATTCAAGAAAAAGATTGAATCAATTGGTACCCTTTGGTGATGAAGGGGATTCGGTGCAATTACCCGATGTATCACGCAATGAGAATATAAATAATCTTATTGTAGAAGAAGGCCAAGAAACCGTGGCTGCCATATTTACAGAAGAGCAAACTACTCGAGGTGACTTTACTGGACTAATGGGCAAGTCGATGAGTGATTCTGATTCAGGCAGTGTTACTGCGCTTATCGTTAAGGTCGATACCAAGAAATGAAAATCATCACGGATTCAATATGGTATTGTAGCCACCCGGAAAAATTAAATTTTCTTGAGAAGAATAAAGGTATATACAAACTTATATTTAATAGTGATGAGTCGGGGAAAATAAACTTATGTATTAATATGAAATTGCAAAGGAAAGATGAATCTAAAAATATTCCATTAGCAAAATTTCTTATTGATAAAGAGTATATTACTCAGGAGGGTCATTATTATGTCGATTATAAAGATGGTAACCAATACAGTATTTTTTATAAACATGACATGATATACCCTTTTTCAGACCGAGTGTGCAGTGAGCATATCGTTAAGCAACTCAAACGATTCTTTGCTATCGAAGATACTCAAACGATTGTACTGGGTAAAGAAGACTTAAAACTGGTCAAAAATAAAGAGATTATGATTAAAATGAGCACAGTAATAAAAATAATACTAGGTATATTTACCTCGTCGACATTAGCATCATTAGCCTACTTTTTTTTATAGATCATTATGGATATCGTATTAAGTAAAGCCAAGTTGTATTTATTGGTCGCCGCAGCATCTGCGGTGGTGATGGGGGGGGGAGTTGGCACCTATGTTTATAAAGAAAAAAAGAAAAAAGAAGAAGCACATCAGCAGGAACTGAGAAAGATTAGCGCGGCTAAAAAAGACTATTTAACATTAATGAACAGTGTTGAAAAAAAGTTGTCATTTTCGCTATCAGATTATAAAAAAGTAGAAAGTGAATTCTCGAATCTCAATTTACTTGGTTGGCAGCCAGTAGAGTTTACATGTCAATCTCTAGCTTGTGAATATACATTAAATACCGATAACAAGCATTATGTTGGTATACCGAATGTCGCCATGGGGTATCAAGATTTAAATATCCTGATGTCGGGTGACAACTTGATGATAAAGGGTATTAATCTTGTAAAAGTAGAGCGAGTGTTTGATAGTACCGCCTATGAAAGCTTGCCTCTTTGTACTGACTCTTTATCTGACATGAGAAAGTTTACTGATATTGCCGACTTTTCAGTGGGCAATCAAGGAGGCGCTAACGCATCGACATTTACTTTTCAGCAACCAGCTGTGTTAGTAAAGAATAAAAACTTGCTAGTGAAAGCAGGGGCTAGCTATCTCGATATCTATGGTATTAATTGGAATGCACAGGGATTTGACCGGATGAAAATAAGTTATTTATCTCGGTATATCTCAAACCGAAAAAATGTCGGGATATCAGCAATGCGTAAACGTTATGGTGAAAAGAACCTAGGTTACAGCGTGACTGGAACAATTTATTGTAAGGCGAATTAGATGAAAGTTAAATTATTGTGTGTATTAACCTTGTTAGCCTCTGTTAACGTTTTTGCCGTCACTGAGGCCAGTGATGTTGATAATAAGAAAGAGGGGAATCAACAAATTGCAGGAGATGTATTAGAGACGGCAAACTTAATGGATGAAATTAATCTATTAGAGCTTAAGCTTGCCAAAGAAAAGCTGGATAAATCGTTAAATGAAGCATTGTTAAGTAATATCGAAATTAAAAAAGAAATCGATAAATACCATAGTGTGGGGAGGGCTAAAGTCGATGATCCGGCGGATGGCCCCTTTAATCAAAATGGCATTAGGCTCTTATCCGTGACGTCTTTACAAAATAGCCAAAAAATGGCGGTATTTAGCTTTTATGGTCGCAAGTATAATCGTGCACCCGGCGAAACATTTAAAGGTTCCAATGTGTTAATTAATGCTGATGATGTTGTTTTTAGCTACAACGGACAACAGTATACGTTTAGGTATTAGCCCGATGGAAAACATAATTACTGCACAATTCGGTGATATCTGTCTTGAGAGGAGTCATATTGTACCGGGTAAAAAAGGGTTAATGATCTGCTGGTTAATTAGCGAAGAAAATTACTTCTTGGTTGATGATAGCGGCGGAAAACAAGCTATCTTTGATTATTTGATATTGGATAATTTTAAGAATGAATTTGGCGCTTTACCCAAGTTTGCTGCCGTCGCCATTATTTCTAATACTGATTTTTATAAAGTATTTACCGCTCTGGATTCGAACTCGGATAATACGTCAAGACAAAGTACAGATTTGGCCGATTCTATTGATGCCTTGTTTGAAAATGCCATCATGGCTGGTGCCAGTGATATTCATTTTGTTAGGAATGATCAAGTGGCTGTGATATCTCTCAGGGTTAATGGTTTGCTGACACGATTAAAAACCATATCCTCGGAGAGTTGTGATGAGATGATGTTTGTCTCTTACAATATTTTGGCTACGACTAAGGAGTCTACATGGAATAGGAATATCCCTCAGGATGCCAATATATTGCGGGAATTACCTTCTGGATCCTATCGATTCAGATACGCGCATATGCCAATATTTGGCAGTTTGGGCGGGTGCTATCATGCGGTATTGAGGATCATCAAGGCGGAAGCTGGCGAAATATTTGATGTGGTTGAAAGCAAAAACCCGTTAGAAATACTGCAGCTCAGTGCTGATGAGCAACAGGATTTACAGTTGATGATGCAGTCACCCCATGGCCTCTTGTTAATCACAGGTGTCACAGGCTCCGGTAAATCAACCACAATCAAAAATGTACTTGAGTGGATGTATAACAAAAAATACGGCCGCAATGCGTGTTTTGTGACGGTAGAAGATCCGGTGGAGTATCGGATCATGGGGGCAATACAAAGCTCGGTAGTTCGGCTTAAAGCGGATGTGAATCCTTTTTTACCGGCACTTAAATCGGCCATGAGGCGAGATCCTGATGTGTTGATGATAGGTGAAACCCGTGATGGTCAAACGGCCACAGCATTAACAGGGGCGATTGAAAGTGGCCACTATGCGGTGACTACAGTGCATGCGGGCTCAGTAACTACCGCGATTCAGCGACTAGAAAGCTTAGGGGTAAAAAAAGATCGCTTGGCTTCTCCCGGATTTATTGCGGGGATCATCACCCAAACGTTGATCCCGACACTATGTGAACATTGTAAAATCTATTGCACGACGGATTGCTTTGAAAATCAACTTTTCACCAAGAATGAATCAGGCTGTGAAAAATGTAAGTATTCGGGCACCTCTGGCAGAAGGCCGGTGTTTGAAATGCTGGTGCCGGATCTGAATATTTTACAGGAAATCACGGCGGGTAATCCAACAAGAGTCTATACATATTGGCGCGATAAACATAAGGATCAGGGGAAACTCAATCAAGGTTACCTGATGAAAGAAAAAATATTTATTCTGGTGATGGAAGGGCTGGTCGACTACCAATGGTTTATCGATTTTTACGGTGCCATAGATGAAACTATTATGAGAGAGATGCATGAGAAAATTACCAACCAGTGACCGTATACAACTCTACCAAATGTTAGCTGACTTAATGAAAGATGGCTTGCCTTTATTTGAGTCATTAAGTCTTATAGAGAAAGAAGGCAGTGGGGTATATAAGGCGTCATTTTTAAAAAAAGTTAATCTAATTTTAAAGCGATTACAAGGATCTTCATCTATTTCAAATGCGTTCTCAGGTATTATTCCGGATGGTGAGCAATCGGTGTTAGCTTCATCTGAGTTGGCTGGCGACCTCGTTGAAGGCTTGGAAGCTGTGATTAGCTCAGTGCAGGTTAAAAAACAAATATACGCGAAATTAGCCAATGCGCTAACGGTCCCTGCCATATTAATCTTTGCCTGTATATTAGTTGTTATCATGTATAGCGTAAAAGTATTCCCAGCCTTTGAAGCCGTTATCCCATTAGATAAATGGCCTGATCTGTCCTATGTGATGTATAGCTCGGGATTATGGTTGATGAAATCAGGCTTGATTATTTTATCTGTTGTATTTTTGGTTTTGTTTGTTGTTATTTCGAAGTCCATGTCTTCATTAACGGGTAATTTTAGAAATAACGTGCTCGATAAACTTCAGCCTTTTAAAACCTATAAGAAACTACAGTCGTCCCAGTTTTTGATGGATATCTCCATCTTGATCAAGTCAGGTGTACCTATTGCGGATGCGATTGAAAAAAAGGCTGAAATGTCGACAGGTTGGGTAAAATATCATTATGATCTAATGTACCGGAACCTATCAATAGGCCTATCCTATAAAGAAGCACTAGATACGGGATTTTTTTCCAAAGAGGACATCTTTGTTATCACTATCTACAGTACACTCAATGGGTTCGTGGAAATGTTAACGCAAATATCGAATAAATCTAACGAGTCCACCATAAAAAGTATTGAAAAATTATCTGCTGTGTTGAATCTATTGTCACTACTAATCTTTGCCTGTGTCGTATTAGCGATATTTGGCTCAACCTTTATGTTGAGTGGTTCAATCGCGGATGCACGGTAATGCTCGCAGTGTTAATGTCGCTGATTATTGCCATGGCTTGTAGCTGTATTATTAGTTTTTTACAACTTTGTTTTTATAGAATTAAGTCTGGTTTTAGTTTAGTTGATATGTTGTTTAAAGCATCTCACTGTGAACATTGTAACAGTAAAATAGGTGCACTTTTCCTTATTCCTGTTTTTGGGTTTATGTTATCAGAAGGTTCGTGTCAACATTGTAACAAGTCTATTTCTGTAAAGTATTTTATTGCTGAACTATGTATTTTTATTATATCACTCTATGTATGCTTTCAGTTCATTATAAAGTCATCATATTTTACGATATAAAACATGAGATAATTTAAATTAATTTAATATCAAGGAATTAATCCATGCTTAAGTTTTTATCTATATTGGGAACTACTCTATTGCTACTTTCTTCTATGAGTCAAGCCGATGAGGGGAATGTCATACACTCTTCATCTTATTTAGCCGGTGTGAGTAAGTCATTTTATATTAAATTTAAATTATACACTGATGGTAAAGATGGTGGTGATGATGGATTTGAATGGTTTGGAAATATTACTATTCGTAAAATGAATAATAAAGATCTTGATCTCACTATATGGAGTTATAATGAAGATGATTATACTAATAGCGGGCAAGATGATTTAGTGGTGGAGCCTAATAGTGCCATCGTGATGTCTGATGCTAAAGAACCGTATTTTACGCTTGAAGCTGATTTACGAGATCAAGATGGTGGTCTGACTGGAAACCCTGATGTGATCTGTAAATTTAGTTCTAGCTATCATATAACTGAGAGTGACCTTAATAACACTCTTACAGATAGTAATAGTAGTCTGATTTATGATGATCACAGTGACTGTCGTTTTCAGTTGCTTAGGTTTGAAAGAATTTGATTTATTTATTACTCATGATGCTTATAATTTTTTCTGGTAGTAAGCCTTGAGTCTCTATAGGAGTCTGCTATTCATATTCAATGTTATAAAGTTATGTGAGATAGGTATGCTACACCAGTAACCTCTTCAATAAACTTTGGGTATACAGGAGGCATTATAAATTACTTCATCTTAAGCTCAGCCATCTTTGTCTTTTAGTGTGCGATTTTTGAATTTCATGGTTGAATTTTATATAAACCCCTTCTTTATTGGGAGGGTGGGAGAGTTTTCACTGCGGCACATGAGATATCTAGGCATTGACGATGTAATACGTTACAAATAGTTTTTTAATCTTACAATATCATGTGGAAAATAAGGTGTTTTAATTGTTTTAATTGTTTTAATTGTTTTAATTTATTTGATGTTAGATTGTATTAAAAGTGTGGGTGCTGTAGTTAATTATCATGAATTATCATGAATTATCATGAGTTATGGCTTTTTAAGTATCTCAACTTATATATTGATAATGTTTAAATGATATTTTTTTTATTTTTTTTAAATGTTGGATGATATCATTTGTAATTCCTGGTGATTAAGAGTGGTTGACGATTTTAATTGTTTTAATTGATATCTAATCACGTGTTAAGTTTTTAATAAATTAATACCAAACATAATAATAATAACTGTGAACTTTAATTATGAATAACAAATTGCTTTTGCTTGAGAATTACTATTACCACCATGATGGTATTCTGATTAAGTGTGACAATAATGATAAATATTATTTACCTAATCAGGAAAATAAAGTCTTACAATCCCTGATTAAACATTCCGGTAGATTGATAAGTAAACAGGTATTAATTGAGGAATCATGGGGACATTTAGATGTCAGTGATGAGTCCCTTACCCGCTGTGTTTATAGTTTGAGAAAGTGTCTTTTTGACAATGGTAAGGAATTTATAAAATCGGTATATGCTAAAGGTTACTTACTACGTTCAGCTGAAATGGTATCAAAAAGAGAGTCTCCAGAATGTGATTCTGGTGTGTTGATCTATCCTTTTTCTTGTGAAAATTCGTTAGAATTACAATATTCATTAATCAAATTACTTGTAGAAAAAAATGAGTTTAATGTATATCCCGCTTCTTTAATTGATTATGGTAAAGAGATTAAAGTGGGTAAGCAATCTACGTTTAAAGTGATGGGGAGTGCTATTTCAAATAAAGGAATAAGATTGGATATAGTTGATGGTGATAGTAATTATTTAATTGGTTCAGAATTGGTTAATAATGATCTTAAGTCTATTTTTAGTGGGATCTGTGAAATATTGGGCCTAATGAATCAATCGATAAAAAAGTTAGTACATTCACTGTGATTTCTATCATTATTACCTGTTCATCATCATTGGGAAACGTTATCTTCCCACCCAGGGTGAGAGCATGAACGTTTTTCGAACCAGAACTGAATGATTTTAGAACTTGTGTAGTGCAATAAGCAATCAAACCAATACAATCAGTTCTGAATTAAGCTTGTATATTGAACATAATTAATAAAGAAAATTCACTCGTGATCTTGCTCTGCCCCCTATGTCAGGGTAGTTGTTATTACATAAAAAAACTATAAATATCTTTAAAAAATAAGGCTGAGAAATATAAAATGAAAGATATAAATAAAATAATATTATTAAGCATAGAGAATAAATATTCTGACATTCATTTATCTACTAAAGAAAAAAATATATGTTCGACAAAAAGGTTCAATTTTAGAAATTTCAGACTTTACGGTAAATGATGATTATATTATTAAGTTTATAAGTGAAACTTGTCAGGAGATAGACTTTAATTTTAAGAAAGATATTAATTATGCTTACAGATTTAATGAAAATACTATGTTGAGAGTTAACTTTTACAGGCATAACTTTGGATTAGGTCTAGTCATTAGAGTTTTAAATCAAAATATTATCGATTTAGAGTTTTATGATAATGGTGATGTTTTAAAAAAAATAGCCGATCATAAAAAAGGATTGATTTTATTAGCTGGAAGCACAAATAGTGGCAAGTCAACAACTCTTTCGTCGATGGTTGATTATATAAATAAAAGAAAAAACCTCCATATTTTGACTATTGAAGAACCAATAGAAACCGTGTTTAAAAGGGATAAGTCAATCATCAATCAAAGGGAAGTTGGCACCCATGTCGCTTCATTTGAAGATGCTATTTATTCCGCTCTTAGGGAAGATGTTGATGTTATTGTGGTGGGGGAAATAAGAAATAGAGAAACATTAAGAGCATCATTATTAGCGGCAGAAACCGGACACTTAGTGATTGCGACCATACATACATATTCTTCCTTAAAAACAATTGATAGAATCATTAATTTTTTCTCTGGAGATGAGCAACCTTTAGTGAGAGACATTTTATCTGAAACGCTCACATCTATAATATCACAAGAATTAACGTTAGATAAAGATGGAAATATTATTCCAATTCAAGAAATAATTATAAATAACAATGCAGTTTCTAACTTAATTAGAACGAATAAATCATTGCAAATACCTTCAATCATACAATTGGATAATTCTTTAGGAATGATTACCAGAAAAGATCATATTAAGAGATTAATAAATAATGGTGTCCTATGTCCTTGTTATAATTGAACGCGAATTTTTAGATCCGTTTATAATAGAACCGATAATTTAACATGAACGCTTCTAGAAATAAGATTATTGGTGCCCTTTGGCCTGTCTCTTGATCAGATCTCATAAGGATTGGCCTGACTCTAACATTTGTTTGGCTATCTGTTATCCAGTCACTCTTTCTTGCAGCTTATCCCAACCGTCCCAAATGGTGGTCAAGATGTATATGGCGAGATGAATGTATATTTAAATCAGTCAGATGAGACTCACAAAGTGTGGGAGAGAAGTAAAAACGATACTGTCGAAACATTAACGATAAATGTTGTTACAGGCGCGCTTATTGGTAGCGAGTCAAAAGAGAACTATATTACTCTTTCAGGCAATATTTGGGATGACGATCTTGCAGGTAATCCAAATGATCATCTTTGTAACCTCAATTCAGGTGTTAAGATTTATCAAAAGGACGTAGGGAAGAGGTTAACAAATGTCTTTACGGGAGGTGATAGACAATGTGAATATTTAGAGGTGACTAAATTCACTCTAGCCGAATAGCGGTAGCTTGTTAGATGGAGCGAGATCTTACTATCTCGCTCCCCTTAATGCTGCACGAGTCAGGTGCTTGAGGCCTCAGGTTATAAAAGTAATAAGTCATTCGTTACTTTTTTTAAAACGAGCATCTTAAATTCATTTTAACCGTACTACAGGCCATTAAGTTAAAACTTGCCATAGGTATGTCCGGCGTAATCGGAGTCTGGTGTGATCAGTGTATTATTACTTCCAGCTTGCCATGTCCAGCCACCATCGTGACGTCTTTTTACACATTTCCATTCAATTTTAGTGGTTGCTGCCAGCCCGGATATTAGGCCGGTCCACACCGGATTTGAAGGTCCAGGGCCATGATGTCCCAATGGAGGAGAGCGGATATATTGCCAATAGATACTGGCATTCAATTGCATGCCTTGAGCAGGATCCCAATTGCCTAAAGAGGAGGTGTTTCCGGTCACATAAATGGCTTCATCTGTTGTTACCCAAGCATTATCACAAATGAAATTCGCAGAGGTGACAGGGTTAACCGCGCTGAGTGTAAATGTAAACTTCTTAGCTTCAGTGACGTTTAGCTTGTCTGATTTCGCTAAAATAAGATTATTTTCTGCATTAAACCACCCAGAGCTTGACGACTCAAAATCACTGATATTTGTTTTTTTAACTAAGGGAACCCCATTCATCTTAACTGCAATGGCTTGTTTACGATCAACCACAAGCTTGATTAAATTCTGTCGTTTATTTAGCGCGCCAGCATAAGTCCCCTGCGCTGCCGCGACAGTAACAGTGGCACTGTTAGCATTAATCTTCTGAGAAATTACCGATGTGCGAACTGAATAGACGGGGTTGCTAGTAGAGTCATAAGCTAAGGTTTCACCGTCATCTTCGTATAAGGTAAAGTGACTAGGCTCAATATCTGCATAGACTTTCACGATCAATTCATCATGTGCTGCAGCACCTACTTTTCGATTGCCAAAGGCATCCTTAGTCGCAGTATCCACATGCATCTGCGGAAAAATCCCTCCAGCTTTGGCATAAACAGGCAGAGTGAACAGGCCATTTTGATAAACAGGCACATTTTTTACCCATTCTCCCTTACTGTCGACCCACTCATTAGTGTGATAATTTATCCAGCGTGCAGCAGGTAAATAAATATCGCGCTCATACTCACCGTGGCTGGCCACAATTCCCACCAAGAGTTTTTCACCGATCAACTTTTGGTGACCTAAATTACGCACATTACGATCGTTCTGATAATAATAAACTAACGGTGGGATCACCGGCTCTGCGAATAAATGTGCTCGATGAGCCAAAGAATAATAATAAGGGATCAGCGCATAACGTTGGCGGATATTAGCCAAGTTTGAGGATTTACTTCCTACTAAATTAGGCGATGTTTCATAACGTTGGCTAGTTTGAAAAGCATTATCTGTATGGGGGCGAATGGGAATATCGAACCAGGCAGCATTGGCAAACCATTGGGTGTACATTTCATCTTCATACTGACGGTGACCAGAATGTTCAGCATTGTAGGGCATGGCTTCTCGCCGAAAGCCTCCTACGTCTGCGCCATAATAATCGATGCCTGAAAATGACATGTGTAATTGTGCATTAGAGTGAGTCGCTAATAATGCTAAATTAGCTCCGATATCACCAGACCAGATCGCGGTACCAAATCGTTGGATCCCAGATGTGCCCGAGCGACTCAGGACAAAAGATCGGTGATCTTCTTCAGCTCGCTTGTCATAGTACCCATCATAAATAGACTTCACCCACATAAAAGCATACAGGTTATGAATATCTCCATGGGTGTTTTTTTTGCCCTTAGCGTCTGTTTCTATGCCGTGATAACAGGCATCGGCGTCATATTTTTCAGGCTCACCCAGATCTGTCCAATGAGTGAAGATCCCTTTTTTTGTCAAATTAGGATAGCGTCGATTATCATGGATCCATTGAGATGCTGCGGGATTGGTCCAATCTATCATTGCTCCATGACCAAACCAGTCAGATAAATGGATCGGTGTGTATAAATCAGGATCACACTTTCCTGCAGTGCGGCCATAAGCAAAAAGATTGCCCTCGTTTTGCATGGCTGAAAAGGTATCGGTATTGAGGTTGACATAAGATTCCTCAATGGCCACGAGACCAATATGATCTCGGCTCAAGTCTGCGATCTTTATTTCAGGGCTTGGAAAATAATAATCATTGTCATCGGTATTGCTGATATCCCAATCTAGCTTGCCCATTGCACTGTTGGCACTATTAGCTTCAATGCCACCAAACCAGAAGAGATCAAGCACAAAGCCATCTAAAGGGAAGTTATCTGTACGTAGGCTGTCTTTAAGATCATCAATATCATGCCAGTTTTTATAACCGAATTCTGACACCCAAAGACCAAAAGATTTTTTAGCGGGTACTGGTGGGTGGCCAGTTAATGCCATGTAATCTTCTCTGAGGTCGATAAGATTTTTTCCAGTCATGATGTAATAACGTAACTTATCTCCCCACATGTTAACTTGCCAGTTGGCCTGAGTAAAATCCCATTGGTGTTTATACACATTATCGATAAACAAGGCATATTGGAGATTATTATCTCCAAGCGCATACATGATGGGGAACTGCACATTGCCAACCATGCCCGCCTGACCAAAAGGCATAAATCCATTGCCATGAGCTTGACTTTGTCCTGAGGGTTGCGCTTCGCGGGAACCATGACTTAACCAGTCGCCATCTGCCGATCCCAAACGTTTAAATTGCTGGCCTAATCCATAGACATGTTTTATTTGACCCGGATCAAGTGTCAGTCCTTTCCAATCTAACGTAAGATCGGTAGGGCATATTTGAGTTAAAAACGCATTTTTATTTTTTTTATCCCATGATTTTACACATAATGTGCTCGTATCCACTTCTAATTTTATTTCAGCCGTTTCTAAGGTCTTGCCTTGCTGAATTAGCTTACTTGCACCCGGATAATCTGTCTTATCCACCATAGGGGAGGTGGGTAAGGGCAATGTAATATCGGGCCCTGTACCTGTGGCTGAAATTTCAAAATGAATAAGATCGTCAGCTAGAACTTCAACAATTAAATATTGTGTTTCAGAGTCATGAAAGTATTTTGTTCGAAAAACATTTGCTTGAGCCAGCGGTGACAATAGTATAATAGCCATGGTGACTAGTAGGCGTTTTTTAACTGATTTTAATCTATTTGCCATCTTAATCCTTGAGTAACCTAATGTCTTAACTTGTATGTCAGCGCAAGTATTTATGCATTAGGTTATATTAACCATAAAAAATCAGGAAGTGCTCAGGTAATAAATAGGTTAAATGGCGTAGTTCTAGTCTTTATTTTTATAGTGTTTATTTTCATTGATGAATATCGAAATAAAGATAAATAAAAATGGGATATTGATTAAGCTGGAAGCTAATTTTAAAAAAGGTTTTTCAAGCATGGGTGATGAGATGGACGCCCCCTAATTCGGCGTCAATGCGCCAAACTGATGTTGACCATTCAGTTACATTAAGGAGCGTCCACTATGAAAGTTACCACTATTGCTATCGATCTTGCAAAGAATGTATTCCAAGTACTTGGAATGACTGCAGATGCTAAGAAAGTCTATAACAAACGGCTGAACAGAAATCAGCTTAAAGAGCTGTTATGCAACACGCCTGCTTGCACTGTGGTTATGGAGGCCTGTTATTCATCACACTATTGGGGGCGTGTCGGTTTACAATTTGGCCATAACGTTAAGTTGATACCCGCTCAACATGTTACCCCATTTGTTCGCGGCAATAAAAATGACAGTAACGATGCATTAGCTATCTTTGAAGCAAGTTCAAGACCTAATATTCGTTTTGTGCCAATTAAGTCAGAGGCTCAGCAAGAGGTCTTGATGATGCATAGAATAAGAGACCGGTTAATCAAGCAGCGCATTGCTTGCACCAATCAAATTCGAGGATTATTGGTTGATTTTGGCTTTGTTTTCCCACAAGGTTTTACCGCTTTTGAACAAAACATCTGGGATATCATCAATGACAGTGAGCAGAGACCTTTACTCAGATATCTCCTCAACCAAGTTTATGATGAATACTTGCAAATAACTAAGCAACTCAAAGACCTCAATAAGTTGATAAAACAGAAAGTAGAGCAAACCGAAACAGGACAGATACTGCTCAGTATACCGGGTATTGGTCATGTAATAGCCTCCGCTTTTGAAGCTTGTATCGACAAAGGCCAGGCTTTTAATACCCCTAAAGAACTCGCTGTCTGGCTTGGGCTAACACCGAGGCAATATGCCTCAGGAAATAAAAGCCAGCTTTATGGTATTACTAAGCGTGGTGACAGCTATTTAAGAAAACAACTCATCCATGGGGCGAGAACCGTTGTTAGTCATGCACACAAAAAAGATGACGCACTCAACCAATGGGTAACTCAATTAAAAGCGCGAATAGGTTTTAATAAGGCCACGGTAGCGACAGCACATAAACTGGCAAGGCTGATGTGGATATTATTAAAAAAACAAACACGTTATCAAGCACAAAGCGGCCAAACGGCAGAGATAATATCATGCGTCTGATAATGTTAATGGTATCGACTATCAAGCAAAGCTCGTTCAAGACAAGAGCCGATACTGAGCCCGACTGGGTGTAGTGAGCACTTGATAGTCACCTCTTAGAGAAGTGGTTAAATTGATGACAAAAGACTCAGTTCATCCTGCATAAACCCGTTAGAGACAAGGGTAAATAACCCGACTGGGTGTATTTTATTTTTGGGTGTGTAGGTACGGAATTCATCAGGGGCGCATTTTCTCTAAAAAGAGAACGTGTTAAGCCCGTATATATGTCAGCACTATCGCTTAAAGCGAAAAGAGTCAGTCAATAAACACGTAACGAGAGGTAATAGTTAACAAAGAAACTAAGGTCAAAAATACCTTGGTTAGATGAGTATTACCTTGACTAACCGGGAGCGTCCATATATGTGTTAATTTAAGTCATTAACAATTAGCCGCTGACTATGATGACTGTTAATTTAATCAGTTTTTGATAAGCATCTCAGTTTCATTCATGTCCACCATCATGTTTAAAACCTGACCAAAGCTAGATATCATGGGGCTTTAAGCGGATGTTATGCTAAAATTGCCGTATCAGCTTTATGAATGTGCAACATATCTCATTTGTTTGACTGAGCCTAGTCGAAACCGTACCGTGATTAATGAATGAGGATACAAAATATGAGCAAATTAAATGCTGAAGAGCGTAAAGCCCGAGATAACGAACGTTTTTCACAGCGCGTGGATGAGCGTAGGGTAAAGGGGGAAGATGTTGTTGCGTACGCACTTGCCAATAAGAAAGCCTTTAAGTTTCTGACTAAATCAGAGAAATACAGCCTTAAAGAAAGACAAGCAGCGCTTTTGGAAGAAGTGAATGTTAAAGAGCAACAAGCGCTTAAGCTCAAAGAAGAGCAAGAATTAGAAAAGGTTCAAGCGGCATTTACCGAGCAGTAAACAGCAGTGCAACAATAGTAAAGAATAACGGGCATATTTTTTATTGATGCCAAATACCGCTTAAAGTGACAAGGATCCTCGTTGGAAATCCTTCGCTCCTTTGAAGGATTTCTTTAGGCATTGTGGCTAATAGCTAAATTTTGATATTTTGCCGTAAGTTAGGGTTCTCATTGATTAACAATGACTGGCCATAGTTAGTATCGATAGTTAGTATCAATTAGTTTCGTTCTGATTGATTTTCAATAACAATTTGCGAGCCTTTTTGAGCATAAAAATCCACACGAAATGTGGTGTCTAAGGTTAAGTATTCAACTTTATGCCAGTACTGAGGTGGAGAAATAGCACTGCAACCTGATTCAATCATGATCTCCTGCTCTATCTCTCCACGTCTGTCTGTGAAACCGTAAAATTTCAACTGACCCGTTAAGACATGAATTTTACCGTATACGCCAGCTTTAGTATTATGCAAGTGCAGAAACATCTTAGGGACATTTGTTTGGGTAAAAACAGCAGTGGATTTATAATGAACGAAATCATTGGGTATTGTAGACATATTATCGCCAATTCATTGAAAATAAGACGTTAAAGATAACCTTAAATTCAATTGTAAACCATGACCATTATCGATGTTTTACTAAAATGTCAGCTTATCACTAACAGGTTTCAGTTAATCATTCGTCAATCATAGCTCGCCATCGTCAATGGCAGCCTTTAATCATGCCACCCAGTGCACCGAGATAAATCGGTAGAAGATTTGAGGTGGGTGGCCATGTTCTTTGTTCTTGGCTGTCGTGTGCGAAGCCGCATGCAGGGTGGGGTTGGAGGTTAGAGACCTCCGGCTACTCGATTATGTATATATTTACTCATAACCTAAATAGTCACTTGCCTATACTGCTCAATATTCCCTTTCAATTCTTTATCAGCAAATATGATCATAGCTTCATAAAGGTGTTCAGCCATGCCGCTTTGATAATTATCATATACTGCCTTTGTAACAGGATTCGAGATAGTTTGTTCTGCTAAAATTAAATACCCCTCATATCCTATACCTTTAAAGCTATCTCCGTGAAGCTTTTTAAACAAAGAGTTCATAAGAAAATAATGTTTGTTTACTTGTTCTTGAACTTCATCAGAATCAATAGGAATAAGTAACGTTAACTTATAGTTAAAAGCCCATTCATCAGTTTGTTTTTTTGATGATTCTATTTCAAGCTCACTGAGCTCTCCAAGTGAAGAAAGCATTGAGTTATAAGAATCTTCGTCTTCCTTTAATGTTATTAGTTTGTCATTAAAACTTAATGGCATATCACTAAAAAGTAGTTCTAAATTTTTTTCACCTGCTAAAACATTCATCGTAACCTCGATACTGTTAATAATTAATTGAGTTTCTTCTTGTCGTTTTAACAGTAGCTTTTTTTGGTCACTTAAGGCTTGTACAAAACTAAACTCATTAGAATAAATTAAGTCTTTTATTTGAGTAAGGCTAAAGTCTAATTCACGATAAATAATAATTTGTTTAAGTAATGCAAGGTGTTTTTGAGTATATTCACGGTAGTGATTATCAATCCGTCGATGTGGTTTTAATAAATTAACCTTGTCGTAATAATGGAGTGTACGAATAGTAACTCCAGTTATTGCACTTAACTTACTTACACTATAAATTTTATTATCTAACATAAACTTCCAATTACTAACGGTTAATGACAAATAGAATTATCAACTATTACGTAAGGTAAGAGTCAAGCGGGATTTATCCGTTTGAACGCCTGTTAGCATACGTAGACACTAGCGCTGATTTAATGCTGCGACAGCCAAATCTGACGACTTTAATGATGCCACCCATTATTATTTCACTTTCTAGGCTAAATATCCTCTGATCATATAATTAGCTCACCTTATTGATACACATTACCTACAAAAACACTTTGAGGTGTAAATTCGTTACTCATTATAAAAATATCGATTATGTTACCTGTAAACAGGCAACAAACATGCCGAAAAAAAGTTCGGTTTGAGTTTATGCATTATGGTTATGTGGCTAAACGATTTTACTAAGCACTATCCAACCATCGTCGACAGTTAGCTGCACCTTGCCTTCGCTTACGCACTAAATGTTCGCAATACACATCAAGTTCTTCTAGCGTTCCCACAGGTCCTTTAAATAGACGACTAAAATCACTCGTGAGTTTTATCCAGTTTTCTTGAGGAATATTTAACCTTTCAAGTAGTTGCATGATAAAGAGATGGGACAGGCATAACTTTATCTTGCTTGAAATAACGGGTGTAGATACGGCTGTGAGCTTCCAAAACAGGGATGTTTTGGCAGAGCCCACACGGAAGTGCTTGCGGCGTCTCGCAGAAGTGTCTGGACATACCCCGCTGGAGGCGATAAATAAAAGTGAAGGTACGACCTTCAACATTCTACCCAAAGCCAGAAAGTCGGGACAGCCATATCTTTTGTTCTAACCACAAGGATATGTTAAAAATATTATGGGTGATGAGATGGACGCTCCCTAATTCGGCGTCAATGCGCCAAACTGATGTTGACCATTCAGTTACATTAAGGAGCGTCCACTATGAAAGTTACCACTATTGCTATCGATCTTGCAAAGAATGTATTTCAAGTACTTGGAATGACTGCAGATGCCAAGAAAGTCTATAAGATAAAGAGATGGTAAAGAGATGGGACAGGCATAACTTTATCTTGCTTGAAATAACGGGTGTAGATACGGCTGTGAGC
Organism: Shewanella sp. VB17; assembly: GCF_013248905.1. Taxonomy (NCBI): domain Bacteria; kingdom Pseudomonadati; phylum Pseudomonadota; class Gammaproteobacteria; order Alteromonadales; family Shewanellaceae; genus Shewanella; species Shewanella sp. VB17. The sequence goes on from NZ_JABRVS010000001.1 coordinate 1,562,246, forward strand.
TTCCAAAACAGGGATGTTTTGGCAGAGCCCACACGGAAGTGCTTGCGGCGTCTCGCAGAAGTGTCTGGACATACCCCGCTGGAGGCGATAAATAAAAGTGAAGGTACGACCTTCAACATTCTACCCAAAGCCAGAAAGTCGGGACAGCCATATCTTTTGTTCTAACCACAAGGATATGTTAAAAATATTATGGGTGATGAGATGGACGCTCCCTAATTCGGCGTCAATGCGCCAAACTGATGTTGACCATTCAGTTACATTAAGGAGCGTCCACTATGAAAGTTACCACTATTGCTATCGATCTTGCAAAGAATGTATTTCAAGTACTTGGAATGACTGCAGATGCCAAGAAAGTCTATAACAAACGGCTGAACAGAAATCAGCTTAAAGAGCCGTTATGCAACACGCCTGCTTGTACTGTGGTTATGGAGGCCTGTTATTCATCCCACTATTTGGGGGCGTGTCGGTTTACAATTTGGCCATAACGTTAAGTTGATACCCGCTCAACATGTTACCCCATTTGTTCGCTGCAATAAAAATGACAGTAACGATGCATTAGCTATCTTTGAAGCAAAAAGTTATGCCTGTCCTATCTCTTTCTCCCATCTCTTTCATAGGACATAAGTATGAACGTCCTAATTGTTTCTTTAATGCTAATGCATAAGTAGACATTAAGGTATTTAAAAGTAGTCCATATTGTCAATCATTAAATTTCACGTATAATTAAGTAGGCGTAAAGGTATTTAAAAGCAAGCTTTGGTGTATATATGAATGTCAGCATGGCACTTAACAAGTTACAGAATTTCGATGCGAAAGGGTTCTACGTGTTTACCAAACGTGATCTTCGAAGGTTGTTCTTTGATGATACAGATACTGCCTTTAAGCAAGGCGTTGCACGGCTGGTTAAAAGACGTTTATTAGAACAGGCTACAAAGGGTATCTATGTATATGCTTTGAGCAAGAACAAAGGCGATCGAACAATTGAAAAGATCGCTGGGGCACTGAGAAAGTATGAATACAATTACATTTCACTGGAATCTGCTCTTTCAGAATATGGTGTTATTTCTCAGATCCCTATCGATAGAATTACAGTGATGACGACAGGAAGAAAAGGAACGTTCAAGACCAGTTATGGTGTTATCGAGTTTACCCATACCAAGCGTTCGCGAATTGATATTATTGAGAACACTGTCAAAATGGTGTACCCGTTGAGGATGGCTAAAAAGGCAACGGCATATCGCGATTTAAAGCGTGTAGGTAGAAACACAGAAATGGTGGATAGGAGAGCACTTGATGAGTGAAGATTTTGGAGAATTAGTGAAAAAAGCAATGGCACAGGATGGTGTCGGGAAAATGCAGCCTGTAGTAGAAAAAGAACTGCTTCACTACGATATTCTGTTTTGCTTGGAAAAAGAAGGACTGTTGGATAATTTAGTGTTTCAGGGCGGGACATCGCTAAGGCTTTGTAGAGGAGGGAGTCGATTCAGTGAAGATTTAGATTTTGCTGGTGATGTAGATTTTTCATCTGAAAAGCTTCAAGCAATCAAAGCTTGTATTGAAAACTATATTGGAGAGCGCTATGGGCTCGAAGTGACAGTAAAAGAGCCATCGACACTAAAAAAACTATCCGAATACGCAGAGCTAAAAGTCGATAAATGGCAGGTTGCAGTAATAACCTCACCCAAACGAAAAGATTTGCCAAAGCAAAAGATAAAACTGGAAGTTGCGAACGTACCAGCACATAAGCCAGAGCCCGTCGCTTTAAACATAAATTATGACTTTTTGCCTGATAGCTATGCACAGACGATTATAATTGCTGAAAGTATCACTGAAGTCCTAGCAGATAAAATCATTTCTCTTCCTGCCACTCAAAACTACGTACGTTATCGTGATGTATGGGATTTAGTCTGGCTTATTCAGCAAGGGGCAAAGTTAGATATTGAGCTTGTTAAACAGAAGATTAAGGATTACCGTATTGAAGATTTCGAAGCAATGCTAACTTCTTTGCTTGAAAGGCTGCCTGAAATTGTAAACAGTGATGATTTCAAACAGCAAATGGAGCGATTCTTACCCTCTAATGTTGTAGGTCGCACATTGGCAGAGGAAAAGTTTGTTCAATACTTGGAGATAACATTAACTAAGCTTTTCTCTGATGTGACTGAAGAACTACATGGTGGCAAGTCAAATGAAAATCATGAGTTTAAGATGTAGCAAGGGCTCTGGGTAACCAATAAAGGTAACCTTAAATTCAATTGTAAACCATGATCATTATCGATGTTTTACACAAATATCAGCTTATCACTAACAGGTTTCAGTTAATCATTCCTGCTGACAATTGGCTCAAAATCACCACAGAGTTTGGGCAGCTATTTCATGGCCCAGTAGAGATGAAGAGATAAGAGATGGGACAGGCATAACTTCTAGATTATGTAAAAACCTTTCAGATTAGCTTTTCTAAAGAAAAAACCTTATTCAGCTTGATTGCCTTTAAACCTGCGAAACTAATAAAGGGGCAAAATGAGTTCCCCACTAAACCAAATCGAAGAGACACGCTTGCTTGAAATAACGGGTGTAGATACGGCTGTGAGCTTCCAAAACAAGGCCGGAAATGTTCCTTACATTTCTAGGCATTTCCCACATCCTTGTGGGTCAGACGTTTTGGCAGAGCTCACTGGCCTATTCAGTTCCATACTGAATTAGGCATTTCCACCGTCCGTGGCGGTCAGATGTGCTTGCGGCGACCTACACATACGTCGTTCTATAACATTCTGTTACCACGACATTGGTGTGTCCTACACGGCACCCGCTGAGCAAGTGATAGATGACCATGAAGGTTCGAGCTTAAACCACTTACCATATCCCAATATAACCTAGACCCAACAACACTAAATGTGATCAGCCTTCATTCGAAGGCTGTGGTAAATCCCAGACACAAAAAAGCCTACACAATGTAGGCTTTTTTGTTTTAATTGGTGGCCCCTCACAGACTCGAACTGTGGACCTGACGATTATGAGTCGTATGCTCTAACCAACTGAGCTAAGGGGCCTACTTAAGGAAGTCGTCACTACCGAAAGCGAACAGAAGTATACGAGGTTTAAATCCCATTGTCACCTGTGATTTGATAAGAAATGGCCACTTTGAATTCAACTGCTTATCTGTTAATCAATCTAGGCGCTTTTAGTCGAATATTACTCAAAAAAAACCTGCTAATTAAGCAGGTTTTTAGGTGATGTGTCATTCAGGCATCATTTAATGACTATTCATCCAGGAAAGATTTTAAGATCTCTGAACGAGAAGGGTGGCGCAGCTTGCGCAGGGCTTTAGCTTCAATCTGACGAATACGTTCACGAGTTACATCAAATTGTTTACCGACTTCTTCAAGGGTATGATCTGTGTTCATGTCAATACCAAAACGCATACGCAGAACTTTAGCTTCACGAGCCGTTAAACCGGCAAGGACTTCATGAGTCGCATTTCTTAAACTTTCGCCTGTTGCTGAGTCTAAAGGAAGCTCCAATGTGGTATCTTCAATGAAATCGCCTAAGTGTGAATCTTCATCATCACCAATAGGAGTTTCCATTGAGATAGGCTCTTTCGCTATCTTAAGTACCTTACGGATTTTATCTTCAGGCATTAACATACGCTCAGCCAGCTCTTCAGGACTTGGCTCACGACCCATCTCTTGCAGCATTTGACGAGAAATACGATTCAGCTTGTTGATTGTTTCAATCATGTGCACTGGAATACGGATGGTTCTTGCTTGGTCAGCAATAGAGCGAGTAATTGCCTGACGGATCCACCACGTTGCATAGGTTGAGAACTTATAACCACGACGGTATTCAAATTTGTCAACCGCCTTCATTAAGCCGATGTTACCTTCTTGGATTAAATCTAAAAATTGTAAACCACGGTTGGTGTATTTCTTAGCGATAGAGATAACGAGGCGTAAGTTCGCTTCAACCATTTCTTTTTTCGCTCGGCGAGCTTTAGCTTCACCGATGGACATGCGTCGATTGATGTCTTTGATTGATGCGATAGCAAGTCCAGTTTCGGCTTCAATGGCATCCAATTTTGCTCGACAACGGCGCACATCATGTTCGACCATTTGTAAACCTTCGACATAAGGTTTCTTAGAGGCAAGTTCTTCGTTAAACCATTCAATGCTACTTTCGTTACTGGTATAACCTTTAACGAAATTTTTCTTTGGCATTTTTGCTTGTTCAACACACAGCTTCATGATGAGACGTTCTTGAACACGTACTTTATCCATCATAGCGCGCATGTTTTTGACTAAGCGATCGAACTGCTTAGGCATAAGACGAAACTCTTTAAAGAGCTCACCAATTTCAAACAGTGCTAGGGTAGACTCTGGATGACCACGACCTTTAAGTGCGATAATTCTCAGTGTATTTTCGTGTACTTCTCTTAACTGAGTGAAACGCTCTTTGGCTTCTTCAGGATCAGGACCTTTTGGGCCTTCCTCTTCGTCATCTGCATCTACATCAGTTTCACTATCTTCATCATCTAATTCTTCTTCAGATAGCTCAGAACCTATATGAGTCGCAGTTGGTGCAACATCTTCAGCATTTGGGTCGACAAAACCTGAAATGATGTCAGATAGGCGGACTTCTTCGGCTTCGTAACGATCAAATTGCTCAAGGATCATCGCGATTGCTTGTGGGTATTCAGCCACCGATGCTTGAACAGTATTGATGCCTTCTTCGATCCGTTTGGCGATAACAATCTCACCTTCACGGGTTAGCAGTTCAACGGTGCCCATTTCACGCATATACATACGTACTGGATCGGTTGTGCGGCCTAACTCGGCTTCTACAGTAGCAAGCGCAGCAGCAGCTTCTTCGGCAGCATCATCATCGGTGCTGTCCTCAGACATCATGATATCATCAGCATCCGGAGCCTGTTCGTAGACGCGAATACCCATGTCATTAATCATCTGGACAATATCTTCGATCTGTTCAGCATCGACCATATCTGCAGGTAAGTGGTCGTTCACTTCTGCATAGGTTAAGTAACCTTGCTCTTTACCTTTGGCAAGCAACAATTTAAGTTGCGACTGAGGAGTGTGCTCCATAGATATCATCCAAGTTGGGTAACGGTTAAAACGGCGCGCATTTATTGCTGCGCAAAACGTCAATTATAGCCTTGTGTGTTTCAGTGTTCTAGTCAAAAAGCATAATTTTAAGGCATTATGTGCCTTAATGTTAACCTTTTATGACAGCGATAAGCTTAGTTAGCTGTATCCTTTCTTCTTTAGTATGGTTCTGTTTTAGACTCAATTCCTGATATCGCTGTTCAATATACTGATTATTGAGCCAGATTAAGGTTTTTTTAAACTCAAGTTGCAAGTTTTCATCCGCCACTTGGTGATCCCATTGGGTCAGTTTTTTAAGGGTGTTGAGTTGATTATTCCCCCTAAATTGTTCAAGTAGTTGTGCGCTGTTTTTGACTTGTACTCGAGTCATGTCTAATAAGAGAGCTAGCAATTCTATACCGGCCATCTTTATGTGTTTCAGTGCGGTTTGCTCATGCAAACCTTCACCTAAAAGAGGATTTTGTACTAGCAATGCAATGGCTAATCGCAGTGGTGTTCCTCGTCCTTTTAATGCTTTTGTTTGAAGTGGTTTTGCTTGCTCCTTAGAGGAGAAGCCCAACTTCCGTCTTAGCTCTTCTGCATCGTTCATTCCCAGTTTATAGGCTAGATTTTCTAGCAATAAGCTTTGTAAAACGGTGTCTTGAACTTTTTCAATCAGTTTGATGGCCTGTTTGGCTAGCGTGCCTTTATCTGAACTATGTTGTTTGGCTAGGGTTTCAAAAAGAAACTCAGGCAGTAATTGTGCTTCATCAATTTGTTGTTCAAATTTCTCTTTTCCTACCTGGCGAACCATGGTGTCTGGATCTTCACCTTCAGGCAGAAACATAAACTTGACCTGAACACCCGGTTTGAGCAGAGGCAGTGCGGTTTCAAGTGCCCGCCATGCTGCCTCGATTCCAGCTTTGTCACCATCGTAGCAACAGATGACGTCTTTGGCTGTACGCAGTAACAGTTGAAATTGTTCTGCTGTAGTCGATGTCCCTAATGAGGCTACTGCGTAGTCAACATCGAATTGTGCCAGTGCGACGACATCCATATACCCTTCGACAATAAGCACTCTTTGTGGATCTCGATGTCGCTGTTTTAGCTCATAGAGGCCATAAAGCTCATTGCCCTTATGAAATATGGGCGTTTCTGGAGAATTCAAGTACTTTGGTGTTCCATCGCCTAAAACTCGACCACCAAAACCGATCACTCGGCCTCTTCTATCTCGAATGGGAAACATAAGTCTGTCACGAAATCTATCGTAACGTTTGCCATTATCATTTTTTATGACCATTCCAGCGGTCAGTAACTTGTCTTGTGCATCCTGATTTTGACGGTAGCGGCTTAATAAGCCATCCCAGCCATCGGGTGCAAATCCAATATTGAAATGGTCAACCACTTCATTGGAAAGTCCTCGATGTAATAAATAATCAAGCACCTTTTGTTTATCATTATTCTGTCTAAGCTGATGTTGAAAATAGAGACTTGCTTCTTCCATTAACTGGTATAAATCACGACTTAATCCTTCGTCGCGCTTAGGCCCAGTTCCTTGCTCTCTTGGGACGTCAACACCAAGTTGTCCAGCAAGGTCTTCAATGGCATCAATAAAATCGAGTCTGTCATACTCCATCACGAAATCGATGACGTTGCCATGTGCTCCACATCCGAAGCAATGGTAAAATTGCTTATCCCGGCTTACGGTAAAAGAGGGGGATTTTTCACTATGGAAAGGGCAACAGGCAGAGTGATTCTTACCCGCTTTTTTTAGGGGTACTTTAGCGTCGATAAGATCAACGATATCAATACGAGCTACCAGCTCATTGATGAAATCACGAGGTATCGCCATTAGTCAGTCATTAATACCTTTCGCGAAGAGAAAACAATACGTATAAACAAACAAGCCGCGCAAGAGCACGGCTTGTTCACGCATAAAACTAAAATTACTTAAGTTTAGCTCTGATCATGGTGCCAATGACGGCCATATCAGCTCTTCCTAAGACTTTAGGTTTTAATGCTCCCATTACTTTACCCATATCCGCCATGGAGGATGCTTGCATTTCATCAATGCTTGCATCAACTAGCTGAACAATTTCCTCTTCGGAAAGAGGCTGAGGCAGAAAATCTTCAAGAACTTTGATTTCTGCTGCTTCAATTGCTGCTAATTCATCACGTCCGGCAGCACTGTATTGTGCAATCGAATCACGACGCTGTTTAACCATTTTGGTTAAGACCGCTATAGCTTGCTCGTTAGTCAGATTTTCGCGGGTATCCACTTCAATCTGCTTAACAGCTGCTAGTGCCATACGAATCGTTCCCAAGCGCAGCTTTTCTTTAGCGCGCATAGCATCTTTCATTTGGTCTTTTAGCTGATCAATTAGGCTCATAAGAGATTAGTATAAACGTACGCGACGAGCGTTTTCGCGTGAAAGTTTTTTAGCAAGACGTTTAATAGCAGCGGCTTTAGCACGCTTACGGCAAGTTGTTGGCTTTTCGTAAAACTCACGAGCACGAACATCAGCTAAAATACCAGCTTTTTCACAAGAGCGCTTAAAACGACGTAGAGCTACGTCAAATGGTTCGTTATCGCGTACTTTAATTATTGGCATACGCCATCACCCCTTAGGTGTAGTTGTTGGAGCCAATTACTCGACTCTAGTTAATTTAAAAATGGTGCGGAATTCTATACCGAGTCCGGGCACTTTGTAAAGTGAATATTGCGATTGCGATTAAGTTCTTATGTTCTGTTATTGTTATCTTATTAAGACTAGTCGCATTTTCAGCTTGATAAGTGCAGATTATACCTGCATTTTTATTGAGTTACTTGATTATAACGATTTATCAAATAATGGGGTTTTTGATGAGCGCTTTGTATTTAAAATTGTTTTATTGGCATGTTGGGCCGATCAGCTAGAAATGTGTCCGGATTATATTGGTATAAAGGAGAAACTGCAGTAGAATTGCAGCCTATTTTGACTGCTTGACGGGATATGATGCGAGTTTTAGGTATTGAAACATCTTGCGATGAAACTGGAGTTGCTGTTTATGATGACAAGCTAGGCTTGTTATCGCATGTATTATACAGTCAGGTTAAACTTCATGCAGATTATGGTGGTGTTGTCCCTGAATTAGCCTCGAGGGACCATGTTAGAAAAATCGTTCCTCTTGTGAGACAAGTGTTACTTGAGGCTAATTGTACGTTAGATGATATTGATGGTGTGGCCTATACCAAAGGACCTGGACTCGTCGGTGCTCTGTTGGTTGGTGCGTGTATGGGCAGAGCATTAGCTTACTCTTGGGGCAAGCCTGCTATTGGGGTTCATCATATGGAGGGGCACCTATTAGCCCCCATGCTGGAAGATAATGCCCCCGAATACCCATTTTTAGCTTTGTTAGTGTCTGGTGGCCATTCAATGCTGGTTGCCGTTGAAGGCATTGGCGAATATGAAGTATTAGGTGAGTCGGTCGATGATGCCGCTGGTGAAGCGTTTGATAAAACAGCCAAGTTAATGGGATTAGATTATCCAGGTGGACCACGTTTAGCCAAACTCGCGGCTAAAGGTGAAGCTGGACATTATCGTTTTCCAAGGCCAATGACAGATAAGCCAGGCCTTAATTTTAGCTTTTCTGGTTTAAAAACATTCGCAGCCAATACTATCGCCTCTGAGCCTGATGATGAGCAAACTCGGGCTAATATTGCACTTGCGTTTGAAGAAGCTGTGGTTGATACCTTGTCAATTAAGTGTCGCCGTGCATTAAAGCAAACAGGGTATAATAATTTAGTGATTGCTGGTGGCGTCAGTGCCAACACGCGTTTACGCACCTCATTGGCTGAGATGATGACATCGCTTAATGGTAAGGTCTATTACCCTAGAAGTGAATTCTGCACTGATAATGGTGCCATGATAGCGTATGCGGGTTTACAACGGCTAAAAGCGGGTCAAACTGATGATTTAGCAGTGAAAGGTGTTCCTCGTTGGCCACTTGACTCATTGCCTTCTTTGGTTGATGAGTGAAGTCTGTGTTACTGTTTGCTATTTTGCTTTTTACGTGAAAACCTCGATTCTTCACCTTTAAGCAATCGGCGAATATTGTCTTTATGGCGGATAAGAATTAAAGCAGATAGCATGGCCACTGGGATGACAAATCTATCATCCAGATACCAAGTATAAAATGGTGCGAGCAATGCTGTTACGATGGCTGCAAGGGAAGAATAGCGGCAAAGCATTAGTATGAAAATCCAACTTCCGATTAAAAGTAGTGCCAGTTCAGGGCCGATAGGCGCCATTGCACCAAAGGCGGTAGCCACGCCTTTGCCTCCTTTAAAATGAAAAAATAGGGGGAATATATGTCCAAGGCAGGCTGCAACGGCAATGATCCCCAATGCAAAAGAATCGAGTCCTAAGCGAAAGGCGATATAAGCAGGTAAGGCGCCTTTGAGCATGTCAAAAAATAGTACGAGTGCTGCAGCGCTCGCGCCGCCAATACGGAGCACATTGGTCGCCCCAGGGTTACCAGAGCCTTGAGTTCTTGGATCGGCAAGACCGCGCAAGCGACACACGAGTACTGCACTTGAAATCGACCCCGCGAGATAGGCTAATAATATCATTCCTAACGTCAGTGCTGTTATGGTCAAATTGGTTTCCTTATCCGTCTTAAGGTATCATCTGGCCACAATACTTTCAGCTTACATTTATCTTGTGTTGCTCTAGATAATGAGAGTGAGTTAGGCAGTTAAAGTATTAAGGTTAAATGACACATTATTGGCACTAGCAAGGTATTATGTGTCTTTGCTATTGAAATCTGTTTTTTTCGTTAGTCACTAGACAATATCACTGATTAGAGCGGGATTATATCTTCTTTATTCGATTTAGCTTATCTAAACTAAGTGATTGACATTGAGTATTGCGACTATTTAATAAGTTTTATCATCGAGGATGTTATGGATAAGGTGTTAATCAGGCAGTTAAAAATTGAAACCATTATCGGTATTTATGAGTGGGAAAAACAAATCCATCAGACCTTGTTGGTCGATCTCGATATGGCTTGGGATAATAGGCCTGCCGCTGCAACTGATGATCACCAGCATGCGCTTTGCTATGAAACAGTATCAAATCGCTTAACGGCACTGATCACTGAAAAACCGATTGAACTGATTGAGACAGCGGCAGAGATGATTGCTAGCTGTGTAATGACAGAGTTTACTGTACCTTGGGTTAAGGTGACGCTAATGAAGCCTGGGGCAGTACCAACAGCAGCTGCAGTTGGCGTTGCAATAGAGCGAGGGCATGGTTAATGAGTGCAAGAATATTTATTAGTTTGGGCAGTAATATTGAACCTGAGCGCTACATTAAGGCCGCATTAGACGAGTTGAGTCGTCATTTTAACCATTTGCTTTGTTCATCGGTTTTTGAGAGCGAATCAGTGGGCTTTGCCGGATGTAACTTTTTGAATATGGTGGTTGCTGCAGACACTGAGCTGAGTATTGGTGAAGTGGTTGCTGTGTTTAAGCAAATAGAACAAGCTCATGGACGAATAGCAAGTGCTAAAAAGTTTTCAGCAAGAAGTCTGGATCTTGATCTACTGCTTTATAATGATGTCATAAGCCAAGATCCTATCGAACTGCCTAGAGCTGAAATTTTAACCAATGCTTTTGTGTTATGGCCTTTAGCTGAAATTGCTCCCGAGCTTATCCATCAAGGAGTTGGAAAGAGTTACCAATCCTTGTGGGATGAGTACGATAAGACTCGTCAGAAGCTGTGGCCTATTCCGTTTACGTGCCCACAAATGGCATAGTTGAACGTTTTTTCGACTTCATTGGCTCATCAATAAACGATTAATGTTAAAGGATATTCATGGACACTTTCCAGGTCATTGTATTGGCGCTTATTCAAGGCTTGACCGAGTTTTTACCAATTTCAAGTTCAGCGCACCTTATTTTACCTTCGCAAATCTTGGGTTGGGAAGATCAAGGGCTAGCATTTGATGTGGCGGTTCATATCGGTTCATTGTTAGCGGTCGTGCTCTACTTTCGTCAAGAAGTCGTCTCCTTATTGACCGCTTGGTTTGCTAGCCTTGTTAAGGGGCAGCATAATGATGATAGCAAGCTCGCTTGGTGGATTATTTTAGCCACTTTGCCTGCTGTTATCTTGGGTTTTGCTTTGAAAGATATGATAGAGCTGTATTTACGTGGCCCAGGTGTTATCGCAATCACGACGGTTATCTTTGGCTTACTCTTGTGGTGGGCTGACAGAATGTCACGTCTTGAACTGACTGAATATCAGACAGGTTGGAAAAAAGCGTTATTAATTGGTTTTGCTCAAGCGCTCGCGCTGATACCGGGAACATCACGTTCTGGTGCCACGATCACGGCAGCGTTAATGTTAGGCTTAGGCCGTGAAGCGGCGGCACGATTTTCTTTTTTAATGTCGATCCCTGTGATATTGGGCGCAGCGATGTTGATGGGTAAAGATCTGCTAGAAAGCGGCCATGTTATCGATTATTCCTCATTGGCGCTGGGTGTTGGCGTGTCATTTGTTGCCGCTTATCTGTGTATTCATTTATTTTTGAAAATTATTAGCCGTATGGGAATGACCCCATTTGTTATTTATCGTCTGGCTCTAGGTGCATTCTTATGTGCCTTTATATTTATGTAACATAAGAGAAATCATGAAAAGTCTTTATCTTTGCCCTGTGTGTGATCAACCTCTGTTAATTCATGAGGCATCTCAAGGGCTACACTGCTGTAAAAAACACCATTTTGATAAAAGTGACAACGGCTACTGGGTTTTTAATCAAGCTAAGAAACCACAGATTGATTCAAGACAAATAATGAGAGCTAAGCGTTTCTTATTGGAATCGGGAATATTTCTCCCAGTGGTTGAAAGCATCCAAACCATGATAGAGCAAGTAACATTTGCTGATGGAGCCATTAACTATTTAGATTATGACTGCGGTGAAGGGTATTATTTAAGAACCATCAAACAAAAGTTAGCGTTGAGTATAGAGGGCAAGGCGCTTACCTCAAGATGGAATACTTATGGGATCACCGAGGCTGAAAATGCGCTGTTTTCAGCAGCAAAAATTCAATCTGAAACTCACTTAGACACTGAAAGTGATGCCACGTATGGTACTGACAGTCACTTTATTGTCAGCACGCTAAAGAAGCTACCTTTAGCTAATGAAAGCTTTGATTTAATCACTTTAATAGATAAACAACTTAAAGGAAAAGAGCTCATTCGGGTATTAAAACCCAATGGATTGCTAATACAAGTGTCGCCTGCGCCGCGTCACTTATGGCAGATAAAATCTGAGGTATACCCAGATCTAACGGAAAAAGAGCTTATCTTGCCTCATGCTAGTGAGCTAGAATTACTGCAAACTGAGCGGGTACGTTTTACCTTGGGGGCAGAGGGGAGCCAAGCGATAGCTTTACTTGAAATGACACCTTATGCTTGGAGAGCCAATGATAAGGTACGTAAAAAGTTGGCCACGAATGCTTATGAAGCGTTAGAAATTGATTTTATTATTAGTTTATCTAGGAAGAAATGATCCTCAGCACAGGTGTTAGTAAGCTGTCTGTGGTTAAGCATGAATATACGTCATGGTTTTTAAATCAAAATAAGCATTAAATATCTATTAGGAAATCGAGTTTATTATGATACGAGTTATGCTGTTGTTTATTTTAAGTGTAATTTCTACATTGGCTGTAGCTAATGTGTATTCTTTACCTGAAAAGGGAAGTCGACTCATTGGAGAAATCCAACAACATGTAGTCGTGAAAGGGGATTTTTTTCAAACCATCGCGAAGCAATACAATGTGGGGATTCTTGAATTAATCGAAACCAACCCTGGGGTTGATCCATTCTTGCCCACGGTTGGCACTAAACTGATTATTCCCACGCAGATGTTATTACCAGATGTACCACGCAAAGGAATCGTGATCAACTTACCTGAATTGCGGCTTTACTACTTTCCTAACAAGGGTAAAGAAGTGCATGTTTTTCCTGTTGGTATTGGCCGTATTGGCCGCGAAACACCAGAAATGGTGACGAAAATTAAGGCTAGGATCCCTAACCCTAATTGGACGCCGCCAGCGAGTATTCGTCAAGCCCATTTAGAAGAGCTCGGTGAGATACTTCCTCGGGTGGTACCGGCAGGCCCTGATAACCCGCTGGGTGATTATGCAATGCAGTTATCTTATGGTGATGGTAGTTACCTTATTCATGGCACCAATAAAAATTTTGGTATAGGGATGCGAGTGAGCTCTGGCTGTGTACGTTTAAACCCTGATGACATTGAATGGCTATTTAATCAAACTAAATATGGCGATTCGGTCAGGATCATCAATCAAACGGTGAAAGTGTCAGCAGAGCCGGACGGCAGTCAGATAATCGAGGTTCATTCTGCGTTGTCTAAATCAGAATCCGCTGTTGATCAAACTAAAACGGTGACCATGTCTGCAGGGGTGGTTAAATTTATCAGCCAAGCTGATGTTGATAACATTAAAGCCAATGACGCCTTACTGACTCAAAATGGGTTACCGGTGGATATCAGTCAGTAAATAATCCGCATTGAATCATTAATATGGAACTGAGCGTTCTTTGTGGGCGCTTTTTATTGTTTGAAATTTGAGAAGTGTGGGTTGGGAGATTGATAAGTATGACGTTGTTGTGAGGTGAAATGTTATATTTTGATAGGTAAGTAGATAAACGGCTATGTAGGATAAATATCGTATCGGCAACACAAATATGCTGCCGATACTGACAAATTACTTCTTGTAAGAAGAAGCAACATTGTCAATGCGATCGTTTGCACGCTTAGCTTCTGCTTGAGCATCCATAGCTGCAGCTTTTGCATCTTTAACATCTGCAGAAAGAGCGCCTTGCTCTGACTTAAGTGCGCTAACTTCTGAAGACAGTTGGTCAATTTTGTTACCAAGATTATTATTACTTTCTTCAAGCGCTGTCGTGTTTGCACAGCCACCTAGAAGGGCAGTCATTGCTACACCAGCAATCATAAGTACTTTTTTGTTCATTGGAAAATCCCTTGATATAGGTTGGATTAATTAGCACAGCTGTACAGTACAACTGAACAGGTTAATTATGTCATAGCTAATAGATATTGCTATGAATTTTCACCCTAAGACATGATTACCTTAGTGAATATGTAAAAAAATGCAAGTTGAACAGCATTTTTTTTGGAAAATGACGACATTTGGTTCACACTTTTAATTTATATCGTTATCAAGTAAGCGTTAATTTAGACAAGATTCTTAAATTCGTTTTTAAATTTGGTGATGACTTTAATACGCTCAAGTCGCAGTTGCTGCTTAATTTCAGCACCGAGAAACCCCGCTTCTATGATTGGCTTTACAGCAACTGAATTAGCAGCGTTAAACACCTCTTTCACATACTGAGCTTGCGGGTAAATGTCATGCTCGAAACCTAATCTTCCTTTTGAGTCTGCTTCACAGGCTGTAATCAGTTGCTCAAGCCTATGTGGTTTACGCCATAAGTCAGCCTTGTCAAATATTTTCATTAAGGTTTCGGGACGAAGTTCATTGATATTGTGGATATTTTGGTGTTGATCACACACGAGCAGTGCTAGGTCACGGTAGTCATTTGGCACTTTGATCCGCGCACAAAAGGCTTTGATCACCGCTAAGCCAGTTTGGCCGTGGCCATGATGTTTTGGGAGTGAATCTTTAGGACTTAATGCTTTGCCCACATCATGGAGTAATGCCGCAAAGCGAACGCTATTGTCATTGGATAATTTAGCCGCTTGTTCAAGCACCATCAAGGTATGTATACCAGTGTCTATTTCCGGATGCCACTTTTCTGGCTGAGGGATCCCGAACAGGGCATTAATCTCTGGAAAAAGTATTTCAAGTGCCTGGCATTGCCTAAGCACTTCAATAAAGATATGTGGGCTGTCGGTTGCAAGTGCCTTATCCAGTTCGAGAAAAATGCGTTCAGGCGTCAAGGCTTGGAGTTCCCCACTATGACTTATCTGTGTCATTAATGCCAGGGTGTCATCAGCAACAGTAAAGCCTAATACATGAAAACGGGCGGCAAACCGAGCGACTCTCAATACGCGTAAGGGGTCTTCTATAAATGTACCAGAGACGTGACGCAGCTGTTTGTTGTTAATATCTGCTACACCTCCGTAGGGATCAAACAATGTTCCTGTATCATCTTGTGCTATGGCGTTAATGGTGAGATCCCGGCGCAGAAGATCTTCTTCTAGTGTCACATCAGGATCCGCATTACAGCTAAACCCATTATAGCCGGGTTCAGTCTTTCGCTCTGTGCGGGCTAGAGCATATTCTTGTTGGGTTTTGGGGTGCAAAAAAACCGGAAAGTCTTTGCCTACCTGTTTGTAGCCTTGATCAAGCATCTGCTCAGGTGTCGTACCTACCACCATATAATCGCGATCTTTAATGGGAAGTTTAAGCAAGTTATCGCGAACTGCGCCGCCAACGAGGTAAATTTTCACTATTGGATTCAGTCTGTCTTTCAATGCAATGAATGAAGCTTACCATGCATTGAAAAGGTTGAGTTGCTAATTGTTGGTGATTAGTCGCATTTTTTCATCCATTTTTTGACATCAAGCTCGGTTAGCTTTAATTTGAGGTGATTTTTACTCTTTTTGTTATAAGGATAGATAACCGCATGTACAAGGCGTTTTTTGGATTAAATGATAATCCATTCTCTATTGCACCTAATCCGCACTATATGTTTCTTAGCGACCGCCATCGAGAGGCGTTAACACACTTAACTTACGGTTTAGGAGACACGGGAGGATTTGTCTTGTTAACGGGTGAAGTTGGTACAGGGAAAACCACGGTTTCACGTTGTTTACTGAATCAATTACCAGAAAACACCGATACCGCTTTTATCCTTAATCCCTCTTTGACAGAGCTTGAATTATTGGCAAGTCTTTGTGATGAATTGTCGATTAAGTATGACAAAGATCCTAGCTTGAAACAGTTAACGGATCTATTAAGCCAGTACTTGTTAGCCAATAATGAACAGGGCCGTAATACGGTGTTGATTATCGATGAGGCTCAACATTTACGAGCTGAAGTGCTTGAGCAATTACGCTTATTAACCAATCTTGAAACCAATACTAAGAAGCTTTTACAGGTGATTTTAATTGGCCAACCTGAGCTTCAACAACTGCTCAAACGTCGAGAATTACGGCAGTTGGCACAGAGGATCACTGCAAGATACCATTTATTGCCGCTGAATGCTGAAGAAGTGGGTTTATATGTGCACCATAGGCTGCAAGTTGCCGGACGCCATGAACCTTTGTTTAATGCTGGGGCGATTAAGGCGTTGCATCACTATAGCGGTGGGATCCCGCGTTTGATTAATTTGTTATGTGAGCGCGCCTTAATGGCGAGCTATGCGAAATCAAAAGTGCCAGTAGACCGAAAAATGGTGGACTTAGCTTCTGCTGAAGTACAAGGTGAGGAGATTAAGCAAGTTCATTATTTAGTGCCAGTGGGCATGGCAGTGACATTGCTGTTGACGTGTGTATTGGGATACTTAGTCTTTTTTCAGCAAGAGACAGGGCCTCTTCAGTCGGTCGAATCTGTTCCCATTACTAGTGCAGAGATTAAGGCTGAAGCACAACAAAAGAGTCGTGATATTAAGCTTGATGCTAAACAAAGAGTACTCAATGATGCCATGGCTAATAGCCGGCATATTGACACGGCCTACGCCAGTATTTTGGGCTTGTGGGGTAAAGTGCCTTATGTTGGCTTGACTGCATGCCAGTCGGCTAAGCAACAAGGTCTATCTTGTTTTCAGCAACAGGGCAATTGGCATTCCTTGATTAGACTTAACTTCCCAGCGGTGGTGTATTTAGTTGATGATAACAATCAAGCTTTTTATGGCACATTAGTGTCTCGAAATGAAGAACAGCTATTATTGCAACTTAATGAACAACAGCTTTGGGTCGATAGAGAGTGGTTTACTCGTCATTTTAGTGGCACATTTGAAATACTTTGGCAGGCACCTAATGATCGGCAACGTGAGATAGGGCAGGGATCAGATCTTGCTCAGATCCAGTGGTTAGAAAATAGTTTGGCTAAAATCGATAATAAAACGCCTCGTTTGATTAAGCAATTTGATACAGAGCTTGAAAATCAGTTAACACGCTTTCAGCGTAAGCATGGTTTGAGGGCTGATGCCATTGCTGGTAGTCAAACATTAGTTCAACTCAATTTGTACCTTAGTGCAACAGGACCAAGATTAATGCAAGCTAAAGGACACTATTAATGTCGATTTTACTCGATGCCGTAACACGGTCAAAGCAGGATGATTTGAATGTTAATTTGGATCCTGTACTCCCCCCTAGGACCCAGTATGAAAAAGTGAGCAGAACTAAGCATATTGGACTGCTTGTATTACTGAGTATGATTATTTTGCTCTTGTTAGTGGTCATAGTTTGGCTTAGCCGCAGTCAAACTATGGTGTCAGTTCCCGTGGTTGCAAGCGTCGTTGAGTCAGCACCTAAGTCTCCCAACGAAATAATTCAAAAGAACGAAATGCAAGATACTGAGTCGCCTTTTGCAAAAAATGGGGTGCTGTTAGCAGGTAAAGTCGCACTGCCAATCGCCGTAGCTATGCCGGTACCGGCACGCTATAAAGCTGAGACAGAGCCTAGACAATCACAAGGGCGCTCTTCTGTCGCCAGTACATTGGTTGCGACAGATCCGGGGAGTGAGCCAATCATTTTGGGGGCTAATGCTAACAAGAAAGGTCAGGCGTTACTGGAATCGTTACAATATCAGGTTGATCTTGCGGCAAAAGAACTTGGCTTGGATAAATTAGGCTCAGCCCCTGAAGATAGTCATCCTTTGTCTCAGTCTGAGATTAAGACTCAGACGGGCACTCGAGAGTATCAGAGTGAAGGCAATCTATTAGCTGCATTTGAAGCTGCATTAAAGGAAGTTGAAACAGCTGATCAAGTTGAAGCTGCTGCGGTGGATGAAAACGTCGATCAAATGTTGGGAATGAACACGGGTGATATTCCTAACTATGGTCAGTTACCTGTGGCTATGCAACTGCAAGTGCCAGAATTTAGTATTAATGCCCATGTTTATGCGAGTGAGCCGAATAAACGATGGCTTAATGTCGATGGTAATGAACTTCAGCAAGGTGACATGATTGACGGTAAGTTAGAAATTATTGAGATTAGGCCAGGAGATGTCGTGTTAGCGATAGGAGGCACGGAATTTAAGGTGCCTGCGATTTAATCCCCGTTACATTTAGTGTTAATAAAAAAGCCTGCACATTGAATTGCAGGCTTTTTTGTTTGCACACATACAGTCTATAGGTTAGTGATAGAAATGATTGGCGAGCAGCAAGGTCAAGCCATAGCCTAAGCTATAACAAAGCAGTAAAGCGGGTACGTATCTTAGGTAACTCACGAAAGTTAACTCCTTCACTTTACTCATGGCTATAATGCCAGATGCTGAGCCTATGACTAATAGTGAGCCTCCAACGCCAACAGAATAGGTGAGTCCTAACCATTCTGGAGTACTTAAGACTGGACTTGCTTTCAATAATGCAGCTGTTAGTGGCACGTTATCGAGTATGGCAGAGCCAATACCAGTGACAAAATTTGAGATGTTAGGATCATACATAGCATAAACCTGTGTTAATAAGTCTAACGTGCCTATCTCTTTGAGCATGCCCACTAACAGTAATATTCCGAGGAAAAATAATAAGGTGTCGTATTCAACTTGGCGAATATATTCGAGGATCTGAATTTCTTCTTTCTTGCTTCTGAAGATGTGTCCCACGAGGAATAATATGGATAAACCGGTTAAAAAGGTGAGTACGGGGGGGATCCCAAACAAAATATTTAGCATCATGGTGGCGACAATCGTACAAAAGAAGATTACGGCAATGACCACATCGACCTTGTGATAATCGCGCTTTATCGGTGACGTGCTCACATGACCTTCTGCCTTAAGTGAAAACAGTACAGCGAGTAGCATGACGCTGACTGCTGCTGGTATAAAGAGGATGAGCAGCTCTGACATTTGCACATGGCCACCAAGAAAAATCATTAAGGTCGTTACATCACCAGTAATTAATGATACGCCTCCGGAATTGACAGCAAAAATAATCAATACCGCCATTCTACGCCGCATTTGATTGTCGAGTTTGAAGGTGGTTAATAACCCTAATGACACTAAGGTGGCGGTGACATTGTCGCAAATAGCCGAGAGAACTAATGAGAACAGGGCCACCTGCATCATTAGCATACGTACCGATACTTTTTGTGGGAATAACTTCTGCACTAGGATTTGGATCATCCCTTTTGCATTAAGATAAGCGACGAATGTCATGGTTGACATCAAAAATAGCCAAAGAGTCGCTATCTCCAATAGATTTTCATTTAACTCTGTTTCAATTAGCTTTTCATGGCCAGGATCCCCCGCAGATATAAAGAGTACTATCCATGAAATACACCCTAAAAATAGGGTGGTTTTGGCTTTATTAAGATGAGTGACTTCTTCAAAAATAATACTTAACAGTGCCAAAACGGCAAGTGAGATCAGGAATATGTGGAGCATGCGACAGTTCCTAGTGCTGATTATTTACTGTGAGCAGTAAATAAGGTTTTGAATCAAGGTTTGGTTAATCTAGTGTTTTAGCGGTGCGAATTAGGCCATAGAGAGGCGAATAAAACAAGCATTAACTGGTGTGATCGTTGAGAAGAGTTGACCCTGAGCAATTTTTAAAAGAGCACCTTAGATGGATGATTACAATAGGCTTAGTGAGTTAACACTGGTTACATCATGATACAGTTTTAACCGTGCTGAGATACATATTGAATTCGGATGATGAATACATAGATATTTTTTTAAAATGCAGTTTACCAGCAGCATTTTAGAGCAATGGATTTTATTGTTGAAGTCTGGGTATATACAGGTTTCAATCTTTTTATTGTTTTCTATTTTCAATGATAATCAATCGCGACAAAATGTCGCAGTTAGTCGATTAGCATTTGTTCGCCCATTACCACGCTGTGATAATTAGCCATCAATTTTATTAAGAAAACATATGAACTTCATTAAAAAAAGTATATTCGCATTTTTGACAATCACGCCTACTGGCGCTGCTCTGGCTACCTACGACACTGAAGAAATAGAAAAGATAACAGTCGTCGCTTCTAAAGAGCCTATGCTCGAGAGCATTAAACTCGATGACGTTGAGAATAAGGCTGCTGGGGATCTTGGTGAACAACTCAGAGAGATTAATGGTGTGTCTTCAGGGCGACAAGGTGGCAAAGGTTTTTCGCCTGTGATCCGTGGTCAACAGAACTCACAGTTGAACATACTGCTAGATGGAGGGCAAGTGAGTGGTGCTTGCCCTGCAAGCATGGACAATGCTACCAGCTATGCCATGGTAGGGTACGATAAAGTGGTGGTGATAAAGGGGAATCAATCTGTGCTTTACGGCGCAGGAGGAAGCGGTGGAACCATCTTACTAGAACGTGAGAGACCTGATTTTAGCGAGTCTGGCTTAACAGGCACTATTGATATGACAGCGACCAGTAATACCGGTCGAAGAAAGTTATCTACCGACGTTGCAGCAGGAAATGATAGAGGGTATGTCAGAGTTTTTGGCAGTTATGATCAGCAGCAGGACTACTATCAAGATGGTGACGGAAATGATGTCGGTGCAGGTTATGATAGTAAGAGCGGTGGAATTGTCATGGGAGTCGACTTAACCCCTGAAACCAGTGTAGAGCTTAGTTATGAGAGTGTCAGGGATGAAGATATTTTTTATTCTATTGAGCATCCAATGGACGTCCCTCAAGCAGACAGTGATAGCTGGCGAGTTAAACTTAAACAATCGATAACCGTGGGGCCTTTTCATACTCTTGAGGTTAATGCTTATCGTAGCGATGTGTATCATGTGATGGATAATTTCTCTGTACGAGATAGGCTTGACACAATATACGTGCCTGGACATGACATGCCGATGAAGGGAGTGAGTGAGTCGAATACCTCAGGAGGAAAAGTTCAGGCAATAGCGACGCTAGGCAGTGCAGAGCTAACGATTGGGATGGAATACCTAAATAACTACAGTGATGGTGTCCATGCTATGGATCATGGGAGTGGGTTTGAGACCAGTGCAATAGAATGGCCAGGCGTTCAGCAAGATCAATACAGCGCTTTTGGTGAAGCCGATGTGAGCCTTGATAACAAGAATAATATGAGATTTGGCTTCAGGGTTGACCGTAATTTTGTGGATGCAACTAAAGCGAATGATGTTCCAGACATGAATGTTCCGGGTTCATTTGCACTTAACCCAACTGAACTTTATAAAAAATTCTATGATTCAGATACCACTGAGGTTGACGAAACGAATATTGGAGCTGTGTTAGGTTTTACTCATCAACTTACCCATGAACAAGTGTTGAGTGCTTTCGTTACCCGATCTGTAGTGACCGCTAACGCCAATCAGCGTTTTCAGGCCAACGATATGCATGGCTATTACTGGGTAGGTAATCCTGATATTAAGCCTGAAGTGCATAAGCAGGCAGAGCTGGGTTGGCAGAAAGGAGATGAACTTAGCCAAATGGGGGTGAGTATATTTTATGACAAGGTAGATGACTATATTTTGCAATATAAGCAAAGTGAAAAAGTGGTGTTGCAAAAAAATGTTGATGCAACTTTGTATGGGATGGAAGCTGAATTTAGCCATTCTCTCTCTGAGAGCTGGCGTTTTAAAACATCTCTGTCTTGGACAATAGGGCGTAATGTGACCGAAGGAGGAGATCTTCCTCAGATAGCGCCACTAACCAACGTTAATACATTAGACTGGCGTAATGATGACTGGTCGGCAGGTATAAGCTGGGAGTTAGCCGCAAAGCAGGATAAAATCGATATGAACAGTGGTCTAGATGCAGGTGAGACCGCTGGCTATGGCATTGTCAATTTGTTTGCCAGTTATAAGGCCCCTCATGATCTCGTTTTTAAAGCTGGTATTAATAATCTATTTGATAAAACCTATGCACAACACTTGAATAAGCAAGCTGACGGGTTAATTACTGAAGCTGAGCAAGTGAATGAACCTGGTCGAGAGTGTTGGGTTAACGTTAACTGGACATTTTAAGATGTGTTGTTAGAAAAAATAAAGGACGCTAAAAGCGTCCTTTATTTTTTCTATATTAGCGTGAAGTGATGCTATTTATGTCGCCATTTTAGCAAATACGCGTTCAGCAGCAGCCAATGTCTCTTCTATTTCTTGTTCACCATGAGCCATGGAAAGAAAACCTGCTTCATAGGCGCTAGGGGCTAAGTAAATGCCTTCTTCTAGCATGTAGTGATAAAAAACAGGAAATTTGTCAGCATCACATTGAGTGACTTGCTCAAAGCGAGTTATTTTTTCTTCTTCAGTGAAGAATAAACCGAACATACCACCTACATAGTTGATGGCCATTGGAATGCCATGTTTGTTCGCAGCGGCCTTAAATCCTTCAGCAATGCGCTGAGTTTTAGCGGCGAGCTCTTCATACAAGCCTTCACTGCCTAGCGCCTCCATTTGAGCAAGGCCTGCCGACATGGCAATAGGGTTACCTGATAATGTCCCTGCTTGATAAACTGGACCGGTAGGCGCGATAAACTGCATTACATCCTTACGACCACCGAACGCGCCCACAGGCATACCACCGCCGATCACTTTGCCTAGTGTGGTCAGATCCGGTGTTATGCCGTAGTAACCTTGAGCGCCGCTTGATGACACGCGAAACCCTGTCATCACTTCATCGAGAATTAATAAAGCCCCGTATTGATCGCAGATGGCACGCAGTCCCTCAAGGAAACCTGCAATAGGAGGGATACAGTTCATGTTGCCGGCAACGGGTTCAACAATAATACACGATATCGCTTGTGGGTATTGTTCGAACAATGACTGTACTGAGCTAAGGTCGTTATATACTGCTGTGAGTGTGTGCTTAGCGAAATCTTCAGGAATACCAGGAGAGCTTGGTTGACCTAAGGTCAGCGCCCCAGAACCTGCTTTAACTAATAAGCAATCGGCATGTCCATGGTAACAACCTTCAAATTTTAGGATTTTGTCACGGTTAGTGAAGCCGCGAGCGAGACGAATGGCACTCATGGTTGCTTCTGTTCCTGAGCTCACCATGCGGACTTGTTCTATTGAAGGCACCATCTCGATGACTTTTTCTGCCATGTTAATTTCAAGTTCGGTTGGTGCACCAAAGGAAAGGCCATTTTCAACAGCGTCTAATACCGCTTGGCGGATCTTAGGGTGGTTATGGCCTAAGATCATCGGTCCCCAAGAGCCCACATAGTCAATGTAAGCGTTGCCATCAGCATCATAGATATAAGCGCCATCGGCTTTATGGATAAAGCGCGGTGAGCCACCGACGCCGTTAAAAGCACGTACTGGTGAATTAACCCCACCAGGAATAGTTTCTTTAGCCTGTTCAAATAGTTCGTCAGAGCGAGTCATTATCAATCCTTTAAAAATCAGTTGCCGGATAAGAGATCGGCTTTTCGTGAATACCAGTTAACCGGACACTCGTATTTTTGTAGTTGTGTGTCAACTCCCAATGTTAGCGCAAATAGTGCCATTCGAATAAGCAGTCCATTATCAGCTTGTCTAAAGATAGCGAGGTTGGGGTGACTGTTAAGGTCATTGTCTAACTCATTGGCTTGCTCACGTGAGTCTCTTGGCAATGGGTGCATGATCACTGTGTTTGATTTGCAATTTTGTGTGTAAATACTGCGGTTAAGCCGGAACTTGCCACGGTATTTATTTGCTTCTTCCTGTGAAGGAAAGCGCTCTTCTTGAATGCGGGTAAGATAGAGTATATCGGCTTTATCTAGGTTGCCTTCAAGTTGATCAGTAATGGTAATGTTATGGCCAGCATTTTCGATGTCGCTGAGCACATAATCAGGCATCGCCAATTCTTTTGGTGACACCAAGGTGAAGCTGACATTTTTATGCATACACAGTAGGCGAGAAAGAGAGTGCACTGTGCGGCCAAATTTAAGATCGCCCACCATGGCAATATGCATACCACTGATATGTTTATCTTGGGTGGCCAGTTCTTTTTGTATGGTAAAGAGATCCAATAGGGCTTGAGTTGGATGTTCGTTAGACCCATCACCACCGTTAATCACTGGAACACGGCTACCCTGTGAAAATTCTTCAATTGAAAAAGCCTGTGGATGCCGCATGGCAATAACATCAGAGTAACTGGAAAGCACACGGGCAGTGTCGTAGAGAGATTCACCCTTTGACAGTGACGATGACGCCATGCCGACAGTTTCATTTACTTTACCGCCAAGCAGGCTAAATGCACAACCGAAGCTGATGCGAGTTCGTGTGCTAGGCTCGAAAAAAAGATTACCTAAAATAGCGCCTTCTAGGACAGTGGTGCGTTTCTGTCTTAGTGCATAAGGCGTCATACGAGTAGCAACATTGAATATTTGTTGAACGGCATCCAAATTAAGCTGGTTTACCGAGAGAATATGCGATCCTTGAAACTGAGTCATCAGCCTTTATTTCCAATTAATGGGGTGAGTTACCGGTATAAACCCGATTATCTCACCTGAAGTTATCTAGGGTCTGTTTATCTTTCTAGCTTGAATTATGCTCAATTTCAATGGGTTTAGTGTAAGACGTCGGGCGATGAGGCTTAATGGGTTAAGTAAAAAGCCCGCAACACAGCAATAAAACCATTGAGATGAGCCCTAGGGCAAGGTTTGTTGACCCTTTCTACTGCGTTGTCACTTGTTGGTGTAGAATAACTAGACTACACAAGTTCTGCCTTGTATAAAAGGTCAACAACTCCTTGCAAAAACAACCATGAAAGATAAACAGACCCTAGGGTGGCTGAGGCGATACTATACTCGATTTGCTGCGGTAGTTAAATATCTGTGCTGAGGATATATATCAAATAAAAAATCCAACGTGGCTGTTGGATTTTTTATTGTAGGCAAAAAACGTCGCGCTATTTAACTAGCTTCAATGGTGCTTGTTGTGAGTAGTAGTAGGCGACATTTTTCATCTCAGCTTCCGATAACATACCTGCTTGCGCCTGCATGATGGGGTTGGTTCGAACGCCACGTTTAAACTCGATAAGTTGTTTAAACAGATAGGCTGTTTTCTGTCCCATCAAGCTGGGGTAAGTGGGCATATTGGTCAGCATGGCACTGCTGTGACAAGCGATGCATCGTGTGTTTGCTAGCGTTTCACCTTGGGCAATATCAAACTTTTGTGTTAATAATGCCTTGTCGAGTTTAAGCTCAGAGATAGCTAAAGACTCACTAAAGGCTTGCTCTGCACTGATTGCTGCAGGCTCAGCGGCGATAGATGCAAAGGAGCATAGCAGTCCAGCGGTTAGTAGCGATCCCTTTAGGCTTAATTTTTTCTGATGGATGATCATTTATGCTCCTTCTTTTCTGGCAGAGGAGGCATCTGAGAGGCTTCTAGGAATTTACGCCTAAAGATTTCCATGTCGATACCCGATTCATTATAATAAGTCTCTAGGTAGTCCAGCACTGGATCCCACGTCTCATTAAGATCCCATAAACCTTGGGTATCAATCATCCATTGGATTGTTTCTCGCCAGACCTCACGGTTGCCTAGATTCTGTGGGATAATTAAGCTGGTATGACATGCATTACATTGGTTTTTAACTATTTCCCAACCAGGAGCCATGATAAGTCCGGTGGTTTTATCTACCGGGTACTGCTGCTCGGTAGCAACGGCATTGACAGTGCTTGCCGTGAGAAGTAAGGCTAAAACATGAAGGTGTTTTTTCATTATACGACCCTTATAGCCACTCTATGACAGCCGTTGAATAGATAGCCTTTTGGATTCCACTGTGGCTGCACCATAGGCTGAGCATCCCCTTTGGTGTCAGTTGCTTTAGCCCAGATTTCGTAATAGCCCGTCAATGGTAAGGTTAGACTCAGTTTCCAATGCTGCCACGCCATAGGGTTGACAGGTTTAGTTAAAGCCGCGGTTTGCCAAGTTGTGCCATAGTCATAGCTCACTTCTACTTTTGCGACCTCTCGGGTACCAGCCCAAGCATGCCCACTGACTTCCAATGATTTACCGAGCGTTAGTTCTCCGCCTGTTTGTGGTGCTGTAATAAGGGACTTAACGATCATCTCTTCGATGATCTTAAAGTCTTTATTGTCGACTTTTTCGCCCGGAGCTACAGGGTTCTTAGGTACCTGATAAGCTGGGGCCGCCATTTTAGTACCATCATGTACGCGATTACGTACGCCCATACCAGTGGCACATTTTTGTGAGACAGAGGCTGGACGTCCACCAAAGACGATACGCAGAGGGTAACCGTGCAGGTAAGGGATATCCTCTCCATTCATGGCCCAAGCTATCATGGCGTTTTCATTGACTGCCGCTTCAATAGGCACTCCGCGTGAAACTGCAGCGCCTTTACCACTGAGATGTTTATCGGCACCATAATTTGCGGTGTAAACGGCATCACTTTTTATACCGCAGTCTGCGAGGACATCTTTAACCAGTACCCCTGTCCATTCTGCACAGTATACTGCGGTATTGCTCCACTGGTTTCCCTTAGCGTTAGGATAGAAATTTTTACGGCTGTTACCGCCACATTCGAGTACCAGTTGCTGAGTGTGGGTCTTAAATTGACGTTTTAATTCGGCAATAGTATAGGTTTTTGAGGTTTCAATAGACTCGCCATCGACGGTGAATTCCCAAGTATCTGGATTGATATTCTCAAAGTCTGGCAGTTGACCATTCCAGCGGATAAACGCAACATCAGCAGGCGTTTTCATCGGTGCAAGCATATGTTCTGGTGGGAAAGCGTTCAGTGGATTTGAATTTAGCACGGTAAAATGTGTAGGAAGGTTTTCAACATTTGACCAAGTGACTGCTGAGACATCAAGAGGCGTGATCCCTGCTGGCCGATTTTGAGCAAAAACCCAATTAATCGGTAAGATTGCTGATACTGAAGTGGCCACAGCGCCTTTTAAAAATTTACGTCTATCGATAGTCATTCTTATTCTTCCTTACCGTTATGAAAGTAGCTTGCTATAGCTTCCATTTGTTCAGTACTCAGTAGTTTGGCGACTTTACTCATGGTCTTATCTTGGCGTTGGCCATTTTTAAATTGTGCTAACTGTTGCACCATATAGGCTTGATTTTGCCATTTTAGATTCGGAATAGAAGTAAACTGGCTATTTCCATCATTTCCGTGACAGGCTTGACACATATTTAATAGGTTTTCGTCACTTGCAGCGATACTCATGCCACTGGTTATGACCATAGATAACCCTATTGAGAGGCTTATAGTCTTTGTCGTAGAAGCCTTTTTATTCTTATTTATGCCCATATCCTTCCTTACATTTTATCTCATTTGCTAGCCTTTAAAGGCCTTTTTTTTAATCAGTATTGATTTGATTCAAATCAATACTTTTTGCTAAATTTCACTATAGATTACCACAGCAATGACGCTACCTTTAATTTCTGTTTATTGTATGTGAAAAGATATAAAAAATTATAAAAATATAATAAAAATATAATAAAAATCATTTTAAAACAATACCTAATCTAATATTGGTGTTGAAGGCTCTCATCGACAGTTATTTAGTTAAGCCAGGATTTATAGTCATAGGTAATGTCATTGTTACTCTGAGGCCTTGTTCAGTTCAATGTACAAAAATGAATACGCTAGAAATTAAGATAAAAACGTTTCTAATATGGATTAGAGTATTCATTTTTATATCATTTACCTTTCAAATTCCTCATCTCATTCGAGAATATTGATGTTACTTTGCTGTCTCAACTGATGTTTTTTTGGAGCTAACAGCAAGGCCTCTCAAGTTGCATGCTGCAACATGTATCAGTATCTACAAGATGATTCAGTGGTGGCGGTTATGTACTCAAATTTAAGCGAAGAGGCATCTGTAGAAACAGATTTGTTAGGTGAGAAGTGATCCCTTAAAAATGGGCTAGGGAATTATTACTTGAAGTTAATTTAGAGGTCGCTGCGATAAGGTCGGCATGTGAACATGCCGCTAGATTATTTCTGTGTCTTAATTTGCTATTACAAAAATGCCCAAAATTAGTTTCTGTGGAGCAACTTGATGAATTTTTTCAAAGTAAACTTTCGACCTAAATTTATACATTTTTATACATATTTTCCCACAAGCTTATGCACACTCATTTTGTGTAGTCTATAGTCATGAGTTCCTGTAGAAGGTTTTGGTCTTAAGCTCACATTACAAGGTACATTGTGAGTGTTTATAAAAAATATAAGTTTCATTTATAAGTTTTTAATATCAATGGTTTAGGTTTAATTTTAAGTGTCTATATTTATAGTGAGGAAAGGTATCATGTTTAATTCTACTATCAGCAAATTGGCAACAATATCTCTAGCAATAGCGGTATTTATGGGGAGCAGTACAAGTGCAATAGCCAATGCAGATATGCTTATTTTGACTGATTTAAACACGACGATTGAACAGAACATGGCAATACAGATGCAAGAGATGATGCAGGTGGCTCAAAGAGAACTTAGCATGTCGTTGCAGACACAACTCTCTTCTAGCATGTTTGATATGGCTGGTGTTGAACAATTTGATCAAGAGCCTGAAGAAGTTGTTATCACGAGTGCGATGGTCAAAGACTAACTAACCTGAATAGTGCTTAAATTGTGCGCTTTAATATGCCTATATTAGGGGGCGTTTGTTAGTCATAAACAGCTATTAAGTGTGAGATTGTGCTTTGATATCGGTAACGACGTCAGCATTTAGCCAAATATAAGGTAAATGATAATAAGTGAAAATGATGAATTGGTTGATTTTAATTGAAAGGTCATTTGGGCACTGTCACTTGCTTTATGGCGTTAATTTATGTTGTGCATCAGTTCTCAGTTCATAAAACTGAGTGATAGAAAGCACTGCTAATCAAAGCCTCTGTTTTTATTAATGAAAGAAAAATAGAAGTTTCTGATACTAAATTTCTACGTTATTGTAACGATAAGTTGTGTATAAAGAGGCGCCTATGTCAGCGCTTAGTGCATGCAGCTATCTTAAATTTGACCTGACCGTATCTCTTTTTGTAATGCCCCCCAGCTGACAACACCGACAATGTTCTCTTTTTTATTTTGATAAATGTAAACTTCACCACGACGTTCTCTGGAAAGAATTTTATACACTTCATTGAGTGTTGCAGTATCGGGTAGTCCTTCAATGGGGTGACGAGTGAGTGCGCTTTCACTATCATAGCGTTGCATCTCCAATTGCAGCATTTCCATCTGATCTTCAGTGCTTCTTACTAATACGGATCGTCCTTCTGCGCGTTTGAGAACTTCAAGTTGAAGCTCATTATTGTCAGAGACGATCACCATGCGTTTATCCATACGTGCTCTCACACCGGTTTTTTGTAGTGCTTGCTGAACTGCTGATACACGGTAATCAAGCCCCATGATGTCCAGTTGTTCTAAAAAGAGTGATTTGGTATTAAAGGCCTGATGGGCAATGAGAAAAGCAGGAATACTGACAAACATTGCGGGTAATATAATAGAGGGGTTATTGGTCATCTCTAGTAGCGCAACTAACGCTGCCAGTGGTGCACTTAAGCAGACCCCCATAATCGCGGTCATACCTATAATGGTATAGAGACCAACATAGGGAGCAATAGAGGGGAATAATATGGCGCTGGTTAATGCCAAGATAGCTCCTACTAGTGCGCCGATCCCGAAAATTGGGCCTATAACCCCGCCGGGGATCCCTAACCCAATAGCAGCAATCGTGGCGATTATTTTGGCGACAAGGAGTGCGATTAAAAAGAGAATACTAGGATGTTCACTGATGGCTTGATCTATGGCAAGCTCTTCACTTCCCAGTGCTTCGGGCATTAGCATACCCACAATCGTTGTTACTATACCCGCGAGTAATACACGGTAGAGTAAGGGCCAGCTTTGTCCTGTCGCAGTGACTTTTAATAGTGATGAATTAAACAGAGCTGCGATGCAACCTAAGAGTAAGCCACAGATCGCCAAGATTGGGTATTGAGAAAGAGGAATATGTATGATGCCAATTTGGTCATATTCATGTATGTTACCGAACATTAGCTGGTTGGTAACAGTGCCACATATGGCAGCGATAATGATCGGGAAAAAATAGTGAACTTTGTATTCTCTTAAGATCACTTCGAATACGAAGATGACAGCGGCTAGCGGAGTGTTAAATGTGGCGGCTATTCCCGCAGCAACTCCGCTAGCACACATGATGCGAACGCTGTTATCAGGTAGTTTAAATTTTTCGGCTAATACACTGGCGGTGACAGCCCCTAAATGTATGACCGGTCCTTCTCTGCCAACGGAGAAATTTGTTGCTAAGGCAAACAGGGCTTGAAAAAATTGACTTGGCGCTGATTGTAAGGGAAGTTTACCGTAATGAAGTTTAACTCTATGTAAAACATAAGCAATTCCCATTCTTTTATAACGTTTAGAGCTTATTTTTGCGACAAACCAAATTAAAATGGCCCCCACCATAGGTAATAACACTCGCCAGCCGTCGGCTATGCCAGTAAAATCAAGTTCAGTCGTTTTTGTGTAAGTGTTTATCCACAGAAGCAATAAACGAAATAGGATGATAACGGCCGATGCCATCAATGCAAACAGTAAAGCAAGTATAGACAGCTGTAAGCTGATTTTTGCCTGAGATAAGGTATCTTTAAGCTCTGAATTGAGATGCTTTTGCCATTGGGCACGCATTTTTTTGAGTCGATATAGCACAAGTACCGTCCTTAACATCCTTTGTCTAAATGATACTCAAACAAGACAAAAGTTAATATAAGTAATTACAATAAGAGGTTGTTAATTAATGCTAAGTCATTATTCTTGGGTGGAACGAATACAAGTTTTTGAACGAAAAATTAGGCCGTCGAGCATGTACCTTCTACTTTTAATGCTATTGGCTTTTACCATCGGCTGCCTAAGTATGAATCTTTGGATTGAGTATAATCAACCCATTGAGAAGAGTAACACACAAGAGACTGATAAATTGACTGAAAAATTCAACATTCAAGCTCAAGTACTCGTATCTAAAGAATTAGAACTAACGCTGGTAAAAGAAACGAGCAATAAAATGCAGCAGATATTTGCCGAACAACACAATAAACAGCGCGAATTAGAGAGGGAACTTAATTTTTACCGTAGTGTTGTGGCGCCAGAAAGCAGTGCTGATGGGGTATTTATTGACGAGATTAACTTAACATTAAGCTTATTGCCAAGACAATACCGACTTAAACTTATCCTCACTCAATTGCAAAAACGTAAACAGTCACTAAAAGGTAAATCGTCTATTATTTTAGTGGGTATTCAAAATAAAAAAATAGTTGAGTTAGATCTTGCTCAACTACTGGATGATAAGGAGTTATTTGATTTTAATTTTATCTATTTTCAAATACAGGAAATGGAATTTACCTTACCGGAAGGGTTTGAATTATCTAGAGTTAAGGTGAGTGTCAAAGTGCCATCGAGTCGTTGGGAAAAAGGCTCTGTTGCTAATATTGAATACAGTATAGAGCAATTATTGCCTGAGTTGGTCATGTCTGATACTAAGGCTAATAATAACAATCCTAAAGAAATAGATAAAAATACACTAAAATATAACGAGGAAAAAAGTGATAAAGACTTCATTTCTGATATTTTATCTGAGGTTAGCTCTTCGGGAGCGAGAATGCATAGTGTTAACGCGTTTGAAGATAACATTTTGAATGAGTCACAGAAATAAAATAGCATAAGTATAATACTTGAACAAAATGGTCAGGTATTAGATAATCCTTGTTAGTTAATCGATGTAAGAGGTGCTAATGTCTGAAGAGATAGCTGAACAAGCGGCAGAACAAGATGAATTGCCAATCCAGTTTACGGATGCTGCAGCGTCAAAGGTTAAAACCTTGCTTGAAGAAGAAGAAAACGATGCGTTGAAACTGCGAGTGTATGTTACCGGTGGTGGCTGTTCTGGTTTTCAGTATGGTTTTACGTTCGATGAGAAGGTTAATGAAGGCGATTTTACGATAGAAAAGCAGGGCGTTTTACTTGTTGTCGATCCTATGAGCTTACAATATTTAGTTGGCGGTGAAGTAGATTACACCTCAGGATTAGAAGGTTCTCGTTTTTTTGTTAGAAACCCTAATGCGACAACGACATGTGGATGTGGTGCGAGTTTTTCTGTTTAACACTACCCATAAAAAAGCCAGTTGAGAAACTCTACTGGCTTTTTTATGTTCATAATAAGAAAATAATTAAGATTAACTTATGATATTAAAGTTAACTTTATCATTAAAGTAGGTTTTTACCTTAGGAGTAAATGCTATCCATACTTGCAGCAACGCGAGTATAATTAATAAAGCAAAAACTATCTCATCTGGAACGTTACTTTCAAATTTACCAAGCCTGAACATAGAAGGGTTGCCTACCACTAAATTATCTGGATCATACAAAATAACGGGTAATATGCAGAGTAAACCAAGTTGGATCACGGTATAAGCTTGTAGCATATACATGGCCGTTTTTTGGCGACCAAGTATGGCAACGACCATCAGCAAAGTCAGCATACAAAATAGCACTCCCTGTTTTGCAACGATCCCGCTGATAGAGGCTATTGTGAAAAAAGCACACAATATAGCAAGCCTTTTAGGCAGCTTACTTTTATGTTTTGCTAAGCCAGTATAACCCTCCTTTACGTATGGTTTTACAGTCTCCGTAGTGACGTTTGTTATGGCTTTCGAGGTTTTGCTTTCCAAGATTATTCTCCTTGAATAGCGAAGTTTATTTAGTGTTTTTGTTGCTTCTTTGGTGTTAAACGTTGTTCAACATCATAAGGTTCGATGACCACGCCGAGATCTTCTTGGACTGGAAATATAGCCACACAAAGATTGTCGTCTTGCATACCTGGAACCCAGCGTTCTAACCATTCATTCAGTGGGATCGATAATGGGGTACAATCTTTCCAGTCATCAACAGCCCACAAATTTGCTGTTTCTTCACTTGGCCACATAGGGATGCAGTCTTCATCATCAGTGGTTAGCATTACGCAACCATCATTATCTTGCAGGGTCCAGAGTGTTTTATGCTCTTTGGCCTGTTCGACTAAATAGTCGTAGCGTGCTTCGGGAGTCATATTGGTTGCATCTTTTGCGCTTTTACTCATGGTCTGTTCTCATTGATTAGCAAGTCTTCTCGTCTATTGCTGCAGATAATAGCATTTCACTGCAAGGAAATTAAAATATTTTGGATCAAACCTGCTTATTATACCAATTACGTTAAATAGACTGGTTTTCAATTAATCATTATCCTTCTTTAACACTAAAAAGTTTGTAGATCATCCCCGCTAAAATTGCCCCAGCAATAGGGGCTACCCAAAATAACCACAATTGAGAGGTAGCCCAATCGCCAACAAACAGAGCTGGACCTGTACTACGTGCTGGGTTAACTGAGGTATTGGTGATTGGAATACTGATAAGGTGGATCAAGGTGAGCCCAAGACCGATAGCAATAGGAGCAAATCCTTGTGGAGCCCGGCTATCGGTAGCGCCTAAGATAATCATTAAGAAAAATAGGGTCATGATCATTTCTGTGACTAAGGCTGCTGTCATGCTGTAGCCTCCAGGAGAGTGCTCACCAAATCCATTTGAGGCAAAGCCATCGGTTAACGTAAAATCTGCATTGCCTGAGGCGATGAGATATAAAACGCCTGCTCCAGCAATAGCACCTGTAACCTGAGCGATGATATAAGGCAGTAATTGATTTGCGGGAAAGCGTCCACCGGCCCATAGACCGAAAGAGACAGCAGGGTTTAGATGACAACCTGAAATGTGGCCAATAGCGTAAGCCATGGTGAGTACCGTTAGACCAAAGGCAAAAGAGACACCTAATAGGCCTATTCCCACTGCTGGAAAAGTGGCTGCTAATACAGCGCTACCACATCCTCCTAAAACAAGCCAAAGGGTTCCAATAAATTCCGCAGCCATTTTTTGCGTCATATTCATATCATTATTCCTTATGCTTTGTCGTATTCTTAAGTTATCGAAAGAGCGATAGAATCTACTGCTAGGTTAATGTTGGTTAAGTGACTATTGATTAGGTTAAAGTGTATTAAGTGGCTGGAAATAGAGAACCTAGTATCGCTTCTCTAGATGCGCCAGTGACAGCTGGGAGGTTCCCCGACAAGCCGTTATGGTGTCTCATGGCCAGCCAAGCGAAGGCAATGCTTTCAACCCATTGTGGGTTCATGTTAAGGATTGCAGTTGAGTTTATTTCGTAATGAATTAATAATTTTTTAAGTCGAGTCATTAATTCGGTGTTAAATGCTCCACCACCACAGACAAATAACTCACCACCGGTAGAAAGTGTTAATACATCTTTGGCTATGCTGTGGCAAGTGACGTCGAGTAGCGTGGATTGAATATCGGCTTCGCTAAGGTGTCCAAATGCTGCCATTTGTTGTTCTAGCCAGGCTTGATTAAACAGTTCACGGCCTGTGCTTTTAGGAAATGCCATGGAAAAATAAGAGTGGGAGAGTAGATGCTTAAGCAGTTTTTCATCGGTTTTACCACTGGCCGCCCAATCGCCATTTTTGTCATAGTCTTCATGTTTTACTTGTTGGATCCAGGCATCGATAAGCGTATTACCTGGGCCAGTATCGAAGCCTATCACAGGTTGTTCATTCCCTGGTAGATAGGTCACATTCGCTATCCCCCCAATATTGAGTATGACTCGGCTTGCGTCTTTTTTAGCAAACATCTGTTGATGAAATGCAGGGACTAATGGGGCACCTTGTCCACCAAGGGCAATGTCTTTTCGCCTAAAATCAGCGATAACATCAATACCCGTTTCGACAGCAATGGTATTAGGATCACCTATTTGTAGGGTAAAGCCCATATCCAAATTTGGCATATGTCTGATGGTTTGCCCGTGGCTACCGATGGCGATGACTTGTTCTTTTGCTATGTCAGCTTTAGCTAATAAGGCGTTAACAGCAGAGGCAAATAGTTGTCCAACGCTACGATCAAGTTGCCCCAAGCGAGTGATTTCATCACTTCCCGGTAAGCAAAGACGCCGCAGACCACTTAATGTATGTTTTGGAATATTTTGGCTGTGTCTTTCGATGAGTCTTGTTTGCTTTTGGCTGAAGTCGACCAGTACCGCATCGACACCATCCATGCTGGTTCCTGACATTAAGCCAATAAAATAACGTTGATTCATTAAATATGATTTACCTTAGTTGAGCTTTGTCATAGCGTTAATGTTAGCGCTATGACGAATAATATATCAGGTACTTATGATTGTTAGTCATGCGACTGTGAAGCAAGTAATACTTGTTTGTTCTGCTGAAGCTTAGTCATTATTTGCTTGCTAAGGGCTAAAAATGTTGATTTTTCTTTATTGGCAATCGGTAATGATTTTGGTAGCTTAACGGTTCTTGGATTGCGGTGTGTTCCATTCACGATGAACTCATAATGAAGATGTGCACCGGTCACTCGACCTGTTGACCCTAATGTACCAATTATCTGCCCTTGTTTAACATTCTCGCCTTGTTTAACTTTACGCTTTTTAAGGTGTAAGTATTTAGTGGTGTAGGTGTCATTGTGTTTAATGAACACGTAGTTACCATTGTATTGATTATATGCAGATTTGATCACTCTGCCTTTACCTGCTGCTTTAATGGGGGTGCCGACGGCGGCGACATAGTCAACTCCCCTGTGAGCACGTACTTGGCCAGTTACAGGGTGAAGTCGTTTAGGATTAAAGCTGGAACTGACATACTTAAAATCGACAGGGGAGCGTAGAAAAGCTTTACGCATACTACGTCCATCTTCCGAATAGTAGTTACCATCAGTGTAACGCACGGCGGTATAACGATCGCCTTGATTAATAAACTCAGCGGCGAGAATATTACCGTTACGTAGAAATTTACCATCAGCAAACTCTTCTTCGAAGATGATGGCAAAGTTATCCTCTTTTCTGATATCTAGGGCAAAATCAATATCCCAGCCAAAAATGGTGGCGAGCTGCATGATTTGATTTGGCGTGAGATCTGCGGAAACACCTGAATTCCAGAAATTGCTATTGATTGTAGCACTGGCAAATTTAGGACGGTTTTCGATTTCTTTGTTCACGATTTTTTCTTTATAACCGCTGTCATTTTTAGTGATGATTAATGTCGAGATAGGATCTAAATGGAACGTAAGCTCAGTGAACTCCCCTTGAGTATTTTTAGCGATGATGATTTCTTGATTTGGCATGATCTTAAGCAAGTGTTTTTTTGCTTGAGGCAGTAACGTTATTTCATAAACATCACGTGAACTTAAATTTGCACGTTTAAAGAGTGCCGCTAAGGTGTCACCACTTTTTACTTTAAATTTTTCGGTGTTGTTCATTGAGCTGTCTATATTGACGGTTGTTGTTTGTTCAGCACTCTTTTGTTCTGTGTTGCTGGAAGAAGGTGATACTGGGGTGCGAAAAGCAAGGGGAACTTTTAATTGTTCTTGGTTGTTGAGTGTATTTTTGTTTGAAGATGGTGTACCGAGATGATCAAGCTCAACGGTACCAGAAAGCTGCTGGTTAGCATGTTTTAATTTTTGTGTGTTATCAACGAGTAGAATTAAAATAACTAAAGTGATGGAAACCAAAACTGTTAGCAATATTTGGTGCATTTTGGGTAGCAATTTTAATAATGTTATAACCTTTCCCATCGACCCCTTTCCTATTGAGCTAAGTAGCAATTATTTATTTATCGAGATCCCTTAAGTGTACACGCTTTCAATTGTGCTGGCTAACAAGTAACATAGCTCTCTTTATTTGATTCATAGGCTCTTTGGAGTAGCTGGCGAGATGGCTGATTTAGACCAAGTATTAGCAGAAATTAAACGTGGTACCGATGAGATTTTACTCGAAGCGGATCTGCTGGAAAAGTTGAAAGAGGGGCGCCCTTTACGTGTTAAGCTTGGTGCTGATCCTACAGCTCCAGATATTCATTTAGGCCATACCGTCATCTTAAATAAGATGCGTGCTTTTCAAGAGCTTGGCCATGAGGTTATCTTTCTTATCGGTGACTTCACTGGCATGGTGGGAGATCCAAGTGGCAAGAATAGCACTCGCCCTCCTTTGACTCGTGAGCAAGTATTGGCTAATGCTGAAACGTATAAAGAACAAGTTTATAAGATTTTAGATCCTGCTAAAACGCGTATAGAATTTAATTCTAGCTGGTTAGAACCACTTGGTGCTGCAGGTATGATACGCCTAGCATCACAGCAAACTGTGGCGCGTATGATGGAGCGTGATGACTTTAAGAAGCGCTATGCTTCGGGGCAGTCTATTGCGATTCATGAATTTATGTACCCTTTACTCCAAGGTTATGACTCTGTAGCACTAGAGGCCGATGTAGAGTTAGGTGGAACGGATCAAAAGTTTAATTTACTTATGGGCCGAGAGTTACAAAAAGCGAATGGCCAAAAACCGCAAACTGTGATTATGATGCCTTTGTTGGAGGGCTTAGATGGTGTTAAGAAAATGTCTAAGTCAGCGCATAATTATATTGGGGTAAGTGAGCCTGCTGGTGAGATGTTCGGTAAAATAATGTCAATTTCTGATGTTCTAATGTGGCGTTATTTCGAGCTGCTTTCTTTTCGTCCATTAAGTGACATTGAACAGTATAAACTCGATGTTGAGCAAGGGACCAACCCACGTGATATTAAAATAGCGCTTGCGAAAGAAATTATTGCGCGTTTTCATGACGAACAGTCGGCAGAAGCTGCTCATCAAGAATTTATTAATCGTTTTCAAAAAGGGGCTATCCCTGATGATATTCAAGAACTAGAGATCGTTGCAGGTGAGGGAATTGCTATTGCTAATTTGCTTAAAGAAGCTGGTTTGGTCAATTCAACTTCTGATGGTATGCGCATGATTAAGCAAGGAGCAGCTAAAATCGACGGTGTTAAGATTGAAGACACACGCCTGCAGCTGACTGCGGGTACGAGTGCAATATTCCAAGTCGGTAAGCGTAAATTTGCTAAGATAATCTTAGTTTAATTGAATCTTGGATTGAATAAAACGGCTTAAAGACCCACTTTAGGCCGTTTCTTTAGTGAAATATTGAATACCGTTACTGAATAGCCAGTTGATCAGCCATTGTTTGATAATCCATAAGATCTAGATGTTCCTTAACTCTATTTGTATCTTCATCGAATGTCACTGTTGTGACACTGGGGATAGCTAAGTCAATGATTTTTCCAGGTTTACCAAATTGTTCCCCTGGGCCTTTGTAATGATAATTACCAATCATTACCACCAAGGAATCAGAATTAAACATATGTTCTATATTAAAATCATATTCCAGCACACCTTGATGTGCACGCTTTAAAAAACTGAGAATATCTCGTTTTCCTGTATAGGTTTTATCGGCTGTTTTATCGTTAAAGACACTATCACGGTTATAGAAGTTAACTAAGGTGTTATAGTCGTGATCTGTCACTGCTTTAATGTATTTTACCGCTAACTGTTGCTCTGAGGGCATTTGGCCATTTGCCGCCATTGAAGGCAAGATAATAAATGCAAACATGAGACTGATATATCGCAACATCATGAGTTCTTATTCGATAGATTTTTTAGAGTAAAGTCCTGAATAACAGATGAGATCTAATGATCATCAATTGCCACTCCTAAAGCTTGCCAATGTCGCTAGGACTAAAGTTTGTTTATCTTGTTTAATACAACAACAAGTGTATGCCATGCGCACCTACACTGTCACCTTATGATGCAAGATACTTAGAATAATGCCTCCTCTTACGCCAGTTATCAAGCCTATAAATGAGAGAAGGGCTAACGTTACATATGTTTCTATAGGATTATGGTAGATAGGGTTAAATTAAATAGATTAGCATGAAACACTCAATCATACTTAGTTGAGCGGAAAGTTGCGTAAACCAGCCCAAATCAAAGGAATGAGTATCACAAAACCAACCCAAATAGAATGGCTCATTCTTATTAATCTAATGGCGTCATTAATGGCATGTTCACCTGGCAGTTGGCCGTAAATAAGTTTGTTGGTGATCACTTTGATGCCATTGAATTTCATCGGCCCCCCAAGCTCGATATTCAACACACTGGCAGCGACAGCATAAGTATTTAATTCATGATAAATACAGCCATTTAGTGTGATAGGCCTCATTAAAGTCAGTAGGCTTTTAGGTCCGCCTTGCACCGCAAGAGTGATGTTCCAAAGCCAACTAGGGAGTGCAAATATTAACGTGTTCAACAGGTAAACAGGTAAAGAAAAATAGCGAAAATGAGGATTGAACGGTAACCAACAAAGTTCAAGTTGTTTAAGCATTCGAGCAGCAAGTACTAGCGGGGCTCCACCGAGAATAAAAAAGAGTACACAAGCTGCGGTGCCATAGACTGGTGTGGTTACCAGTTTTTCTATGGTGGCTTTCCTTAAACCAATGATGGTAAGTTCTTTAGTATCTCGGCTGAGCCATGGTGCTAATATTTCTCTTGCGAGCACTTTATCTTCATGTTTGATTGCATGATTAATTTCCTTGGCAATCAAATTAAAATTCTCATCATTTAGGCATACATAGAGAATAATAAACTCGAATAGCCAAGGAAAGTCAGCAAGTTGCAGCAAAAAGGTGATGATGGCCCAGAAAGGAATAACTAACAGGAGTGTGGATAGGGTACCTGCTATTGTTTGCTGTGTATGTGATCGCCCTCGTCGGTTGACTTTTTTCGCTAACTCCCTACCCAGTAAATTAAACCAGGCCAGAGGTTGGATAGTGCGAGGAAGTGGTGCAATTTTTGATAATAATAAACTAACAAAAAGGGTTATGGCTCCCTGATATAATGAAGAATCATGGAGTAATTGCTGAGCAAACTCAGGAACCATAGTCGTAGCCTTGTGATTACTTGTTAATTATGATGATGCTAGGGATTATAGGTACTTTAGTAAAGATATCACCATAAGAGCGGAGTGGTGTCCTGCTTTTACTATGTATGAATCAAAATCGACCGGTGAGTCATTATTAGCATTGTCAGACAGTGAACGAATAACGACAAATGGGATCGAAAATTGATGGCATACCTGGGCAATCGCAGCCCCTTCCATTTCGCAAGCTGCCATTAATGGAAAGTGTGTCAGCATGGCTTTAGTGCGAATAGGATCGCAGATAAAACTGTCACCAGTACAAATAAGACCTTCGATAGCTTTCACTTTACCTAAATGCGTGACGGCTTTATTGGCAGCTTTTTTTAACTTTTCATCAGGTATAAAAGCGGCTGGTTGCTGAGCCATTTGACCTATTTCATATCCAAA
The DNA here is from genome assembly GCF_013248905.1 of Shewanella sp. VB17. Lineage (NCBI taxonomy): Bacteria > Pseudomonadati > Pseudomonadota > Gammaproteobacteria > Alteromonadales > Shewanellaceae > Shewanella > Shewanella sp. VB17. The sequence continues at coordinate 1,602,728 of NZ_JABRVS010000001.1, forward strand.
TGCGGTGACATCTACATCGTGATGACGCACTTCAGAGGATATAACTATGTCACCGATAGCTAATGAATCAACAAACCCACCAGCAGAGCCGGTGTTAATAATAGCGTCAGGTGCATATCTTTCGATAAGCAGTGTGGTAGCGATACTTGCCGCTACCTTACCTATGCCTGAACGAGTCACAATGACTTCTTTGCCGTTTAATGTACCAGTAACAAATTCAATACCAGCGATGGTGTGTGACTCAGTGTTATTCATTGAAGCGATTAAGTGGACGACCTCAGGCTCCATTGCACCTATGATACCTACTTTCATTGATTTAACCTTAAATTGTCATACGGGATCGAATGGGCATTAATATAACATGGCGTAGAGTAACTTTGTGGATAATCCCTTTTTTCTTCTCTAGGCATGAAACTTTGTTATTTCGAATTCTGAAGTAGGTCGATGATGAGACAAATGAACTATAATACAAAAATTAATGAGTGTTAAAACCCCTGTAGATGCACTTGTAAAATGATTTTAGTTACTATAGCGATATGTAAGGTTGATAGATGGGAAGAACTTACGCTTTAGGCAAACATATATTTTTCGATAAATTAAAGGGAGAGATCAGCTATGGTGATAATGTTGTTAATATAGGAGGGCGCGAAGCAGCAATATTAACCATCTTGATAAATCATAAAAATCAAGTTGTTAACAAGTTTGATATCAACGAGGAAGTGTGGAATGAGGTATGCGTGAGTGATGCTTCATTAACTAAAGCTGTTTCGAATTTACGTAAATCTCTGATGTTATTTGATGGACTTAACTGTGAAATTAAAACGATCCCTAAAGAGGGGTATATGCTGGTAATTGATAGTGATCTTGTACCTCAACATCAACCAGTAACAGAAGTGGTAAGAAGCGATAATAAATTGTTCAATCAGCTAATGGATGTTGTAGCATCCATATTTAACCACAAACGATACCAAGGTGCGTCCTCTAAACTACTGATGATAATTTGTCTTATTTTAGCACTGATTGCATCAATCGAAGCCATTACTGCCATTTGGCTTTTAACAAACAATTTCGATTAAAATAATGTTTCCCCTCTTGGTATAGCTGTTAACTTTCAGCTTGATAAAATACCCTATTTTCTATCTTAGCCAGTTTCAGTGTGGCTTAGCCTGTTTTGATATGATTACAGATTGGTAGAGATGAAATTATTTTTTAAGGCGGGACTCGGTATTGAAAACGAGGATTGATGGTAGCAAAGTGATAAATAATGGTAAAGTATGCGACGACATTATCATGACTTTCTGTTTTGCTACTTTTATTTTTAAGGACATTCTTTTGCCTGCAAATATTTTATTACTGTTTATCGCTGCTATCTGGGGGCTTGGTTTTGTGGCTCAAAGTTTAGGGATGGATCATTTATCTCCCTTTATGTTTAATGGATTACGATTTTTAATTGGAGCAATTAGTTTATTACCATTAGTTTTTTTCTTTCATCGACGAGGTAAAATCAAGATCGAAAGTAGGGGCTCTTTGTTATTAGGATCATTGACGCTTGGGGTCCTTTTGTTTATCGCGGCTTCATTTCAGCAAGTCGGTTTATTATATACAACCGCTGCCAATGCCGGGTTTATCACTGGTCTATATATTATTTTAGTGCCTATTTTAGGGTTAATGTTAAAACATAAAACGGGAATCAACACTTGGATTGGATGCGCAGTTGCAGTATTTGGATTGTATTTTTTAAGTATCAAAGAAGATTTTACTATTGGCTATGGTGATGCATTGCAGCTTATTGGTGCTCTATTTTGGGCAATGCATATTCTAGCCGTTGATCATTTTACGCGGAAAAATTCTGCTATTTTGCTGGCTAAATTACAGTTTTTGATGTGTGGTTTATTGAGTTTGATGGTTTCCACTGGTTTAGAAATTACCCAGATTGAAAACGTTGCTGCGGCATGGGCGCCACTTGCTTTTTCTGGCATCGTGTCTGTGGGTATTGCCTATACCTTACAGCTGGTGGCACAAAAAGGCGTTAACCCAGCACATGCTGCAATTATTTTAAGTTTAGAAGCGGTATTTGCTGCGATTGGTGGGATAATTTTCTTGGGCGAAGACATGGATGGACGAGCCTTATTTGGCTGCGGCTTGATGCTATTTGGCATGTTGGTTTCTCAAATTCCACTCAAATATTGGATTAAGTCACAAAGTCCGCAGTTAGAACTAGGAAATTAGTATTAATGACTTATACCCAAGCATATTGAGGTCGTTTAGGTATATCTAGGGGCTTTATATTGTTTAAGGAAGTTCATTTCCGAGAGTTTACTCTATTAAAGATGCTATATAGCCGCCAATAAATAACTGGATAATGAATGTATGGCGAAGAAAATAATATTAGACACAGATCCTGGCATTGATGATGTTATGGCTATCTTATTCGCCGAGTCACATCCAGAAATAGAACTAAAGGCCATTACCACGGTTTTTGGTAATGTTACCATCGAGAATGCGACTCGTAATGCGCTTTATTTGAAGCAAAAATATCAATTAAAAGCTGATGTTGCTCAAGGTGAGAGTAAACCTCTAGTTCGACGTCCTGCCGGTCCCACGGTTGTGGTGCATGGTGAGAGTGGTTTTGGAGATGTTGAAGTACCTGTCGATGTTAGAGGAGAGATAGATGATCGTCCCGCGTTTCAATACATTATCGATGCCGTTAAAGCTGAGCCCAATGAGATCACGTTAGTGGCGATTGGTCCCTTGACTAACTTAGCGTTAGCCCTGCAAGCAGAACCAGAAATTGTTAATTTGGTAAAGCAAGTGGTCATCATGGGGGGGGCATTTGGGGTCAATGATCACCGTGGTAATGTGACCCCTTATGCCGAGGCTAATGTTCATGATGATCCCCATGCGGCGGATAGTGTTTTTAGCGCATCTTGGCCTGTGGTCATCATTGGGCTGGATGTCACCGAGCAGAGTTTTTTTACAGTTGATTACCTTGATAAACTGCGTGACGATGCTGGTGAAATGGGTCAGTTTATCTGGGATGTCAGCCGTTTTTACCTGAGGTTTTATAAACAAAAGGTCGGTATTGATGCGTGTCATGTGCACGATCCATCAGCGATTGCTTATGTGATAAAACCCGATCTGTTTACCCTGAGAGAAGGGCCTGTGCGTGTGGTGACTGAGGGGCCTGCAGAGGGCATGACGATTCAGAAATTTGATCAGTACCTCAATGATGAATGGGAGAAGTATACTGCTCAGCGTGTGGGCATTGCGGTGAAAGATACAGAGCTGTTGGAAATTTACCGTCAGAGCATCATAGCTTACAGTCGTAGAATTGGTTAATGACTAAGTCTCAAAATAAAAAGCCTAGTATCGAAAATTAGGCTTTTTCTTATTTCAGCCATTACTGGAATTTATCTTAAAAGGAACCTAATGGATTGACATCATAACTGACCAATAAGTTCTTGATGTTTTGATAGTGGAGGTTATGTACTGCGCCATTGGGGGGAATAGTATTCGAATAAGTTGGTCAATGTAGCGCTCGATATCGGGGGTAATTGGCATGAGTAGCGATGGCGTAGCAGTAGTTGATCGGTGATTAACATGTTATTCACGGACATAGATTTATGAGTTGCACCACAGTCAACAAATCTTAGTATTTATTCCCAGTCAGGTACATTTAGTAGAAACTGCACTTTTGTGCCATCTGCTGGGGAGTTATTATCGATTTGATGGCAATGTCAGCCGCAGTGCCCAGCATTTAGGGATCAGCCGTAATCCCCTTGTATAGAAAATTAAAAGCGTGGGATTAAAATAAAATTAAGTTAGTTTGAACTGAATTTGGGCTAGGCTGTATAACCACCTAGTATTACATTCAGACTTACCTGTTTTTAACTTGTTGTTATTTGACTTACTATGCTTGCTTTGTTGTTTTTATATGGCATTTATTGTTGCTGGGTGATACTCATCTTGTTAGAATCTCGCCGTTGTAAGAGTAGTCATGTAGCGCCTGTGTCATGGATAACACTTGCTCTCATGTTTTCTTACAGCGTCGCCTACATAAATGGGCGGAACTACCTATCATAATAAAATAAAAGGAAGTATTTGATGTCTAATCAAATTAAATTAGTGTTGGCAATTTCTGCCGCGCTGTCTCTATCTGGCTGTCTAGAAGTTGAAGATAATAACAATAATGATGCTGCGACGGTAACCTTATCAGGAACGGTAAAAGGGGCCACCGATGATGTAAACTTGTCAGATGCACAAGCATCCATTAAGTTTGCTGGAAAGTGGTCAACGCCTGTACAGATTAATGACGCTAAATTACTGCTAGAAAAACAAGCCGCATTTAGTGACTTTATGCTAAAACTCGAAAGCCCTTCTGATGCTTTTGTTACTATGGTATATAAAGGTGAGACGAAAGAGGGTTTACATGGAGAGATCAAGCAAGACTTAGGAGAGATGATTGTTGGTAAGCCCAAAGAAAAGCTGCTTACATTACTACAAACTGGTGATAATACTTATGTTGAAGACTTAGAAGTCTATTCATTATATGTGACCGATAAAGATCCATATGCATTAGAGCTACAACAGCCCGATGATGTTGCTGTTTACACTGAAGCGACGGGCGAATATAAGCTGACGTTACCTGAGGGGATCCCCTCCGAATTACACGCCAAACTTGATGTGGATAATGACGGTGTTGATGATTTCGCCCTAGAGGTTAATCTTTCTGAGGATAATTCTGAAGAATATACCGCTTATGATCCTGAATATAAAAAAGTGCTAGAATCTAGATTATTAAGTGCAGATAAAGTATGGGATGAAAATACACTTTACCTTAAAGAAATCAATGCTCTAAGAGAATATGATTTACGTCTCACCTTGTTAAGTGAAGATGGTTCAACATTAGCTGGCGCGCGAGTTGCCGCCAGTGGCAACGATGATGGTAATACCTACTTTGATTATGACTCTACCACTGCTCAGTACGTGGTAGAGGCAAGGTACAGAGGCAAGCTTAATATTGTAATTCCTAGCTTTGAAGTCGGAGAGCTTGCTTATAGTAATGCACAAGTAATAATTGATCCGACAGAGTTTGAGCAGCAATATAAGGTGTCTATTTCAGGCGTACAAGCTCAATCCTTTTATACAGAAGTGGTCGATGGTGAGCTGAATTTAGCCGTGACCTTATCGATGGCGAGTTATCAGATCCCTGCAATTACAGTGTTGTCGAGTAAAGTAAAAGATAATAACCTTGAAATGTTTTTTTCAGCTCCAGTCGCCTTAGTTAATAATGAGGAAGAGCACTCAAGTGTTGAATTAACTTCTATCGATGCAGTGAAAATCATAGCTGGAAATACAGTTAATGAGCAAGGTGTCACTCCAGGAGATACTTATATAGAGCTTGATAATCGTGCTATTGCTACGAAAGTGGTATTGACTCTCAATGGGACAAAATTGACTGCTTCACCAGTAGATGCCGCATTAGCTGAGGGAGAGTATCAATATAAGGTCGGTAAGCTCGTTAATACCGCTTCTGGCACAGAAGAGAATATCGCGAATAGTCAACAATCATTTGTTGTTTATAACAACGAGTTTGATATTAATGATGTGGTGTTAGATAACAGTAATTTTACCACTAATGGTATCGTCATTGAGGGAAAAAATACCGCAGGTGAAGAGGCATGCTTATATGGCTGTAGCGGGAGTGGTAGCGCTCAGTTATTTTTTCCATTATCTATTAACTCATTGAAAGATTTTACTTTAACTTTAACTTCATATGTTGAAAATGGAGTTAATAATGAAATCTACAAGGTCTTTAATGTGGTTAAAAATGACGCACTTCTTGATAATTTATACAAGAAATATGTTGTAAAAGCCGCTGAAAATGAACGTATTGATCGTAACAGTATAAGTATTCAAACAGGAACCAGTTTAGCATCAGGCTACCGATATTCAACTGACATTTACTATGTGTATTTATATGATGATACTGCTAGTCAGTCAAACTCTGCTACGTTTGATTATAGTTACACCACTAAAGCAGGTGTAACGCAGACAGGCACAGTCACGTATAAGGTTAAGTAATTCGCATAACCGTTAATTAAAAAAGCCCTGCTATTTTTAGCAGGGCTTTTTTATGGTTAAAGATTAACGCATAACTAATGGCGACTTGTTCATCTAACTTGTTAATAAGAAAGATTAAAAATCAAAGGTTCTCGCGACTGATACCACGACTCGTTCATCGCTTGTATCCCAGTTCATGCTGGTATCTTCGACGGCGAGATTAAAGTTGAAGCCCTTCCAGCTGGTCATGTATTCAGCCCGAAAGTGGTTATAGCTCTTGTCACCATCCCAATCGTATTTGTCTTCATCGAGGGAAGTTGAGCGGTCAACACTGAGGCGAATATCATGGCCTTCAGCCAAGGTAAAGGTGTGGGCCGCCATCATGATGTAATGACCAGCATCAGTACCAAAATAATCCCATGTGTACCAAAAGTTCAGCTCAGTTTGTCCGAGCGATGAAGCGTAGCCAAACTTGGTATACAGCTCAGGATATTGGTACTCATCTGAGTCTGAATCACCATGGTAAGTATAATAGCCAATACCGGCATCTAGAGATACCGCCTCGGTTAGCTGAAAGAACTTGCCGCCATAAAAATCGAGCTCTAACCAGGTGTCATCACCTGAGCCGTAATCAAAATTTGATGCCCATGTTCCGACATACCAGTTATCGTCTGCCGCGTAATCCAGGCTGGCCTGTAAAGCGGGGTTGTTGCCTGTTTGGCTCACACCATTAAAGGTGTAATCTGAGGTGGCGGTCACCGTTGAGCTAAGCCCTGCGATGGCGGTACTTGGTAAGGCGATTAAAGCCAATAATGTTATTTTTCTCATTGTTATGTTCATCATTTCCCTTTCTTTTTTAGTTAGCTAATTCAATTTTGCTAAAGTCAATTTTGTTTTCTGTCGGTGAGCATTCAATGCTTGCTACCTTGTTATATTTTTTGGCTAAGATGTAACCGAAACAACTCAAAATCAAGCCGATAGCTAAAGCGCCAACCCATTGGATTTGCAAGAAGTCGAGTTTAAACAGCAAGGTTAAACCACTCATTAAAATAACATTACCTAAAATATATTTGGTTTTGCCAAAGCGTTCGACGGTCAAATTTAGGTTGTCGGTATAAAGGCGAATTAACGAGTCTAAGGAATTGATGACAAAGGTGATGCCAACAAATACCATGGCCAAGTTATAAAATCCCGTTGTGGCGATGTCATTGGCGCTGTAGTAGTACAATACCGTAAACCACACCGCAATTGGCAGCGAGGGGAATAGCATCATAGCAATAAGCACTTGGTAGGTTTTCATTCCACCGACAAAACGTGAGGTAAATTGGCCAATCATGATGCTCCAAGCAAACCACCAGAACAGGTAAAATTCATGGTAATCATTCAGCGGCAGAGCAAAACGATGGATATTACCAAAATAGTCACCGATCAAGGCAAATGTGCTGAAAAATTCTCCAACACCAGAATCATCAGATAAAAAGGCGCCAGCCCACATGATGGCAATTAAGCCCATAAATAACCAAGTGCTGGTTAAGCTCAGCATTTTTACGTAGCGAATACTGGTACTTGAGTAGACAGCGGCGGCGATCACTACAAAGACGATAAGATAGAAACTGCTCACAAGGCTCTCACCATCGCCCATTTCTGGTAGGTACCAAGGCAAGTTAGTTAATAAAAGGTAAGCGGTAAAGGCACAGGTACCAATGATAACTAAGTTGTTGATAAATTTAATTATGGGTATCTCAAAGAACTTGACTCTTGGTTCTATAACACAGAAATAAAAACAGGTTAGAAAATAAAAAGCCCAGATAAGAAATGCCCAGAAGCCAAATTCAATGGCCAAGGGATTAGTGAAGCCATACTCAGGGCTGGCGCTTAAATCGGCATAGCCGGCAAATTCAGTGAGGGGAAACATGATAAGACCCACATCTAATCCTGAAGTAAACAAAATCGCAATGAAGGTAAAAGTACGTACTGGCGTGACACCAATACATTCAATATTTCCCCAGCGATAAATCACAAAAGCAATTGCTGCAAAAGTAAATATTATTCCTATGCTAAGCCAGATTGTCATTGTTATTCTCCAAGCTTACGTTCTTATAACACATATTGTTAGTTCCTTATTTTGGTGTTAATTATGCCAACCAGCAGCAAGGTTAAGCTGCAAAATCCTCCAAGCCTTAATTATCGTTTTGACGAAAGCTAAGGCTTGATAAATTAAATTTGGCGATGAAGGCCATTGAGTCTTGTTGACTTAGGTTGGCCTTGAACCTAGATGATGAGTTAGAAAAGTGTATTAAGCGAGTGGTCTTGTTGGCGGCTTGTTTCGTTGTTGCTGCTGCCAGTTTTCGGCGATGGTGACGCTTGCAGTGCTTGGCGCGAGAGGGGGATTGCCTAAAATAAGATCAGCGGCCCGCTCAGCTAACATAATGGTCGGTGAGTTAAGGTTACCATTTGGAATCGTGGGGAAAATGGAGGAGTCCACCACCCTAAGGTTTTGTAACCCATGAACCTGAGTTTGGGAGTTGACGACCGCCATGTCATCTTCGCCCATTTTACAGGAGCAAGATGGGTGGTAGGCACTTTCGACAGAGCTTCTCACAAAGCTGTCAATCTCTTCATCGGTTTGGACTGTGTTACCGGGTTGAATTTCTTCGCCGCGATATTCATCCAATGCGGGCTGATTGATGATTTCACGCGTTAAACGTACACAGGCGCGAAAACCTTCGATATCATCAGGGTGAGACAGGTAATTAAATTGAATGCTTGGTGCAACATGAGCATCATTAGAGACAATTTTTACACTGCCGCGGCTTTTGGGTTTATTGTGACCAATATGGACCTGAAAACCATGACCAGCAAAGGCTTCTTTACCGTCATAACGCATGGCAGCAGGTAAAAAGTGATACTGTAAATCAGGCCATTCAAGTCCTGCTTTTGAACGGATAAACCCGCAAGATTCAAAGTGATTCGTCGCCCCAAGCCCTGATTTATTGATTATCCAGCGAGTGCCGATAAAGAGCTTATTTAAGGGGTCGATTTTGCCATTGAGTGAAATAGGTTGTAGGCACGTAAACTGAAAATAAAATTCAAGGTGATCTTGTAAATTTTCACCCACGCCAGGTAATTGGTGTATTTGCTGTATCCCCGCACTTTTGAGTGTGTCAGCTGAGCCGATCCCAGAGAGTTGTAAAATGTGGGGTGAGCCAATTGAGCCTGCCGATAGCACCACTTCTTTATTGGCTTTGACATCAATCATTTTACCTTTGCGCTCAAAACGAACACCGACGGCTTTTTTACCTTCAAACAGCACTTTGTGCACTAGCGCATGCGTGGTCACGGTTAAGTTGCTGCGTTTCATTGCCGGTCTGAGATACGCATTGGCTGTTGACCAACGCACGCCATTTTTAACGGTCATGTGCATGGGGCCAAAGCCTTCTTGCTGCGCACCGTTATAGTCGTTAGTGGCTAAATATCCGGCATCGACTCCTGCATCAACAAAAGCTTGGTATAACGGATTTTTCATATTGTTACCGTTATTGACCGCCAGTGGCCCTTCATTACCACGGTACTCATCCGCCCCAAATGCCCAATGTTCGGCTTTTTTAAAGTAAGGTAGGCAATGAGCATAATCCCAATCTTTAGCTCCCTGTTGCTGCCATTCATCGAAATCACGCGCGTGACCACGGACATACACCATGCCGTTAATTGAAGAGGATCCGCCTAACACTTTACCTCGAGGGCAATGCATACGGCGGTTATCAAGATAAGGCTCTGCTTGGGTTTCAAACTGCCAAGCATATTTAGCGGTATTCATTGGGATTGACAAGGCTGTCGGCATCTGAATAAAAATACTTTTATCACTGCCGCCGGTTTCAAGCAGTAAGACGTTGTTATTTGAATCGGCAGATAAACGGTTGGCGAGCACGCAGCCAGCACTGCCAGCACCGATGATGACATAGTCGTATTGTTCAAAGGTATGTTGAGTCATGTGGGCTCCTTAAAATGGGCTTTCAAGAGGCTGCATACCAACGTATACGGCTTTTATTTGGGTGTAAGCTTTCAGTGTTTCGCTGCCATTTTCGCGGCCTATACCCGACATCTTGTAGCCCCCGACAGGCATCTCTGCTGGTGAAGCCCCATAGGCATTTATCCAGCATATTCCTGCTTGCATCTGATGAATAACGCGATGTGCGCGGGTAATGTCTTGAGTAAATACGCCAGCGGCTAACCCTAGGCGAGTATCATTGGCACGACGGATAACTTCATCTTCTTCATCAAAAGTCAGTACTGACATCACTGGGCCGAAAATTTCTTCTCGACTTAAGGTCATGTCGTCAGTGCATTGACCAAAGATGGTGGGAGCAACAAAGTAACCATGCGGGCTGTTTTCAGGTTTAAGCGCATGACCACCTGCGAGTAATTGAGCGCCTTCTTGTTTACCCATATCGATAAGGCTTAACACTTTATCTTGATGGGCTTTTGAGATGAGTGCACCAAAGTTGGTGTCAGGATCCATAGGATCGCCGCAAATGATATTATCTTGAGTACGCTGTAATAGTTTTTCAATAAAATGAGGGTAGATATCTTGTTGGACAAACACGCGGGTGCCATTAGTGCAGATCTCACCTTGAGTGTAGAAATTACCTAGCATGGCTGCTGAGACGGCATTATCGATATCGGCATCATTAAAAATGATCAAGGGTGACTTACCACCGAGCTCCATGGTGACTTGTTTAAGTGAGCCTGCCGCTGCTGCCATCACTTTTTTGCCGGTACCGACTTCACCCGTGAATGAGACTTTCGCAATGTCTTCATTATTGGTGAGCCAAGCACCAACACGACCGTCGCCTTGAATAACGTTAAAGACGCCATCTGGAACGCCGGCTTCAGTAAATATTTCGGCTAACTTGATCGCACCCAGTGGTGTTTCTTCTGATGGTTTAAAGATCATAACATTACCGCAAGCTAACGCCGGTGCTGATTTCCAGCAAGCGATTTGTAGCGGGTAATTCCAAGCGCCAATGCCAGCGCAAATACCTAATGGTTCACGACGAGTGTAATAAAAATCTTCACCAAGGGATTGTTGATTGCCTTCAATACTTGGGGCCAACCCGGCAAAAAACTCAATCGAGTCTGCACCGGTGACGACATCGACCGCTGAGGCTTCTTGCCAAGGTTTTCCGGTGTCTTGCACTTCAATAGCTGCGAGTTCGTCATTGCGTTTACGCAGCAGTGAAACGGCGTTAAGTAAGATCCGGCTACGCTCGATAGAGGACATTTTTGACCAGGTATTAAACCCTTCTTTGGCACTTTTAATGGCGGCTTGTTGAATTTTCTCATCAGCGACTTCGACTAAGTAACTCACCGCTCCGTTTGCGGGATTGATGACTTCAAAGGTTTCACCTGTTTCATTTGAGAGGGGGTGCCCGTGGATATAATTTTGGTAAACAACAAACGACATCAATTTTCTCCGTACTGCATGATCACGGCCTTGATAAAGGCTTTACATAGCATTTGGTATTTGAACTAGGGCCTAACATTTCACTCACTAAGTTGGTGATGAATATGAGGCTTATAGTGGGGTAACGTTCCCTTTAAATATATTATTTAACAAACGATTAGGTTATTTTCAATCAACCGCTGTCGCCTGATGTATTTTATTGGCGGGCGAGACATAAAAAAGCGGATCCTTAATCATTATAATTGTTAAATTAACGTTAGATGAGCACCAACTCTAATGGTTAGGGGGTTAACTATCAACCTTTATTCCAAATCTGGATTTCGTTCACCGATTTTTTTCAATGATTTATGTTGGAGCATTTCAATTCTAAGTCTTTGTTTAATAATGAGTAAGTTGAGTGATGGATTATTGATAAAATGAAATAAATAGAACTTAAATTAATCGTTATGGTCATTTAGTGAAAAAAGCGCTCCTGTCGGAGCGCTGGAATGTCGCTATGGGATCAGTCTTCGAAAGTGTTGAGGATCCCCAAAGCTGCATCGCGTCCTTCAGCGATAGCCGTGACCACGAGATCTGAACCGCGCACCATATCGCCACCGGCAAACACTTTAGGGTTGCTGGTTTGAAAAGGATTGTCGGCCTTCTTAGGGGCGATAACACGTCCCCATTCATCCAAGTCTACATTATGCTGTTTAAGCCAAGTAGCAGGACTTGGCTTAAAACCAAAGGCGATGATGATCGCATCAGCATTAAGGAGTGCTTCACTGCCTTTAATCGCCTCGGCCCGTTGTCGCCCGCTGCCGTCAGCGGCACCCATTTGTGTTTCAATACAGGTAATACCAGTTACTGCTCCATCTTGAGTTTCTATCTCAATAGGTTGTCGGTTAAAGAGGAAATTAACGCCTTCTTCTTTCGCATTTTGGACTTCACGGCGTGATCCCGGCATGTTTGCCTCGTCGCGGCGGTAAACACAGGTGACTTCGGCTGCATTTTGGCGTATCGCTGTGCGAACACAATCCATGGCTGTATCGCCCCCGCCGAGGACCACTACTTTCTTACCTTTCAAGTTAAGGTAGGGGGATTGAGGATCTGTGGTGCCCATGATGTGATGGGTGTTACCAATAAGATAAGGTAAGGCCTGATAGACGCCTTGGGCATCTTCACTGGGTAGATCGGCTTTCATGGCGGTATAAGTGCCCATTCCTAGGAAGACGGCATCATATTGCTCAACCAATTCATCAAAAGCGATGTCTTCACCTATGTGAGTGCTCATGTTAAATTGGATCCCCATCCCTTCGAGTACTTCACGGCGGGTAGCCATCACGGCTTTATCAAGCTTGAAAGCTGGGATCCCGTATGTGAGCAAGCCTCCAATTTGTTGGTTTTTATCAAATACAACAGCTTGGACACCATTACGGGCAAGAATATCGGCGCAGCCTAGTCCTGCAGGTCCAGCGCCGATAATGGCGACGCGTTCTTTTCTTGGTGTCACCTTGGTTAAGTCTGGACGCCAACCTTGAGCTATTGCCGTATCGGTAATGTATTTTTCAACATTACCAATAGTCACAGCACCAAATTCATCGTTGAGGGTGCAGGCCCCTTCACATAAGCGGTCTTGTGGGCACACTCGGCCACAGATCTCCGGTAACGTATTGGTTTCATGAACCAGATCGGCAGCTTCTAAGATCCGTCCTTGTTCGGCGAGTTTGAGCCAGTTAGGAATATAGTTGTGCAGTGGGCATTTCCACTCACAATAAGGGTTACCGCAGTCAAGACAGCGTTCTGCTTGTTCTTTGACTTCAGGCTGAGAGGATGGCTGGTAAATTTCGATAAACTGCGTTGTGCGCTTCTTCGCAGGGTGTTTAACCGGATCTTGGCGATCAACTTCTATAAATTGAAAATCGTTGCTCATACGTTGTTACCCCGCTACTACAGCTAATTCAGGTTGTGATTGCTCGAGTTTTAATAGATCTGAGACTGACACACTCTTAGGTTTGATTAAAACGAAGCAATCGATCCAATTCTCGAAATCGGCCAATAACATTTTGGCATGCTCACTGCCTGTTTCAGTGAGGTGTGCTTCTATCATGTCTTTTAGGTGACGCTGCTGGGCAGGAGAGTCAACTTTTTGAGTATCAACTAATTCAGTATTCACTCGGCGATGAAAATGACCGAATCGATCAAATACATAAGCAAAGCCTCCAGTCATACCTGCTGCAAAGTTAACCCCTGTTCTACCTAAAACAAGTACGACACCGCCAGTCATATATTCACAGGCATTGTCTCCTACGCCTTCAACGACTGCGATAGCACCTGAGTTACGAACAGCAAATCGTTCACCTGCTGTCCCTGCGGCGAATAGCTTACCTCCAGATGCACCATAGAGGCAGGTGTTGCCAATAATGGCGGAGCGATCACTAAGGAAGGTACTGCCTGATGGCGGATGTACGGTGATTTTCCCTCCCGACATGCCTTTACCAACATAGTCATTAGCATCACCACATAGAGTGAGTTCGAGTCCTGGGCTGTTCCATACACCGAAACTTTGTCCAGCGCTGCCATTGAAATTTATCTGTATCGGCTGTTTTGCTCCCTGTTTACCTGCTGTTTGCGCGATAAAACCTGATAGTGATGCCCCGACGGAACGATCGGTGTTATTGATATTAAATCTGGCTTGGATTGATGTGCCTGCAATAACGGCCTCTCGCACTTGACGAAGTAACTCAATGTTTAATTCACCTTTATCTAAAGTGGGATTGAGCTCTTGCCATGTTCTGGCGCTGTTGATAGGGATTTCAGGCGTGTATAAAATAGGAGTTAAATCCAATCGCTGTTGCTTTGATGTTTGCCCTTTTAGTGTGGTTAACCATTCACTGTGACCGATAAGATCTTCAAACTGAGTGACCCCCAGTGCTGCCATGCCTTCGCGGATCTCTCTTGCTACAAACTCAAAGTAGGTAATGACGCGTTCTGGAAGACCATGATAATGCGCATTTCGCAGTTTTACATTTTGAGTGGCGACACCAGTGGCACAGTTATTTAGATGGCAAATTCGTAAGTATTTACAGCCAAGTGCTATCATAGGGACGGTGCCAAAACCAAAACTTTCAGCGCCGAGTAGGGCAGCTTTTAGTACATCTTGTCCTGTTTTTAATCCGCCATCGACCTGAAGGCGAATTTTATGCCTAAGTCCGTTTTTAACCAATGCTTGGTGTACTTCGGCTAAGCCTAGTTCCCATGGACTGCCTGCATATTTAACCGATGTAATGGGGCTTGCGCCAGTGCCACCATCATAACCAGAAATCGTGATCATATCGGCGTAAGCTTTTGCCACACCAGTGGCGATAGTGCCGACACCGGGTTCAGACACGAGTTTGACCGAGATCATTGCTTTGGGGTTTATTTGCTTTAGGTCAAATATCAGTTGTGCCAAATCTTCAATCGAATAAATATCGTGGTGAGGCGGTGGTGAGATGAGTGTCACACCAGGCCTCGCGTTACGCAATGCTGCTATTTCGACACTGACTTTATGCCCCGGGAGTTGCCCCCCTTCGCCAGGCTTAGCGCCTTGAGCAACCTTGATTTGCAATACTTCAGCATTCATCAGGTAGTGAGCTGTGACCCCAAAACGTCCTGACGCGATTTGTTTAATTTTCGAGTTACGCTCTGAGTTGAAACGCGCAGGATCTTCCCCACCTTCACCCGAATTTGAGCGACCTCCAAGTCGATTCATCGCTACAGCCAACGCTTCATGTGCTTCAGGGCTTAGGGCACCGATACTCATGGCTGCGCTGTCAAACCTTGAGTAAAGCGTGTCTGCTGATTCAACACTATCGAGTTTGACTGGAGTGAGTTTACCTTTAATGGCGATAAGATCGCGCAGGGTTGCTATGGGGCGGTTATCGACCAGTTGTGTAAACCTTTTATAATAGGAATAATCTTTATCTTTTAGGCAGGCTTGTAGTGTGTTGACGACATCGGGGTTAAAGCAATGGTATTCCCCTCCATCGACATATTTAAGTAAACCGCCTTGTGCTAGTGGCTGGTGGGCACGAAAAGCCAATTTGTGGAGTTGGACTTGATCTTGCTCAAAGTCGATAAAGCTGGCTCCCTCGATACGACTTATTACCCCATTAAAACAAAGGTCGATGACGTTACTGGCAATACCAATGGCTTCAAATTGTTGACTACAGCGGTATGAGGAAACGGTGCTTATGCCCATTTTGGACATTATTTTCCGCAGGCCTTTATCGATGCCTTGACGAAAATTAAGCATTAAGGGGTAGTTGTCTGCAATATGATGAATTTTAGCCAGTGCCGCTATACTTTCGTAGGCAAGGTACGGGTAAATCGCTGTTGCTCCAAAACCCAGTAACACGGCGAAGTGGTGAGGATCACGAGCAGATGCGGTTTCAACGATGATATTAGTGTCACAACGCAGACTTTTATCCACTAATACTCGCTGAATAGCGCCTACAGCCATTGCCGCTGGGATCACTTGCTTAGAGTGTGCCGTTGTTCGGTCAGATAAAATAAGTAAAGTGGTCCCTGAATGTGCCAAGCGTTCAGATTCATGACAAATACGAATGATGGCTTGTTCTAGGCCTTCTGTGACCTTGTAATTGAGATCAATGGTGTCGGCACGGTAGTAAGTAGAGTCGAGTGCTAATAGTTGATTAAAGTCGCTATAGAGCAATACGGGAGAGTTAAACATCACTCGGTAAGCATGGCCGGTTGTTTCATTGAACAAGTTTTGTTCTCTGCCGACGCAAGTAGAGAGCGACATTACATGTTTCTCTCTCAATGGATCGATCGGAGGGTTAGTGACTTGAGCAAATTTTTGCCTAAAGTAGTCGTACACAGTACGTGACTTTTTAGAGAGTACGGCCATGGGAGTATCATCTCCCATTGAGCCGGTCGCTTCTTCACCTTTTTGAGCTAACACCCATATCACTTGCTCAAGTTCTTCGCGTGAATAACCAAAGTGTTTCTGGTATTGCAAGAGTTTATCTGGCGTAAATTCACATAGGCCTTGTTGGGCTGGTGGGATCTCTTCTGCTGGGATCAAAGTTTGACTGTTTTTTGCCATCCATTCCTTATATGGGTGGCGGCGTTTAAGATCATTATCGATTTCAAATGAAGAATAAAGTTGTCCGTTTAGTGTGTCTAATACCAGTAATTCTCCTGGACCTACGCGGCCTTTTTCTACCACTTCATCGGGAGCATAATCCCAAATACCCACTTCAGATGCTAAGGTGAGAATTCTGTCTTTAGTGATAATATAACGTGATGGGCGTAAGCCATTACGGTCAACCGCACAGGCGGCATATCGGCCATTAGTCATAACAATACCGGCAGGTCCATCCCAAGGCTCCATGTGCATAGAGTTGAAATCGTAAAAGGCTTTAAGCTCTTCATCCATTTCAGGATTGCTTTGCCATGCGGGTGGAATAAGCAGACGCATAGAGCGATACAGATCCATGCCACCTGCCAGCAGCATTTCAAGCATGTTATCCAGTGAAGAGGAGTCTGAGCCCGTTTCATTAACAAAAGGCGCAGCTTGTTGCAGATCTGGCAACAGTGGTGCGTTAAATTTATAAGCACGTGCTCGTGCCCATTGTCTGTTACCTGTAATTGTATTTATTTCACCATTATGAGCTAGATACCTGAATGGTTGAGCGAGCGGCCATTTAGGTGACGTATTAGTGGAAAATCTTTGATGGAATAAACAGATTGAACTTTGCAACCTGATATCAGCTAAATCTAGGTAAAACTCAGGCAGATCTACAGGCATCATTAAGCCTTTATAAACGATAACTTGGCCTGATAGGCTGGCGACATAGAAATGGTTATCATGATGCAATTGCTGTTCTAATCTGCGTCTTGCCATATACAGACGGCGTTCGAGATCTTTCTCTCTCCAACCAATTGGGGAATTGATCAATACTTGATAGATTTGAGGTTGGCTTTCTTTGCCTATAGGCCCTAGAACATCGGGATTTACTGGCACTTTTCGCCAACCAGCGACACTCAATGTCTCTTTTTCTAATTCGCGTTCAAATAGTTGCTTAGCGTGATCTGCTAATGGAGTCTCTTGGTTAAGAAAAATCATGCCGACGGCAAATTTACGGCTTAAATGCCAGTCATTTTCAGCCGCGATTGTTTCAAAGAATTTGATGGGAAGCTGCATTAGCAATCCACAGCCGTCACCCGTTTTTCCATCAGCAGCGACGCCACCTCGGTGTTTCATACGGTCTAAGCCATGAATGGCGGTTCTGATGATGCGATGGCTAGGTTCGCCATCCATCTGGGCTATTAGGCCAAAACCACAATTATCTCTCTCAAAACTGGGGTGATACAAGCTCATTACACAAACTCCCTAAACTTAAACTGAATACTACTCGGGAAAATGTTGTTATATATATATGCACCCGAACCATTCAAATTAACGCTTGAGTCGGTAAAGGTCAAACCTAATAATTGCATGTATTATATACTCCTTTAGCATATGGATATATAATCAATGTCAATCTAACGTTAACGTAAACTGTCAACGTCATCTTATAACCTTATGAATAAGTGATGTTTTTAATAAAAAAAATCAATAGCTATTGATAGGCTATAATCAAAACTCTCATGTTGATTTTTGATTAATATGAATTTAATTATAAAGACAATGAATTATTCCTGATGTTTTATTTGACTGTTTATGCACTGCTAGTGAGTTAACTACATTTTTATTGCTGTTTTTTTGCGGGATCTGTATTTTGGTCCTCTTCCCCGTTGTCATAAATGAGTACAGAGCGGTGGGTTAACATTGATATTATTAGCGTTTCACTATCAATGGCTTCAACAGTAAGAGGGATGTTGACTAATGATTGGTTAGAAAATGGCTAATAAGTGAATGTTATTTAGTCTTATTACTCATTTAGTTGCGTCAGCAATTATAGTGAGTATTATGTTGTAAATAATATACATTCAAATTTTTTAAGGGGTGCCTTAATATGGCTACAGCTGAAATAGAGTCAATTTTAGATCTTAATACTTTAGAGCAATATTGCAGCGCGATCGGTGCGGGCACTTTATTAAAAAGTGTCGTGTTATTTGAGCAGCTAATGCCTGAGTATGTGGGGAATTTGATTAATGCTAAGGAAGCTCGTGATAAAGACACTTTATGTTCAGAAGCCCATAAGTTTAAAGGTGCTGCAGGTTCGGTGGGTTTAAAACGTATTCAGCAGTTTGCTCAATTACTCCAGCATGGTGAAGATGCTGAATGGGAGACTCATCATGAAATTTGGCTACAAGGAATTGTAGATAATGCAAGTTTAGATCTGGCTGAACTTAAGCGATACTTGGAATCTAAAGCTTAATCTAGACTTAGACATTAATATACTCAAATGACCATAAAATGCAGGATTTAACCTGTCGAGAAATAACAGAGTTCAAAGGATGAACTTGTTATTCTCGGCTCTGGCATCTTCGGTAACGACTCTCAATGAGATGCTTGATAATTCTCCTGCATTATTCTTCCATCTGATCCATAGGGAAATGTCTTTTTTTGCTATGGAGTAAAGTAGGCTATGCAGTCGCCATTTAATGAAAGTATTGATGAAGGATCTTCTCATTAGTGCTTTTTATGGTGGACAATTAACGAAAGTTACATCAATAGTGTGATAGAGTTAATATTGAATATTCGAATGAAAATATTAATTGGTAATCGATTTTATGAAGCACTTACCTAGTTTAAAAAATCTCTACTATCTCGTGAACCTTTATCAAGAACAGAACTTTAATCGTGCTGCTAAGGTGTGTCATGTCAGCCAGTCCACGCTTTCTAGCGGCATACAGAACTTAGAGGAACAACTTGGTCATCAGTTGATTGAGCGTGATCATAAATCATTTATTTTTACTGCAATAGGTGAAGAAGTCGTACTGCGTTCACGAAAGCTGTTGACAGATGTTGATGATCTTGTTGATTTAGTGAAGTATCAAGGCGAGCCTATGACGGGGGATATTCGCTTAGGCTGCATACCGACTATTGCGCCATTCTTGTTAAGTCGAGTGCTTAAGCACTGTCAGGATACCTACCCGAACCTAACGATGTTCCTCAAAGAGGATACTACTGAAAGGTTGCTTGATGCGTTAGGTAAAGGTGAACTTGATCTTTTATTATTAGCTCTGCCTGTTGATACTAGTGGCTACCATAGCATGAAGGTTGGTGTTGATCCCTTTAAACTCGTGTTGCATCGTGATTTGGCGAGTCGAATCATGGCACCTTTAGATTACCAATCTTTACCAGATGAAAGTATTTTTTTACTTCAAGCTGAGCATTGCATAACCGGACATGCCGTCAGTGCTTGCCAATTAGTCGATAGTACAAAAGTCAATTCATTTACCGCAACGAGTCTGCATACTTTGGTGCAAATGGTTAATGGTAAGCTAGGAACGACATTTTTACCTCAAATGGCTATTGATGCAGGGATACTTAATCATACCGATTTAGTTGTAATGCAGCCCCCAGGTGAAACACCTTATAGAGATATAGGCTTAGTGTGGAGACAAACTTCGAGTCGTATATTGACCTTTAGAACGTTAGGTTTAGCGATCCAAGATCTATTAAAAAAAGGGATATAAACGTAAATTTTACAAGTAACAAAAGCCTGACTTTATTTCAGGTTTTTGATGATTAGTTAACGCTGACACCAAATACTTCAATGGAGTGTTGTTTCCCCTTTAATTTTACAGGGCCAAGTTGGTTGAGTGTGTATTGACAGTTGTCTTTATCTACGAGAGATTCAAGTTCGCCTGAAATCAACATTCTCTGATTGAGTGGATGACATTGCTCTTGCAGCCTAGCCAATGTATTCAGAACATCGCTAAAGAAGCTTATTTCTTGTTTTTGGACACCGACGACAGCAGCGACGACTTGCCCACAATGTGCAGCTGCTTTGAACTTAGGGACAAAACCATATTGTTTTTTGAAATATTCACGTTGCCAATGTAATTGTTGACTGAATTCAAAATAGATATTGAAACAGCGATCTGCACGTATCCCTTCTTTTAAAGGCCAATGTATTAATACAGCATCGCCCATATAGCGGTATATCTCGGCTTCATTATTGACAACGGTATCAGATAATTGGCTGAAACTATCTTGTATTAATCGACTGAAACGATAATCTCCTAGGGTTTCGGCATGATTGGTTGAAGCAACCATATCGAGATACAGAAATAATCTTTGTTCATACCTAGGTTTATGATATTTACCTAGTCCAATATTAAGCAATACACGTGGACCGACAAGTAGAGCCATTTGTTCGATAAAGGCTAAGCCGACTCTCACGACAACCAGATAAACGATAATAGCCTGAAATGAGCGATTATAAATGATGTGCGGCGTTAGCATTTGTCTTAAAGTTGTCATGTGGTTTTCTACGGCCCACATGTTGAGAAATTGGGTGATATATGCAAGTGTTGTAGCACCGAGTAAGAGAAATAAGCCTTTAAAGATAACTGAGAATAAATAAGGAAGACGGTTTATTGCACTAAAATCGGCTATTAGGTTAGACATCCAGTGTAAGCTACCGAAAACGATCCCCATATAGATAGATAATGTGGCTAGATCGGCTGTGCCTACCGCCCATTGTGGAAGATTAGGAGTTTGTGCGTACCGAAAGAACACAAATCCCGCCATGGCGATTCCCCAAGCGAATATCGCAAAAATGAGTTTTTTTGCTTGTATACGAGTTCTCACGGTTACGTGTATATCCTAATGCAGCCTACAAGGCGTCATTTTATAGGAAGTATCTATCATTTCCAGTAGTATTTGTGATCTATGTCAAATGAAAGCCAGTTACTGACGTGGATTGGAATCAATGCTCATGGATATATTAATGAAAAAGAATGATTTTATGTTCTTGATAGATGTAAAAATGGGATCTGTTATGAAGGAGAATATTTTCAAGAAAATGCTTGAGAAAGTATTGATTGAGTAAAGGGTATTTTGAGATAGAAACCTCTAGGGTTGGTCATTTCAGTCTCGCCATTCATACCGATACTTTTTGTGACAGATCGGCTATTGGCTCCTTTTGGTCTTAGTTGCAGCACTTCCCCGTGTCTGGCTGTAAGCTGTTTTATTTGACCGAGAGCAATAAACTCCATTATTTCTTCCCAATCTTGCTTCAAAAGCGCGAGTTCAGTGGCATTAGGGCTCCATAGTAATGGCGTGCCAATTTGCCGCAAAGCGACAGGAATATTTCTGTCACCCTGAATAGGTACCCAGAGTACAGTTTGTAATTTATGACTGACAATGCTCGTTTCCCACGTTAATCCTTGAATACCAATCAAAGGGGCAACCGTGACATAAGTTGTTTCTATGGGTTTGCCTTTGTTGTCCACAGGGATAGTTTTCAGTTCGATACCCAAATGTAGGAAATCAGGCTCAGGTTTAGAACCGGCTAGTGCACCTAGTTCATATTCAATTAACTGGCCAACCCAGCCCTTATCTCGCTTGAGGTTGATTGGAGTCATAAAACCGTGAGATTCGGCAAGTTGACCTAACGTGAGTCCCGCCATAGCATGTGCACGGCTCATTAACTCATCGATTGTTTTAGGTGAAGTAGGCGTTTTCATTGTTATATTTTATCAAAAATAGTGGCGATAGCCAATGCTTGGTCAAAAAACACCCAAGCTTGAAGGTGTTAATAACTTACGTGGTTATTTTTATTCTAAGGTATTGATAATAATCATTAAGAAACTATACCCATTTACCAATGACTTATTCATTTATGAATTACTTTGCTTTTCCCCCTACTTTTCCAACATAGTTATCCACAGAATTATTGGATAACTTCTAAATAGGAATAAGAAACTGTAAATTAATGAGATGTCAAACAGATATTTAGGGTAAAAAATGATGAAATTAGATTTAATATCTACTTTGCTTGTGAATAACCTAAAAAATTAAAATAGAGATTTATTTAAATTCTAATTATCGTTCAAAAAACGACCTTGTTATTTTTTAAAAGTTAACCAGCAACGTTTTTTTTTCACTTATCATTTTGTAATTAAAGCTTTTTATCTTCACTTGTTAATTCTTTTTACATTCTGAACATCGTACGTTTTTTATGTTTTCAACCGTTACTAATGAGTTAAGAACAGAGATATCCACAGATTTTGTGGATATCCTCATTGATTAATAAAAGCCTCTGTTGATAAAAATGGTTTTTTTGATTTTTTATCCAAAGTTATTCCATTGATGGATATTTGCTGAAGTGCTTGCTTTGTGAAACAATCAAATGATTAGAGTGACGAATTCACGGAGTCCATGTGATTGATAGTGACGGCTTTCGGGCAAATGTGGGCATCATTATTTGTAATCGTTTTGGGCAGGTGATGTGGGCGAGAAGATTTGGTCAACATTCCTGGCAATATCCTCAAGGTGGGCTCGATGATGGTGAGACACCTGAGGAAGCAATGTATAGAGAGCTCTATGAAGAAGTTGGGCTAAGGCCTGAACATGTTCAGATCTTAGCTTCGACTCGCTCTTGGTTACGTTATAAATTACCCAAACGCTTAATTAGACAAGATAGTATGCCAGTCTGTATTGGGCAAAAACAAAAATGGTTTTTACTGCAACTTAAGAGCAATGAAAGTGCGATAAACCTTAATGCTTCTGGCCACCCAGAATTTGATGATTGGCGCTGGGTGAGCTACTGGTATCCGGTAAGGCAAGTTGTGTCATTTAAACGAGATGTTTATAGAAAGGTGATGAAGGAGTTTGCCCCTATGGCACTTTCATTTCAGGCTCGGGAATCTCATCATGGTAGAAGAAGTCGGCGGCGTTAAACATAGGCATATAAAATCGTAAATGACTCCTGCATTGTCTATTTTGTTCCAGAAAAAATAAGATATGGCCTTCTTTCCTTAGAGAGCTGATGCAAAAGGTAGAGCGAAGCATGAGGACATGGATATAGAAGGTACATGTTAATGCAGGAGCAATTAACGCCCTTAAACTTGGTTACTTTTCGATAGGCTGAATCATGTATATTAAGGTTGTTTGAGTATATAAGGTGGCTTAAAGTGTCTATTTAAATGGTCTAATTTGAGTCGTATGGAGGTTTATTAAGTGCTAAAAACACTAAGAGATATAACACAGGCTGTTGCAGCGGCTAAGGATCTCCACTCAGCGTTAATGCTATTGGTGTCGCAGACTAAATCTGCTATGGCGACCCAGTGCTGCTCCATCTATTTATTAGAGGGGCGGGAACTTATTTTATCTGCAACTGATGGTCTGCTTGTTGATGCGGTAGGACAGGTTAAGATGCCTCTTAGTGAAGGTTTAGTGGGTCTCGTTGCTGAACGAGAAGAAGCGGTTAATTTGGCCGATGCCCGCGAACATCCTAGGTTTAAAGGATTTTCTGAAGTCGAAGAGGATAATTACCGAGCATTTCTTGCCGTACCAATAATTTATCAAAAACGTATTTTAGGCGTGTTGGTTGTGCAGCAGATAGCTGCATGTCGGTTTAATGAAGGTGAAGAAGCCTTCTTAATGACATTAGCTGCACAACTCTCTATGGCTATCAGAAATCTGAGAATGAAAGATGAAGCGCAAAGTCGCTCTAATCAACTCCACTTTACTGGTACCTCAGCTGCTAATGGCATTGCTATTGCTCATGGCCTTGTCTTGGGGGGACAGATAGATTTAGAACAAATAGAGTCCAGAACAAATCATATTTCCTTTGAAGAGGAAAGGCTTCACACTGCTATAGAGGCATGTAAGACTACGTTAACAGCCTTGTCTCAACGGTTCGAGCAAGAACAAGATCATGAGGTTGTCTCCATTTTTTCTGCGCTTCTTTTGTTGCTGCATGATGCCAGTTTAGGAGGGGAATACGCGAAAGAGGTCAAGGCGGGGTGGTGTGCCGTTTCTGCTGTTAGTCGTGTTTCACTACGTTATATCGAGCAGTTTACTCAGATGCAAGATCTTTATCTGAAAGAGCGTGCCAGTGATATTCGTGATTTGGGTCAACGAGTGTTACGCCTTTTGATTGAGCCTGAAAAGATGGAAGTAGATCCTGAAATTCCAGTCATTTTGATCACTAAGGAAGCTGATGCGACCATGCTGGCTGAATTTCCTAGGCAAAAATTGGTCGGTATTGTTACTGAACAAGGCGGGGTCAATTCACATGCTGCCATTTTAGCTCGCGCGTTAGGTGTGCCTGCTATCATAGGCGTTGAAGGCGTGCTTAGTGCAGGTATTGATAACAAGTTGCTTATCATCAATGCTAATCGCGGACAATTATTGGTTTCTCCCTCAAAGACGTTAATTAACGAATATCGACATCTGATCTCAGCTGAAAAAGCCTTACAACATCAATATGCGATGGAATTAAATCTACCTGCTGAAACACTCGATGGCAAACGTATCCGTCTATATTTAAATGCAGGTTTGTTAAGTTGTTTAGCATCAGAAATAGCGGAAGGATCCGATGGCGTTGGTTTATACCGTACAGAGATCCCTTTTATGTTGCATGAAAGATTCCCCAGTGAATCTGAGCAAGTGAAGGTATATAAAGAGGTTCTTAATTCAGCCATTGGGAGACCAGTGGTAATGAGAACCTTAGATGTTGGGGGGGATAAGCCTCTGTCTTATTTTCCTATTAATGAGGAAAACCCTTTTCTTGGCTGGCGTGGGATCCGTTTGTCATTGGATCATCCTGAGTTATTTTTGGTTCAACTTCGAGCAATGATCCAGGCTGGGGGGGAAGGTGAACAATTGCATATTTTACTGCCCATGGTGAGTAGTCTTGATGAGATAGATTTGGCGAAGGCTTATTTAGAGCAGGCATATTTTGAATTAAAAAAGGATGTTAACCCCAATATTGTTAGGCCCAAATTAGGGATAATGATTGAAGTGCCTACTTTATTGTTCCAGCTTGCTGAAGTTGCACAACGTGTTGACTTTGTTTCAGTTGGTTCTAACGACCTAACTCAGTATCTACTTGCCGTTGACAGAAGTAATCCTAGAGTCAGTACTCTTTATGATAGCTACAGCCCTGGTATATTAAGGGCCTTAAAGCGCGCGCGTTTCGATTGTTGGCAGTATCACTTACCTGTCAGTGTCTGTGGCGAGTTGGCTGGAGAGCCTATAGGTGTGATTTTACTGGTTGCTATGGGGTATGATCAACTGAGTATGAATCAGGGAAGTTTGGCTAAAGTCAATTACCTTCTAAGACGTGTTGCTCATTCTGATTTAAGTGAATTATTGGAAATGGCGCTGAGATTAAACAATGGTAAAGAGGTGAGAGAGCTTGTCAGGGAGTACTTTGAGTCTCGTGAATTAGGATCACTTCTTAACTAATTATGGCTTTTGCTATAAGCTGTGGCTCTTTTTTCTTTGGAGTGTCACCTTGGATAGCATTATTTGGTTTTTTTCTTGTTGTTTAGTCGTAGGCACTTTTATTGGTTTTATGGCGGGTTTACTCGGCATTGGAGGGGGAATTATTGCTGTCCCCGTGCTGTTATTTTTGCTGCCGAGTATCGGATTTTCTCCTGAAGTGACTCCCCATGTGGCAATTGCCACTTCACTTGCTGCTATTATATTAACCTCTTTATCATCTGCACATGCTCATCACCGACGTGGTAATGTGCCTTGGGCTATGTTTAAACCCATACTACCGGGACTTATTTTAGGCTCGGTTGGCTCTGGATTTATCGCGCAGATGATCAGTGCAGAACAGCTACAACAGGCGTTCGCGCTGTTTGTGATTTTTATGGCGATTCATATGGTGCTTCCTTTTCGTGTTGCTGCTGAACATAAACCACTTCCTGCGACTCCTATTTTGTTTTTTACATCAATCGTTATTGCTATTGTTGCTGCTTTAATGGGCATTGGCGGGGGGTATTTTACTGATCCCATTTTTGAGTTGGTGTGGATTGCAGATGCGCAGTGCAGTGGGTTTTTCATCGGCCTCAGGTGTGTTTATTTCCTTATTTGGCAGTGTTGGTTACGTGATAGCTGGTTGGCAAATGTCAGATTTGCCTGAAGGGACATTAGGCTATATTTATCTGCCTGCACTGATTGGGATCGGGTTGACATCAGTATTGATGGCCCCTTTAGGAGTGAGAGCTGCGAGTCGTTTACCAACCCCAATATTGAAGAAAATCTTCGCGTCATTGCTTATCATTACAGCAATTAAATTAGTGATGCCATGACGGGCATAGACCCAAGCCACTTCAAGATGCTGAGTTGAGCATGTTGAGAAGTGACATACATTAAATTTATATCTCATTTGAACGTACCACCAAGAGGGTAAATAGCAATGGATCAGTATCTTGCGTTATGTAACAGAATTATTGATGAAGGCACTTGGGTTGAGAATCAACGTACCGGTAAACGTTGCCTAACGGTAATTAATGCCGATTTGGTCTATCACGTTGGGGCTAATGAGTTTCCCTTAATCACGACTCGAAAAAGTTTTTGGAAAAGTGCCATTGCTGAAATGCTGGGCTATATTCGCGGCTATGATAACGCCGCAGATTTTAGAAACATTGGGGCTAAAACATGGGATGCAAACGCGAATGATAACCTCGATTGGTTAAATAACCCACATCGTAAAGGGGTTGATGATATGGGGCGTGTTTATGGTGTTCAAGGGCGAGCTTGGCGTAAACCTGATGGTGGCTCAATTGATCAGCTAAGAAAAATTATTGATAATCTTAAACAAGGTATTGATGATCGGGGTGAGATCTTAAGTTTCTATAATCCTGGTGAGTTTCATATGGGCTGCTTACGTCCTTGTATGCATACCCATAATTTCTCTTTACTTGGTGACACCCTTTATCTCAATAGCTTTCAGCGTTCATGTGATGTGCCATTAGGCTTGAACTTTAATCAAGTTCAAGTGTTTACTTTACTGGCTATCGTGGCACAAATTACCGGTAAGAAAGCGGGGACTGCTTTTCATAAAATCGTCAATGCCCACATTTATGAAGATCAGTTAGAGATGATGCGCGATGTTCAATTAACAAGAACCCCTTTTTCACCGCCATCATTAACCATAAATCCAGATATTAAATCCCTTGAAGATCTAGAAACCTGGGTTACGATGGATGATTTTACAGTGTCAGATTATCAGCATCATGAAGCAATAAAGTACCCTTTTTCAGTGTAATTATTACGTCATAACAGGTGCTATTGGATTTCATGGCAAGGGTATGCAAATAATGAGCATATCCTTGCCGTTTTTTATTATTCAAACATCGTCATTTAAGTTAGATTTTGGTTTCTAATGATTTTTTCAAAAAATTAATTAAAGACAACTTGATCATTAGTTAAATTATTCTACACTAAAGCGTCGGAAATACCGATGTTTATAGCTGATGGAAACGAATATTCAAGTGTATATGTGTAGTCTACACTCAAGTTAATAGATTTTTTGGAGCGTATTATGGAAAAGGCGATTAAAAACTTTTTGAGCCAAGAATCTGCAGGTGGGATCTTGTTGATGGTTGCGGTTGCACTGGCGATGATAATGGCCAATTCCCCTTTAGCGAGTCTTTATCAAGGTTTTCTCGGCACAGAAATGCAAGTGCGTGTTGGCAGTTTAGATATAGACAAAACGTTAATACATTGGATTAACGATGGCTTAATGGCGCTGTTTTTCATGCTGATAGGCTTAGAGGTGAAACGAGAGCTGCTTGAAGGAGCATTATCTAGTGCTGCTAAGGCTTCTTTACCGACATTTGGCGCCATTGGCGGCATGGTGTTTCCTGCCGCTATCTACTTATTTTTTAATTATGGTGATCCCATTACTCAAGCAGGTTGGGCGATTCCTGCAGCGACTGATATTGCGTTTGCATTGGGTGTTATTGCCCTGTTAGGCAGTCGTGTACCTGTCGCACTCAAAGTTTTTTTGCTTGCATTGGCGATTATGGATGATCTCGGTGTTGTTGTCATTATTGCCATGTTTTACAGCACAGATCTTTCGATGTTGAGCTTAGTGGTCGCGGCAGTGGCGATTGTGGGACTAATAGCGCTTAACCGCAAAGGTGTCATGACATTAGGCCCTTATGGCGTTTTAGGGCTGATATTGTGGATTGCAGTATTAAAATCTGGCGTTCACGCTACCTTAGCAGGTGTGATTATTGCTTTTTGTATCCCATTACGAGCCCCGAATGGCAGTTCGCCATCTGAAAGCTTGGAACATAGTCTGCACCCTTGGAGTACCTTTATCATTTTGCCCATTTTTGCATTTGCTAATGCAGGGGTTGATTTAACGCAAATGAGTGTCAGTGATTTATTGTCCCCAGTTCCTGTTGGGATAGCGCTTGGCTTATTACTTGGTAAGCCGCTAGGTGTATTAGTATTTTGTTTTATTGGTGTAAAGTTAAAACTTGCCGTATTACCTGAAGGGATCGGATGGCGACATATTGCGCCCGTTGCAGTGATGTGTGGTATTGGTTTCACCATGTCGATGTTTATCTCTTCATTGGCGTTCGTCGGCGATGCGGAGATTTATGGTGACTTGGCTAGACTAGGTATTTTAGTTGGATCCTTAGCGTCTGCCCTGGTTGGTTATTTTTGGTTATCTGCGGTATTACCTGAGACATCTCGGGCAAAGAAAAATAATAAAGGAGAAGTAACATGAGAACAGTGTTAATGACTTTGGCTTTGAGTGTAGGGATGGTTCCCATCGTGAGTGCAAGCCAACTCAATTCGTGTAACTCCGATGTTAAAAGTGAATCTTGTCAACATTACCTTGAAGGTGTTGTTGACGGTGCTTTGATGTATAAACCCAGTGCTACAGGAAAGCGTATTGAAGTCGATACTTACGAGTCGCGTGCTCTCAAATACCGTGGTGGTAAACGTTTTCAAGAAGCAAATCGTACCTATTGCGAAGGACGTATCCCAGATCGTGAGCAGTTAGTGACAGGACTTGAAGAGGCTTTTAGCGCTGGTAATATACAGAATGTTGAAATGCTCAATAATGTGATGTATGGCCTCATGGACTGCCAGCGGCTCAAATAGCTAAAGTCAATCAAGGTAGATATGTCACATCTGAACTATAACCACCTGTACTACTTTTGGATGATTTATAAACGAGGTTCGGTGGCCAAAGCTGCCGAGGCTTTATGCTTAACACCACAAACGGTAACTGGACAAATCCGAGTACTTGAAACACGGTTAAAAGGACGCCTGTTTAAACGTGTAGGCCGCTCTTTAGAGCCGTCTGAGCTGGGGGAATTAGTATTTCGTTATGCTGATAAAATGTTTAGTTTGAGTTATGAAATGCTCGATATTTTAAACTATCAGAAAACGGAAAGTATGTTGTTTGAGGTTGGTATTGCCGATGCACTTTCTAAAGCATTAGCGAGTCGGGTGCTATTGTCTGTTGTACCCAGTGACGGTTCTATGCGACTTGCTTGTTTTGAGTCGACCCATGAAAGCTTAATGGAACGCTTAAGAGAGCATAAGCTGGATATTATTTTGTCAGATTGTGCGGGTGAATCTTTAAAGTACCCTGAAATCTTATCTAAAAAATTGGGCGAATGTGGGATTGCCTTTTTTTCTTCCGAGAAGTTTAGTTTGCCTTTCCCTGAATGTTTAGAGCAGGGAAGATTACTTATTCCAGGCAAACGAACGTCCCTTGGTCAGCAGCTTTATCATTGGTTTGATGAGAATGGGCTTAACGTCAACATCTTGGGTGAGTTCGATGATGCTGCGATGATGAAGGCATTTGGTTACTTCAATCAAGGAATTTTTGTTGCTCCGTCTATTTATAAGCAAGATATTCTTTCTCATAATGTGCATTTGCTTGGTGAAACTAATGACATCCAAGAAGTCTATCATGTGATGTTTGCAGAAAGAATGATCCAACATCCAGCTGTGAAACGTCTGTTAGCTACCGATTTTACCGATCTTTTTGCGGGCCGAGATCCACAAGTACAACAATTATAATCGAAAGCCGTTTTAGTTTTAATCAGCTTGTACACATTGAAGTCACTAGATGATAAAGCTACACTAGTTGCAACTAAGAAAGAAGGAAGAGTGACGTGTCCGAAGCCATGAAAATATCGAGAGTAAGATGGGCTTGCCGTAGAGGTATGTTGGAGCTTGATGTGTTATTTCAGCCATTTGTAGAAGCCCATTATGAACAAATGACGCTTGAAGATAAAAATATTTTTGTTCGTTTGCTTGAGGGAGAAGATCCGGTACTGTTTGCTTGGTTTATGGGCCACGAGAAGTGCCTTGATCCTGAATTGTCAAAGATGGTCATTCGTGTTCGTGGAAGAGAAGCACCATAGTTTTAATCTTACTTCCTCATTCGATCAGCGGTTCTCGTTGGTCGTTTTTGCCAGCGTATGCCTGACATCTTTTCTTGCTTGGCCTCCTTTCGATAATGCAATTTATTGGTTAATTAAAGCGACCTTGTTGGTTATAATGTTACTGTTTTTTATTTATCAATTTTGGAAGCTTAATCGTTGGACATGCAAATTCTCCCTTAATGCAGTAGGCGAAGGCCATTTGACCGATCATGGTAAGTTTACTTTATACAAAAGGGCCTTTGTTACCCCTTTTGTCTGTTTTTTTTATATTCAGACTGACAAAGAGCAGCGTCTCATCATCATTTGGTCTGATATGTGTGACGACACCAGTTATCGTCACTTGTGTCGATTATTGTTAATTACCCCCACGGTTAAGGGATAATTTCCTTGGTAGAGCTAAAGCTACTCAGTAAAAAATGAAAAAATTATCTCCAAGTGATTTTATTGAGCTTATCAAAAATAAAGTGACTTTAGATCCTTGGGTTTCTATTCACCGTGTCACAGAAGTGTTTACACATTCGACCGGCTGCAAGCAATAAATAAATTCCCATGATGGTGCGGTGATCTGTAAGCTAACCAAATGCCAAATCAGCCTTATGAACCCAGCCCAAAAAAGAGATTTAAAACTTGTTATCCGTCAAGTATCACCCTCTGAGCAAACACATCTTCAGTTGTTAGCGTGAAGATTTGGCTGCTTTAATAAAATAGCAGCCAGCTAGCAGCGAGCACTTTAATCAGGTTGTAATATTGTCGGTACAGGATTGGGGAGTTGCTCTGGGTGATCGATATTATAGTGAAGTCCACGACTTTCTTTACGTTCCATGGCGCAACGAATGATCAGCTCAGCGACTTGTACTAAATTTCTTAATTCAAGCAGGTTATTACTTACCCTAAAATGACTGTAGTATTCTTGGATCTCTTGTTGCAACATAGCACAGCGACGTAAAGCACGTTCTAGACGCTTATCTGAGCGCACAATGCCGACATAATCCCACATAAACAGTCGAAGTTCATGCCAATTATGGGCGATCACGACTTCTTCATCTGAGTTTGACACTTGACTCTCATCCCAAGCGGGAAGTGCATCTGGCATTGGCGTTTTATGTAATAGACTTTCAATCTCTTGGCCGGCAGCACGAGCAAAGACTAAGCATTCGAGTAATGAATTACTGGCTAAGCGGTTTGCACCATGTAAACCTGTGTAGGCGACTTCACCAATGGCATATAAACCATTAAGATCAGTCTTACCTTGTTTATCTGTGATGACACCACCACAGGTATAATGCGCTGCTGGCACCACTGGGATGGGGTCTGTGGTAATGTCGATACCAAATTCGAGACAACGCTTGTGTATCGTTGGGAAGTGCTTGATGACAAATTCAGCCGGTTTATGGGTGATATCCAAGTAAACACAGTCTGATCCTAACCGCTTCATTTCAAAATCGATAGCACGGGCGACTATGTCCCTTGGGGCCAGCTCGGCGCGTTCATCAAAATCGGGCATAAAGCGGCTGCCATCAGGACGACGTAAGTAAGCCCCTTCACCACGTAATGCTTCAGTGAGAAGAAAATTTTTGGCTTCGGCATGATAAAGGCAGGTTGGGTGGAATTGGTTAAACTCCATATTTGCCACACGACAACCCGACCGCCAGGCCATGGCTATACCATCACCTGAGGCAATATCAGGGTTTGATGTATATTGATATACTTTAGAGCTTCCGCCTGTGGCTAATGCGACAAAACGTGCTCTGACTGTTTCTACATGTTCTTGATCTCTATTCCAGATATAGGCGCCGAGTACTTTATCTCCTGGAAGGTTCAATTTACGAGAAGTGATCAAGTCGATGGCATTATAACGTTCGAGAACAAGAATGTTTGGATGTGATTTAGCTCTATCTTGTAAAGTGACCTGAACTTCTTTGCCTGTTGCATCTGCAGCATGAAGAATACGTCGATGACTGTGTCCGCCTTCGCGTGTGAGATGGTAGGGTGCTTGACTAGTATCACCTTTAAAACCTTCTTCTTTGTCAAATGCAACGCCACATTTTATTAGCCATTCCATGGCACTTTTTGCATTTTCAGCGGTAAAAGTGACGATGGATTCATCACATAATCCTGCTCCGGCGATTAACGTATCGGCAACATGAGACTCGATAGTGTCCTCTTCATCAAATACTGAGGCGATCCCACCTTGAGCATAATAGGTTGAACCTTCATTAAGATAACCTTTAGATAATAATATAACTTGTGATTTTTCAGCAAGATGCAAAGCTAGTGTTAGGCCAGCAGCCCCACTACCAATAACCAAAACGTCAGATTGGTGTTCAACTACATGTGTCATCAGGTATCATGGTCAGTCTATGAATATTATCTATGGTAAACCAAGTCAGCAAATATGGATACATCCCTAGGTAATAGAAAATAAATTCAACTCTTATGCATTTTTTCAGAACTTTTTAGAAGTAAGCTAGTCTACATATGTAAATATGATTCGAGCGACTGAGAAATCAGCATTACAGATTTAGGAGTAGTCGGCTCGAATGAGTGGACCAACAAGTGATCAACAATTAGTTGAGAGAGTACAGCAAGGGGATAAGAACGCGTTTAACCTCTTAGTGCAAAAATATCATAACAAGGTCATGAGCTTGGTATCGCGTTATGTGCGCAATCAAGCAGACGTTGGGGATGTTGCTCAGGAAGCGTTTATTAAAGCTTATCGAGCATTGCCTAATTTTAGAGGCGAAAGTGCGTTTTATACTTGGTTGTATCGGATCGCGGTGAATACTGCGAAAAACCATTTAGTGGCACAAGGGCGCCGCGCACCTGCGAATGATATTGATGCTGAAGACGCTGAGTATTATGATGGTAGCGATGCGTTAAAGGAGTTTGCATCTCCAGAGCGCTTAATGATGTCAGAACAAATTCAAGAGATGATATTTGACACATTAGATGCTTTGCCTGAAGAGTTAAAAATGGCTATTTCATTACGTGAGCTTGATGGGATGAGTTATGAAGAGATAGCCAATGTAATGGATTGCCCTGTCGGTACGGTAAGATCTCGTATTTTTAGGGCGCGAGAGGCAATAGATAAAGTGCTTAAGCCGATGCTAGAGCATTAATATCTTTTACTAATGATACGTATAATACAGGTGAAAAATGGATAAATTAGGTCAAGAATGGGTATCCGCTGCAGTCGATGGTGAAGTCGATGAGCAAGCGTTGGCTGAACTGATAGCTAACCAGGATTCACATGAGCAGTGGCATGATTATCATATGATCGGCGATGCCATGCGTGGCGAGTTGCCTAAAGCAATCAATCTAAACCTTTGTGCCAGCATAGCGGCAGCAATTGAATTAGAGCCCACTTTTTTGGCACCAGTTAAACCTAAGCTTGAGGAAGCCACGCCGGCCATTAAGTCGAATGTGATCCCTATGTTTAAGCAGTTTGGTCAATATGCCATCGCTGCGAGCGTGGCATTGGTTGCTGTCGTTGGCGTGCAAAATTACAGTCAAGATAGCATCGATACGTCACCTCTACCGGTTCTCAATACTCGTCCGCTTTTGGGCAGTGTGACACCAGTGAGTTTACAAACAGCTCCGGTTAAAAATAACCAAGGTTACAATAATGTGCAGGTGATGGAGCAGCGTCAACGTATTAATGCATACATTCAAGATCATATGTTGCAGCAAAGATTGAATAATGGGGTTAATATAGACGACAATAGTCAAAATGAGAATGCGCCAGCTGCATTGAGCAACTAATATTCTCTATCTGTTATTCTCATGAGGAGTGAGCTTGCGTCTTTTCATATTAACACTGCTAGTTTTACATTTTCCTGCCATTGGGCAGGAAGGTATGTCTGCAAAGGTTTGGTTGGATAATATGAGCCAAGCTTTGCGTGAGCAAGAATACAAAATATCCCTTATTCAACTGCAAGCGGATCATATTCGTCCTTTAGTCTACATCCATGGTAAAATTGACGACCAAGAAGTTGCATTTCTTGAACACCTTAATGGCGCACCTAAGAATGCGGTGCGAGTCGGCGATACTGTGACTTTTATCGAGCACGACCAAGCTGCCTACAGTATTAAAACCAACCGGATACAAGGGTTATTACCACAGGCATTTGCAGGTAACATAGATGAGTTTTCATCAGGCTATCAATTTGTATTAGGTGGACGCAGCAGATTGGCAGGACGTCCAAGTCAGTTAGTGCGCATCATTCCTGTCGACAAGTTTAGATACGGTTACCAAGTTTGGTTAGATTTGGATACTTATCTGCCTTTGCGCTATGACATGTTGACCGAAGACAAACAATTATTAGAGCAAGTATTAGTGGTTGAGCTTCTGGTGTTAGATAGCGTACCTGCGATACTTAATGAAGCCTATAAACAACAATGGCCTGATGTGATAGCTCAGCCAACCCGCGATGTGGGTGGAAATTGGAAGTTTAATTGGTTACCTGAAGGTTTTAAGGTTTTAGTGAAGGACAGCCACAGATTAATGGGAAGTCATGAAGCAGTTGAATATATCGCCTTAAGTGATGGCATGGCCAGTATCTCAGTGTATGTTGCTAAGGCAAGTGATGCTAAGATGCCCGAAGAATTAGTGACGCGAAACGGACTCTCTTTAGTGACTGAACGCATTGGCAATGCCGAAGTCGTTGCTGTGGGGAAAGTGCCAGCTAAAACATTATTACGTATTGCAAAAAGTATTACGATTGATTAAGTGCTGAGAATATTTTTTTATGATGGAAGAAATGGCAAAAGTACTCGAATGTGATGGCAGTGGTTGGGTCATTGTCGAGGTCCAAGTAAAAAATAGCTGCAATCATTGTGACAACAGTGAATCATGCGGAACTTCAGCGGTCGCTAAAGCTTTTTCACCTAAAGTGCAGCGTTTTTCTATTCCATCAGAACGTCAATATCAACCCGGTGAACTATTAAAACTTGGGTTACCAGAAAGTGTGATCTTAAAAGCGGCGGCTCTGATGTATATATTCCCTTTAGTGGGACTATTTTTGGGCATGGCATCGGTGTCTTTCATCGCATCTCAATACCATTTTCAACTTAATGAACTGGTGATTATAGCCTCTGCTTTTTTAGGGGGCGTGATTTTTTGGCGAATAGCAAAAAGCCTTGCTCACCGAATAGAAATCGATAGTCAACCCGTGATTATTTCGTATCTTGGTCAGTCAATATCGTCTTAATTTTTATGTAAACAGTGTTATTAGATTGGTATTGCTTGCTCAATCGGGTACAATTCGGCACTTTTTAAAAATTTCAACTTCGAGTAGTCATTAGTCATATCATGAAGCATATTAGAAACTTTTCGATTATTGCCCATATCGACCACGGTAAATCCACACTCTCAGATCGATTGATCCAAGAATGCGATGGTCTTTCTGCTCGTGAAATGGAATCCCAAGTATTGGATTCAATGGACATTGAGCGTGAGCGTGGTATTACCATTAAAGCGCAGAGTGTGACGCTCGATTATGTTGCCCAAGATGGTGAAACATACCAGTTAAACTTCATTGATACACCAGGCCATGTTGACTTTTCTTATGAAGTCTCTCGTTCATTAGCGGCTTGTGAAGGCGCGCTGTTAGTG
The DNA here is from genome assembly GCF_013248905.1 of Shewanella sp. VB17. NCBI lineage: Bacteria > Pseudomonadati > Pseudomonadota > Gammaproteobacteria > Alteromonadales > Shewanellaceae > Shewanella > Shewanella sp. VB17. The sequence goes on from NZ_JABRVS010000001.1 coordinate 1,639,198, forward strand.
GTTGATGCAGGACAAGGGGTAGAGGCTCAGACACTCGCGAATTGTTACACTGCACTTGAAATGGAATTGGATGTTGTTCCTATATTGAACAAAATTGATCTCCCTCAAGCCGATCCTGATAGAGTAGCCGAAGAGATTGAAGACATCGTGGGTATTGAAGCCACTGATGCTGTTCGTTGTTCAGCGAAAACAGGCGTTGGTATTAAAGACGTGCTTGAAGTGATCGTCGCACAAATACCAGCGCCGCAAGGTGAGACTGAAGGACCGCTACAGGCCTTAATTATTGACTCATGGTTCGATAGCTACCAAGGTGTTGTGTCATTGGTGCGTGTTAAACATGGCACCCTGAAAAAAGGCGACAAGTTTAAGGTCATGTCTACCGGACAAACTTATAACGCAGATCGTGTTGGTATTTTTACGCCTAAACAAACTGATACTCTGGAACTCAAAACCGGTGAAGTCGGCTTTGTTATCGCGGGCATTAAAGAGATCCATGGCGCGCCAGTTGGTGATACTTTAACCCATGCTAAGCATGGTGCAGAAAAGCCTCTTGCTGGTTTTAAAAAGGTTAAACCACAGGTTTATGCTGGTTTATTTCCTATTTCTACTGATGATTATGAGAACTTCCGTGATGCATTAAATAAGCTGAGCTTGAATGATGCTTCTTTGTTCTTTGAGCCTGAAACCTCATCGGCACTTGGCTTTGGTTTCCGTATTGGTTTCCTTGGCTTATTGCATATGGAGATCATTCAAGAACGGCTTGAACGTGAATATAATTTGGATCTTATTACCACAGCCCCGACCGTAGTATATGAAATAGTGACCACCAATGGTGATACCATTTATGTCGATAATCCATCAGACCTTCCAGCCATAAACAACATTGCTGAGATGCGCGAACCCATTGTTGAAACCAATATTTTGGTGCCAAAAGAATACCTTGGTAACGTGATCACCCTTTGTATTGAAAAACGTGGTGTGCAGAAAAACTTGGTTTATCACGGTAATCAAGTTGCGCTTAGCTATGAGTTACCTATGGCTGAAGTGGTGATGGACTTCTTTGACCGCCTCAAATCAACGAGCCGTGGTTACGCGTCTCTTGAATATAATTTTATTCGTTTTGAGCCTGCTGACATGGTGCGCTTAGATATTTTGATCAATGGTGATAGAGTTGATGCACTTGCGATGATTATCCATAAAGGGCTCATTCGCAGCAAGGGTCTAGCACTTGTAAATAAAATGAAAGAACTTATTCCTAGGCAGATGTTTGACATTGCTGTTCAAGCAGCGGTAGGCAGCCAGGTTATTGCACGTTCTTCGATTAAAGCGATGCGTAAAGATGTCACAGCTAAGTGTTATGGTGGTGATGTTTCTCGTAAGAAAAAGTTATTGAATAAGCAAAAAGAAGGCAAAAAACGCATGAAGCAAGTTGGTAATGTGGAAGTGCCACAAGAAGCCTTCCTTGCGGTATTGAAACTTAATGATTAATGCCACAATGGTTAATTGTTGTTAAATGAAAGCGCCGCAGTTTGCGGCGCTTTCATTAGTGAAGTATAAATGTGTTATCGATTCACTAACTGAGTTAGTGATTACTAATGTTTAGTTTATGGCAGGAGTTAATTATTTATGGCAGCCTATTTTTCCCTAATTTTGGTATTAGTGACCTTATGCACCGGCTTGATTTGGATGCTTGATGCGTTGTTACTTGCACCTAAGCGTCGTGAAAAACTTGCGATGGCCCAAGCTGGTGATGCAAATATCAGTGATGACATTGCCGAAAAAATTACCCGTGAACCGGCGCTCGTTGAAACCGCTCGCTCCATGTTCCCTGTTATTGCATTTGTACTGGTGTTACGTTCATTTATCTATGAACCATTTCAGATCCCGTCGGGTTCTATGATGCCAACACTATTAGTCGGCGACTTTATTTTAGTTGAAAAGTTTACTTATGGACTTAAAGATCCGGTTTGGCGTAGCCAGCTGGTTGACAATGGTAAACCGGAACGTGGTGATGTGGCGGTATTTAAGTACCCAGTTAATCCTCAAATAGATTACATTAAGCGGGTTGTTGGCCTGCCCGGTGATCGCATTGTCTATCGGAATAAGCAGCTTTATATTCAGCCTGCTTGTGCCGAAGGAGTAGCGTCTTGCCCTGAGCTTGAACAGGTATCACGCGTGTCAGTCAATCAAGGTGAATTTACGCATAATGGGACTCCTTTATTGCGTTATACAGAAAAGTTGGGTGATGTGAGTCATGATATATTGATTGATCCGAGTCGCCCAGATCCCACTAATTATTATTTCCGTGAAGGGAATTTACCTGTAGGTGAATTTATTGTCCCTGAAGGACAATACTTTATGATGGGTGATAACCGTGACAACAGCACAGATAGTCGTTTTTGGGGCTTTGTGCCAGAAGGCAACTTAGTGGGTAAAGCGGTGGCTATTTGGATAAGTTTTGAATTTGACCGAGCTAAAGCTGATTTATTACCAACATGGATCCCAACGGGTGTCCGTTTTGAACGTGTAGGCGGTATCACTTAACATGGAACCGATTAAAAACATACCTAGACTTTGTAGAACATTAGGTTATGCCTTTAATGATCAAGCTTTACTTGACCATGCTCTGACTCATCGAAGTGCTGCTAGCAAGCACAATGAACGATTAGAATTCCTTGGTGATTCGATCTTATCAGTGATCATTTCTGATGTGCTGTTTCATCAATTTCCTAAGGTAACAGAAGGCGATTTAAGTCGCATGCGAGCAACACTCGTGTGCGGTAAAATGTTGGCCGAGATAGGATTTGAATTTAAGTTAGGTGACTACCTAAAATTAGGTCCTGGTGAATTGAAAAGTGGAGGTTTTCGCCGCGAATCTATTATCGCCGATGCTGTTGAAGCCATTATTGGTGCTATTTATCTTGATTCTGATTTAGAAGTGACGCGTGCCTTAGTGCTAAAATGGTATCAATCGCGCCTTGAGGTGATAGAACCGATTAATCAAAAAGATCCAAAAACCTTGTTGCAAGAATTACTGCAAGGTTTTAAAAAGCCACTTCCTGTCTATAAAGTGACAGACATTAAAGGGGAAGCCCATGCGCAAACCTTTACGATTGAATGTTATGTTGATGAGCTGACTAAGCCCGTTGTTGGGATTGCCAGTTCTCGAAGAAAAGCCGAGCAGCTCGCTGCTGCCGAAGCTTTGGAGTTAATTAAGCGATGAGCAAGCAAGATAGCAGTGGTAAAAACCAGCCGAGTTTAGACGATCTTTTGGCACAAATGAATAATCCATCATCAGCGACAAAATATGATGTGACTTATTGTGGCATGGTAGCGATTGTTGGTCGTCCTAACGTAGGTAAATCAACACTGCTGAACAATCTACTTGGTCAAAAAATCAGTATTACGTCTAAAAAACCGCAAACGACACGTCATCGTATTATGGGGATCCATACTGATGCAGCACGTCAGGTGGTGTTTATCGATACTCCAGGTTTACACATGGAAGAGAAACGGGCCATTAATCGTCTAATGAACCGTGCAGCAGCCAGTTCATTAGCGGAAGTGTGTTTGGTTATTTTCGTTGTTGATGGTATGAATTGGACCGAAGATGATGAAATGGTACTGCGTAAATTGCAAAGCCGTGACGATGGCCGTAAAACCTTATTAGCGGTGAATAAAGTCGATAACATCAAAAATAAAGAAGAGTTATTTCCTTATCTTGAGACTTTATCAGCCAAGTTTCCTTTCGATGAAATTTTACCGATCTCAGCGACTAAAGGCACTAACGTACAACGTATTTTAGAGATGTCAGTCGCAGCGCTACCAGAGTCGCCTCATTTTTTCCCTGAAGACTATGTGACGGATCGCTCACAAAAATTTATGGCTTCAGAAATTGTTCGTGAAAAATTGATGCGCTTCCTCGGTGATGAACTCCCTTATGATGCGACGGTTGAAATTGAACAATTTAAAATGATGGAAAACGGTGTTTATCAAATCAATGCCTTAGTACTGGTCGAACGTGAAACGCAAAAGCGGATGGTCATTGGCAATAAAGGCGATCGTATCAAGAAAATAAGCTCTGCTGCTCGAGTGGACATGGAAGCCTTATTTGATAATAAGGTCTTCTTAGAAATGTGGGTTAAAGTCAAATCTGGTTGGGCCGATGATGAGCGGGCCTTACGCAGCTTAGGTTATGGCGACGAATAATTCCCATTTGATATTATGCCTTTCAGCTTTGTCTGATGGGCATTTTTTGTCATGTGCCTAGCGATTTTTTGGTAAAGGTGGGCAATGATGTTACGTGGCTATGTATTGCATACTCGACCTTTTCGTGACTCTAGTGTGATCGTCAATATGTTGGTTGATGGTCAAGGCCGTGTCGATTGTGTGGCACGCTTAGGCAGTGGAAAAACATCGATTAAAAGTATACTTCAGCCTTTTCAGCCGCTTATTTTTGAATTGTCAGGTCGTAGTGGTTTAAAAAACTTGATCCAACTTGAAGCTGGTAGCCCAGCTGTGCCCATCAGTGGCGAGGTAAGTTTTGCCGGTTTTTATCTCAATGAATTGCTCGTTCGCTGCATTAGTGTCGATCATGGCGCCGAGCAGCTTTTTTTTGTTTATCACAAAACCTTAATGGCCATGGCGGGTGGTTTTTGCCAGAGTCAGCTGCGTTATTTTGAGCTTAGCCTGCTGCAAGAAATAGGCTTGATGCCGACCCTTCACGTAGACACTTCTCAGGATGCAATAGAAGCCGATTATTATTATAGGCTTTTACCTGATGAGGGGTTTGTCAGTGCGCTTGGGCCTAAAACAACGCACTATCGTGGTGAAATGTTGTTATCGCTGCAAAGTCACTGTCTGCAACCAGAGCATTTTACCCAAGCTAAGCATCTTATGCGATCGTTATTAGCCCCCTGTTTAGGCGATAAACCCCTTAAATCCCGAGCCTTATTCAAACATAAAGCCAAATCTCAGTATGCTAGATAATGGGGGCTGTTTTTTCATTATTAAATTAGTACAATACCTACAAATAATTTTATACCGAAGGATATCTCATGAGTCGTATTTTACTTGGTGTGAATATTGATCACATAGCGACATTACGTCAGGCCCGTGGTGTCTCATATCCTGATCCTGTTCATGCCGCAGCGGTTGCCGAACATGCAGGTGCAGAGGGCATTACTGTGCATTTGCGTGAAGATAGGCGTCATATCGTCGACAGAGATATTTATTTACTGGCTAAGACAATAAAAACCCGAATGAACTTCGAAATGGCCGTCACTGATGAGATGCTAGATATTGCCTGTGAAGTTAAGCCTACATATGTCTGCCTTGTGCCAGAGAAGCGTGAAGAGCTCACCACTGAAGGTGGTTTGGATGTTGCCGGTCAAATGGGCAAAATTGCCGCGGCGGTACAACGTCTTAATGATGAAGGGATTAAAGTATCACTGTTTATTGATGCGGATAAAAAACAGATAGATGCAGCGGTTGAAGTGGGTGCGCCCGTGATTGAAATTCACACAGGTTGCTATGCTGATGCGACGAATGGTGTTGATGTAGCTAAAGAGTTGGCTCGCATTACTGATATGGCGAGCTACGCGCATGCTAAAGGCTTAATCGTTAACGCAGGTCATGGTCTTCACTATCAAAACGTTAAACCCATAGCTGCTATCCCTGAGCTGCATGAACTTAATATTGGTCACTCAATTATCGCTCGTGCTGCGATAGACGGTTTAGCCACAGCAGTAAAAGACATGAAACAGCTCATGAACGAAGGACGCCGCGGAGAATAAGTGACAAGGTTTTAAAGTTTGTGATGTTCTTGTGTGTTTTGAACTTAAGGCTCACAAATTTATACAACATTTTTGTTTTTAAGGAGAGGTATGATTGTTGGCCTAGGTACCGATATTGTCGAGATAGAACGTATCGAACAGAAAGTACCAGCGGCAGGCAATCATCTCGCGCTGGCTACATGTCGTTTGGCAAAGCGGGTGCTAACAGAGCCTGAGCTGGCACTCTTTGTTGCTTCATCTCAGCCGGGACGATATTTAGCAAAACGTTTCGCTGCTAAAGAAGCTGCAGCAAAAGCATTGGGAACCGGGATTGGGCGCGGCGTCTCATTTCAACATATCGAAATAAGCAACAATGACAATGGTGCTCCTGTGGTGAGTTTTACCGGTGGTGCTGCCGAGCGGCTGGCTCTGCTCGGCGGTACTGGTGGGCATATCTCTATTGCAGATGAAAGGTATTACGCGACGGCAACCGTGATCCTTGAATGATAAAGAATGTAATCTTGTGTGTGGTTTGCAATGGCCCGTTTACCATAATTGTCTCAAGGAAGATGAATGAAGTGTCCTACAGATGGAAATATATTAAAAGCGGGTGAAGTCGAAGCGCATGCAGGTTATGGCTGTTCATCATGTAAAGGTGCTTGGTTACCTAAAAGCTATGTTGCTTCACTCAAATATACCAAAGAATTTGAGCCAGAAAAATTTTGGACGAATTTAACCAATAAACCTCATCACATCACTCAATTTAGGTGTCCATCAAACTGCGGTGTTTTACACTCTATTGATGATTTAGCAGGCATTAAGTATTGCTCTACATGTTTGGGAATGTGGTTTGAGTCAAGCACATTAACAATGATGCTTAAAGGTTATCGTAATAAAAAAGAGCCTGTGACTATTACCGATGCAACAATGGGCTTTTTTGACATTATTGGGCATTTACTGCCATAGCGACATAACGAATTACTGAATTTAATCATACTGGTGGGGAATAAGTTAAAAATAATGATGGCACAAGTCGAAACCGCGATTGAGGTCGCTTATCAAAATCAAATATCATCTCTATATAATGTATTGTCAAATGCCATACTGATGGCTAATGGTAATGATAGCCAACTTCACGAAGCAGAAACGCTGTTTTCCACCGGTTTAGACTTTGCATCTGACGTTCGTTCTCGTGCAAGAAAAGCTGCTGGGTTATAAGTTTGACCAAAACTAATAACGTTTCTGTTTAACAGCTAATTCGGCATGCATGCCTTTTGAACATAGAGTTTAGCTACGAGAAACTTCGCCTTGCTTTGAAACATGCAACATGCAACAGGAAAGAGGTGAAAACGGACGGTAATTGGCAGCTTGCACGTTATTGTTTTATTATTGAGCTGTAGGAACAATATAATTTTGCTCCACATTCTAGGTGGATGTACACACCATGGAGGATTGCAATTGCCAAATAAACCTTGGGTAAATATTTATAATCATATCTATGAAGATTGCATCGTAGGCAATACTGCAGGGCTAGAACTGCTTAAAAAAGCGATAGATAAAGCATTGGCTGAAGGTGACTGTCAGATGGAGGATGAAATGGAGTCTGATTTTATCTCTATTTATTCGACAGAAGATGTGCTTCCTGAAGAGAAGCAAAGTAAAACCTCTAAATTTATCGGTATATTCATTATGTCATTACTCTTTATTTGGCTTGTAGCGCTTCCCACTCTAGGGATTTACAAGTTATGGGCGACACTGTAGTTAATTGTTATTTAACCACAAAAAGACTTGTGGTTATTTTTCTTACTAATCATTTAATAAGATAAACAGATACTCATTCATTTCACTTTTCGGTTGTCCTTAGACTAAAGTCGTGATTGTTTCACAAAAAATTACTGATATATTTCTTAGGAATGAGTACCGCGATATAGCGTCGGTTATTCCTAAAATCTCAGGACGACTTTACCCTATCTGGTATTTTTTATTTATAGCAACAAGTTATTACCTATATGTTGCAATGTTTAACACTTGAGCTGGGAAATCCCCTCTGATATTCCAAAGCATAAGGGGATGCGTGACAAGACCTAAAGCCCTAAGTTGATCTCCTTTCCTACAGTGTCATTGTTGTAAAAAATAATATCTTGTTGTTTTTATTGTTAACTTTAGGTGTTGAGTTCTTAAGATTACGATCAGGCATAAAATAAAAAATTTAGTCTAGGGGTTTTAAGTCCAATGGTACGGTTTGTACTATAATCAATAACTTTCTAATGTATAACAATATAATAGGTATCATCACACTACTTTTCTCCGTCAGTCGAATACCTTAATATCAATTTAGCCCCTTTAGATATTGATCGTTTATGTAACCGTGACTATCTATTTTGAGATGACCTTGATAATTTAAATCTGAGTTATATAAATCAATTTATAAGGTACGTCATGCTTATTGGTAAATACGCAAATCCTGAGTTATCAGCAATATATAAGAGAAAAGACATACATCAAGGTAATCATGCTCCCACAGCAAGTGATTGGTGGGCTAATGATCCTACATTATTACGACAAGGCCCCTCAACACGAAGACCTAAAGGTAATGGGATCTGTAAAGGTACCGCGAGTGCATGGTGCATCGCATTTCTTAATCAGGTACCTGAAGCTACTGAGTCTCAAGGGTATGAGGGCTATTATGAAAATTATTTAAGATTTCAAGCCACGATGATAAAAGATTTTGAGGGAGATATAGACTCCCATCTACGGGCATTTAACAATTTAGGTATCGATACTAAGGTTAATGTTGTTAAGCAAATACAAATTGTGGATCTTCATGTAAACATGATCCCAACTACGGGCAGGTGGGCTGCTTATATATCACTTTGTAAGCATGATATCGCAATAGGAGGTGATAATTCTACCGGCCGCTATTATATTAATGAGCCTAACACCGGATTATTAACTTACCTCACATTAATTAACTTTCTAAACGACTTGAATAGTTATATGAGATCTTTTCGGATTCAAAGAAGAGTACAGATCTATACGAAAGTTAAATTTTGGATAGTCAAAAAGAAGTAAGTTGTTACACATTCACAATTTAAAGCTTAAATAGTAAACGATAAGTATTACCCATTGATATCTAATATAGTGCACTAGCTTACAAATGACTTAACAGGAAGTCACCATTTTCTCATCAATGTGCCTTGAATGGAAAAACCTGAAATGTGAAGTGGTTAATTATTTAATATAATGGGTACAATAAAATAAAAACAAGGTGTTAGTATGTATGATTTTCAAGGGAAGCTCTATCTCATTACAGGAGCGACGAGTGGGATGGGGTTGTCCGCTACAGAAAGTATTATTGATCATGGTGGCAAGGTTATTGCTGCAGGACGAAACAACAAGAAGCTCAAAGAGTTAGAAGCGCGATATGGTTCAAATATTGTTGCGGTTGAAAATGATTCAGGTAGTCCATCTACAGGGGTTGAACTTGCTGAAGTCGTCAAAAAGTATGGTTATCTTGATGGTCTTTGGCTTAATGCTGGTATAGCGAGACTTGATGGTTGTGATGAAATAACAGAAGACATTTATAAGCAAGTTATGGATGTCAATGTTAGGGGGCCCATATTACAAGTTTCGGCGTTAAGTCAATATCTTAGAAAGAATGCTTCTGTTCTTGTCTCGAGTTCTAGTTCTGTCTATGAAGGAGCTGCTCTAACGAGTTTGTATGCAGCGTCAAAAGGTGCGCTACTAGCAAGTGTACGAGTCTGGGCTAGGGAGTTTGCTCCAAGGGGTGTCAGAGTGAATACATTGGTTCCAGGGCCTATTGAAACCAACTTTCGTCGTTTTTTACCTGAAGATGCTAAGCTAGCGTTTGAGAGTTTCGTTATTAATCAAGTTCCCTTAGGAAGAGCTGGTACAGCGCAAGAAGCGGCATCAGTAGCTTTATTTCTTTTGTCGAGTCAATCATCATATATTACAGGTAGTGAGATCCCCGTCGATGGTGGTTTGATTATGCGTTAAACTGATATTAAACCAATGTTAGGCATGGCCTTATGATGTATTATCGTTAAACAAGGTGTTAAGAGGTAAATAAGTGATTGAGAGAAAAAGTGGGATCTATGATGGACGTAATAAGTCATCGGCGTACAAGGATTTAGTTTGGACTGTCGCCACATCTTCTGATACCTCGGCTGGAATTGAGGAGCAGACAAGATTAACGTTAGCGACTATTGAAGCTAATTTAAATGAGCTGAGCTCAGATAAAACTCGGATTGTTTCGGCTCAAGTCTATATTGCTAATATGCTTGATAAACCACTAATGGATTCGGTTTGGCAAGCTTGGTTAGGTGTTCATCCTCAGCATTGGCCTCAACGAGCATGCTTAGGTGTCCAGCTTGAAGGTAATGTGTTGATAGAAGTGACGGTAACAGCAGTGCGAAAATAGGCTGCTATAGCATGATTTTTTAAGTTTTAATGCCACTTACTTTTGTGCATAGCGCTCTGTAAAAAACGCTCTAAGTATCATATTGTTCAGTTTGCGTTATTGCGACAGCAACGAAGAAGTATAAAATAAGCCTTGTTTTCTTCGCTGATCCAAGTGGTAATATTTATGCGAAATGGTGGCAGTCAATAAAAAATAAGATTGATAGTCCGCTGAGTCTTTCTTTTGAAAAATTAAAGGCTCTATCAGGATACTTAATTTTTGTCATTCTTGGAGAAGGACAGATGAAATCCGCTGAAGAACAGCTATCGACTTATAAAAGCGTACATTTGAATCGCAAGAATGTGAACACCCACTTTGTGGGAGTTCCGCTGATAATCTGGTCGGCATTTGTCATGTTAAATACCATCCCGTTTAGTTTGTTAAGGTTTGATTATCTAAATTTTGAGATTAATACCGCCACAGTATTGTCTATTGGTATACTGATTTATTACTTCGCATTGCATGTTCGTCTAGCCATTGGTCTTACTCTGTTTATTTTCCCGGTACTTTATAGCTCCTACCTCGTATCGCAGTCAGGCAGTGTTTGGTTGATTGCAATTGGTGTGTTTGCGATCGGTTGGATATTTCAGCTTATTGGTCACCAATATGAGCAGGCAAAGCCCGCTTTTATCGATGATTTAAATCAACTGTTAATTGGGCCATTTTTTCTGATGGCTGAAGTTTACTTTCTACTTGGATTTGAAAAGGATCTGAATGAACTTATCACGACAATGGCGGTAGAAAAACGTCGTGCACTAGAAGATGAGCGGTGTAAATCGCACTAACCAATATTCAGTATCATTTGAGAAAGTCGTAGGTAAAAAAAAGCATCCATTATCTCTATTGAGATAAGGATGCCACATCATTCTAGTAAGAATGATGATGTGAAAGGGGTTAAGCTATTAGCGCTAGCAATTAAACTTAATTCTTCTCACTGGGGCTCAAAATAAGCGCCCTAAGGGGAGGTGATGAACCATGATGAAAACATTAAACTCATAACATCTAAATCGTTACATAAGGTAAGAGCCTCACTTGTGGAAATAGTTCATATTTTCTTTAAATTATTTGTTTAGCGTGTGATGTTCACAAAAAAAAGGCAACCATAGGGTTGCCTTATGACCTCTTGGGTCAAGGGGACCGCGCTAGAAGCCCCAGGGAGAATGATGAACATGAAATACTCTTCACTGTTCATCTATTTTGAGCTAATAATGCTGTTAAAGTTCAATTTTTTTGAAATTTTTTACGATTTTATTCTTTCGTTATCTGATCCAATTAGTAAATTTTATTCTTAACTTTTGTTTTTAAAGGGAATTGTTTTTCATGTAAGACTGAGTTTGTGTTGTCTCGTTATTCAACACAAACAAGTGGCAACGCAGTAGAAAGGGTCAATAAACCTTGCCCTAGGCTTCCAATGGCCTTATTGCGGTGTTGTTTTTTACTTAACCCTCATCATCGACGCCTTACACTCAATTGATTGAGGTTGAGCAATATTTATACTTTAAATCTAATTCCTGCGCCAAATAGGTCTAAACTTAAATGGTTAAGAATAATAAAATAATATTTTTCTATAGCATTAATGCTCGATAAACCGATGAGTCATTATTATGGGGATTTTTGTATTTATTAATCAGGGGTTTACTATTGATGATCCATAAAGTGATAATGTTATTATTACTGTCTGTTAACCTTTTCGGTTATAGCTTCTCATCTTTCTGTGCCCCCTCACTGGATCAATCTTTTATTTTTTATGCCGAAGCAGGGCAAGAAACACCACAAGCCTACACCGAAGTGACGGATTGGATGTCGACATTAGATAAGGCCGATGCTATTAGTTTGACTGGAGGCAATTATTGGCTGGTTGTGCCAGCTAAAATATATACTCGAGATACTAAATGGGCTATTAATGTTCGAAACTCTATCATTGAATCAGTAGACTATATTTTATTGGGCAGTGATGGAAGTGAACAGATTCGCCATAGCGGCTACTATGATCCTTATGAATTTTTGTTTGAATATGGACGTGAGGTTGAGCTTCATTATGGCGTTAATTACTGGTTCGTACTTCGGATGGATAGCCGTTACTTTTCATCTTTTCCTAAGCTAGAGATTGAACCTTACTATCAGCATAAAAAAAATGCAGATATTGAAGCTATGTTGGTCATGCTTTGTTTAGGAGGTTTGCTATTTATTGCTTGTTATAATTTACTCATTTATTTTTCTACTCGAGATCGTGCATTTCTCTATTACGGACTCTATGTGATTACCTACTTTACTGGCTGGGCATTAACCTTTCATCTTGGTGCACATCTTTTTGATTTTCACAAGCTAGAGATGCATCATTTGTTTTTTATCGGCTTGCCGATCTTTAATATCTTATTTTATAAACACTTTCTACAGCTCCCTGAGTACTCACCTAAGTTATGGAGGTTGAGCCAATTGTTGATGTGGGCATGCATTATTGCGTTGCCAACGAGTGTATTTTTACTTTCTTATACTGCGCTTATCGCTTCAGTATTGATCATGCTCTGGATAGTTCTGGCAATCACATGTGGTAATGTGTGTTTAATTCAAGGATTCTATCCAGCTCGTTACTTTATCTTTGCTTTTACGTGCCTTTTATTACCGGCAGTGATCATACTGCCGGGTAATATGGGAATAACATCAGATTTAATTGAAAATGCGGAATTGGCCACCTTAATCGGCGGAACTGCTGATGCGTTAATGTTATCTTTGGCGTTAGCCTACAAAATAAAATTGTTGTCTGAAGAGCGTCAAACCTATATAAAAACATTAAGAATTGCTTGGGAGAAAGCGAGGACAGATCTATTAACTCAGCTACCTAACCGACATGCATTCGATGAACATATGTTATCAGAGACCTTTTTTGGGGTCGATACAAAGAATACATTCGCGCTTATTTTGCTTGATCTTGATGGGTTGAAATTGCTTAATCACAATTTAGGGCATCAGGAAGGAGATAGCTTATTGGTCTATGCTGCCAAAGAGCTAAAAATAAGTTGTGAACTGTTAGATAGTGTCAATTTGTTTAGAATAGGGGGGGATAATTTTGTTATTTTACTTCCACAAGATCAAATCTCTGATATGTTGAAAAAACTTGATGAGCTATCAAATTCCATTATTAATCAAGTGTATAAAGATGCTGGGATCAGTTATGGTTACGCACTTAATACGGGGGCTAAAAGTGCCTGTGAATGGTTAAGAATGGCTGACAGAGACATGTATAAGCGCAAAACGTTAAAACGGCGTGATGATCAGTTGCAAAGAATGTCAGTGCAAGATAAATCCTTGGTTTAAATCGCTTGCAGTAGGTTAATATTCTACCTAGAAAAACACTAATATCCCTATGTCGACTGGCTTATCTGAGATAATCTTGGACAAAAAAGCATGACAATCATATCTTTTATTTAAAGATGACAAAAATCCATAGCAAAAATCCATAGACATATATGGACGCTCCCGGTTAGTCAAGGTAATACTCATCTAACCAAGGTATTTTTGACCTTAGTTTCTTTGTTAACTATTACCTCTCGTTACGTGTGTATTGACTGACTCTTTTCGCTTTAAGCGATAGTGCTGACCTTCTTGTTATAGTAAGAGGCGGGCTTAACACGTTCTCTTTTTAGAGAAAATGCGCCCCTGATGAATTCCGTACCTACACACCTAAAAGTATTTGAACAGCCAGTCGGGTTATTAACCCTTGTCTCTAACGGGTTTATGTAGGATGAACTGAGTCTTTTCTCATCAATTTAACACTTACCTAAAAGGTGACTATCAAGCGCTCACAACAGCCACTCGGGCTCAGTACAGGCCCTTGTCTTGAACGAGCTTTGCTTGATAGTCGATACCGTTAACATTATCGGACGCACAATATTATCTCTGCCGTTTGGCCGATTTGTGCTTGATAACGTGTTTGTTTTTTCAATAATACCCACATCAGCCTTGCCAGTTTATGTGCCGTCGCTACTGCGGTCTTATTAAAGCCTATTCGCGCTTTTAATTGGGTTATCCATTGGTTGAGTGCATCATCTTTTTTGTGTGCATGACTGACAACAGTTCTCGCCCCATGGATGAGTTGTTTCCGTGAATAGCTGTCACCACGCTTAGTAATACCATAAATCTGGCTTTTATTTCCTGAGGCATATTGCCTCGGTGTTAGCCCAAGCCAGACAGCGAGTTCTTTAGGGCCATTAAAAGCCTGGCCTTTGTCGATACAAGCTTCAAAAGCGGAGGCTATTACATGACCAATACCCGGTATGCTGAGCAGTATCTGTCCTGTTTCGGTTTGCTCTACCTTCTGTTTTATCAACTTATTGAGGTCTTTGAGTTGCTTAGTTATTTGCAAGTATTCATCATAAACTTGGTTGAGGAGATATCTGAGTAAAGGTCTCTGCTCACTGTCATTGATAATATCCCAGATGTTTTGTTCAAAAGCGGTAAAACCTTGTGGGAAAACAAAGCCAAAATCAACCAATAATCCTCGAATTTGATTGGTGCAAGCAATGCGCTGCTTGATTAACCGGTCTCTTATTCTATGCATCATCAAGACCTCTTGCTGAGCCTCTGACTTAATTGGCACAAAACGAATATTAGGTCTTGAACTTGCTTCAAAGATAGCTAATGCATCGTTACTGTCATTTTTATTGCCGCGAACAAATGGGGTAACATGTTGAGCGGGTATCAACTTAACGTTATGGCCAAATTGTAAACCGACACGCCCCCAATAGTGTGATGAATAACAGGCCTCCATAACCACAGTACAAGCAGGCGTGTTGCATAGCAGCTCTTTAAGCTGATTTCTATTCAGCCGTTTGTTATAGACTTTTTTAGCATCTGCAGTCATTCCAAGTACTTGGAATACATTCTTTGCAAGATCAATCGCAATAGTGGTAACTTTCATAGTGGACGCTCCTTATGTAACTGAATGGTCAATATCAGTTTGGCGCATTGACGCCGAATTAGGGAGCGTCCATCTCATCAGCCATCGTTAATTGCACTTCCTGTCGCTGTCACAAAATCCATAGACAGCCATTGTTAATTGCACTTCCTGTCGCTGCGACTAAAATTTAATCATGGTGATATCATTGGAGTGAGTTATGCCACAGCCTAGAAGAACGCTAATCAGTATCGAAGACACGCCTTATTATCATTGTTGTAGCCGTGTCGTGCGCCGCGCATATCTCTGTGGTGATGATAAGTACACAGGTAAAAACTATGACCATCGACGCGGTTGGGTTGAGGCGCAAATTCTTAAATTATCTGAAGTATTTGCGATTGATGTGGCTGCCTATGCGGTGATGAGTAATCATTTGTATATTGTGTTATATATCGATTTAGATAAAGCCAATGTCTGGTCAGATAGGGAGGTGGTAGAACAATGGCATCAATGCTTTAACGGCACAGCACTCACACAAAAATTTGCTCGAGGTGAAGTGATTGATGAGCACCAAGTGGCTAAATTAAAACATCTTATTGCAACTTACCGCTCACGACTGAGTGATATTAGCTGGTTTATGCGATGCCTTAATGAGCCGATTGCCAGACAAGCCAACTTTGAAGATAATTGCACAGGTCATTTCTGGGAAGGGCGGTTTAAATCTCAAGCGCTTTTGGATGAAGCGGCAGTGCTGGCCTGTATGGCTTATGTCGAGCTTAATCCTATTCGCGCTAAGATTGCCAATACGCCCGAGAATTCAGACTACACCAGCCTTCAATTGCGAGTCAAAGCAGCAATTAATGGAAAGCAGCCTACCAGATTACTGCCTTTTATTGGGGATGAACGGCTGAATCAACCCAAAGGCATAAACTTCGCGCTGAAAGACTATCTTGAATTAATTGATGAAACAGGCCGTATTATTCGAGATGATAAACGCGGAGCAATCTCAGCCAATGCAGATAAGATATTAACGAGGCTAAACATTCCTGCTGAAAATTGGCTCAAAATCACCACAGAGTTTGGGCATCTATTTCATGGACCAGTAGGAACATTGCAAGAGCTAAGTCGTTACTGTGAACACTTAAATAAAAGACGACGGCATTTTTCCACGAGTTGTGAGTATCTGAAAGTAGGCTAGGCGCTGGATTCACGTAATAAGTGCAACAGAGCTTTAATATACCTCCAATAAAATCTTCCTCAGTTTATCAACAGAGCAGATATTCCTCGTCTAAAAATCAACTTTTTACGACAAAAAACCTCATTTTGTTAAGAGCACTCGGTTATATGAGCTTAACACTCCTTCCTTTCATGAGTTGATAGTTGCAAAACATAGAGCGTTCGCTAGAATATAGGTATGTTATTGATTAACAATGGCTGGCTATGATTTCCCGTTTATCAACCGAGCAGATATTCCTTGTCTGAAAATCAACTTTTTATGACAAAAAGCCTCATTTTGTTAAGAGCACTCGGTTATATGAGCTTAACACTCCTTCCTTTCATGAGTTGATAGTTACAAAACATAGAGCGCTCGCTAGAATGTCGATATGTTATTGATTAACAATGGCTGGCTATGATTTTCTAACACTTAAATAAAAGACGACGGCATTTTTCCTCGAGTTGTGAGTATCTGAAAGTAGGCTAGACGCTGGATTCACGTAATAAGTGCAACAGAGCTCTAATATATCCCCAATAGAATCTTCCTCAGTTTATCAACAGAGCAGATATTCCTTGCCTGAAAATCAACTTTTTACGACAAAAAACCTCATTTTGTTAAGAGCACTTAGTTATATGAGCTTAACACTCCTTCCTTTCATGAGTTGACAGTTGCAGAACGTTGAAGGCTCGCGGGGATGTCGTTATGTTATTGATTAACAATGGCTGGCTTTGATTTTGGGCTTTGATTTTGGTTCGCGGGGATGTCGGTATGTTATTGATTAACAATGGCCTGGCTATGACTTTGGACTCCTAAATAAGCCTCCGGCTTTGCCGGAGGTAAGTTAACTTCGTGGAGCCCAGTGAAGTAACTATCTCTAAACTATCTAAAATGAAGGCTAACGCTACAACTTGTCCCCGTTGGAAATCCTTAGCTTTTCAGAAGGATTTCGCCGGGGCGTCATAGGTGGATGCAAGGAGGATAAGGACGAGCAGTCCTCCTTGCCCTGTGCAGAGTGGAACACTGCGACTTTAATTTAGGCCTTTGTCCACCGAGCAAACAAGTTGCCCTCCCGCTCAGGGCTACCGACTCTACACCGTGTGAACGTGAAGCCAATTCTGATCACTCAGTATCATAATCCTCGACCTGATCGCGACCAATATTGGTCACTCAAAGTAGCGTGAGGGTGGGTGATTCGATTTGCTATTAATTATCTTGAAAAGGTGATCCTAGCAAGTTTTAATCTTCTGCCTTAGGAGTCGTAATACTTTTTCTTGACATAAAATTAATCTTAACTAAAATGTCGCGAAATTATAAATATAATGTTAGATATCTCTTGATTATTTAGAGATATCTGTTAGAGAAAAAGATCAAGAACGGTAGCTGTTAAGCGACCGAATATAATGTAACTACATGAAAAACCAATTTAAATTATTGATATTTAAGTGAGTTAACCCAGTGTGGAATAACGTTGATAGGTTTGTCGATTACGTTAAGTATTGGTTGGATTCTACTTAAGTATTTACCTTTTTTGAAAAAATTATTAGATGACATTTTGAGATATTAGATTTATGAGCAGTAAAAATATAGATGGTACACAAGAATCAGAAGCTGTAATAGGTGCTAAGGAGTTAGGTTATGGTGGCTGGCTGAGGTTTTTAAAAGCATATCTAACCATATCTATGGTGGGATATTTAATTGTTATTATTTTTTATGCAACTCACATTGTTTGGGAATATTTGATATTCGATAAAGCACTAGATATTTATGCTCTAATGCTTGGAGTACTACCTGGTTTCTTTCTTTCTTTTGCCATATTGAAAATATTAAAAATACAGAAAGAGCATATTCCAAACAAAATAACATTATATATAGATATTTATTTTACACTTAGCGTCGTTATTTATTTTTTACTTATTTATCTTTTTAATGAAAGCTACATATCAGAAAAACCAGGGATTATGGCTTTTGAATTTATATTTCGTTTTTGTTGGATTCGTTATTTTAAAAAATCTAAAAGAGTACTTTCGTATTACGGTAAGAATGCTGAAAAAGGTTATGGTTTGGCTTAGTGATAGTTAAGCTTGTTTTATTAAATATATGGTTATTAATTTACATTGTATTAAAAAACAGGACAGGCATATATTTCAACTATCCCAAGCGCCGCCCAAAGTTACAACTTGTTTCCGTTGGAAATCCTTCGCTTTTCAGAAGGATTTCGCCGGGGCGCCATAGGTGGATGTAAGGGCGAAGCTTATTGCAATAAGCTCTCTAAGCGAGAGGTAAGGATACCGAACTGGCTATTAACAAGGATGTTGTTGATGAGGCCGCTCTTTGACATCCATGTCACCGCGGCATTAGTGAATCCATTCACATCCGACGAGCAGCCCTCCTTGCCCTACTCTTTATTGCAAGAAGGAATGGCATTCCACGATGTTTGTCAGGCGAAGCCTGACTCAAGCCCACAAAGAGTGAGTCTATGATCACTCAACATCATAATCCAAAACTGGTGTTAACCAGCGCTCAACCTCTTCCACACTCATGCCTTTTCTTGCCGCGTAATCCTCGACCTGATCGCGGCCAATATTAGTCACCCCAAAATAACGCGATTTAGGGTGGGCAAAGTACCAGCCAGATACCGCAGCAGTTGGAAACATGGCAAAGCTTTCGGTGATGTTAAGTCCGATAGTCTCATCGGGTTTAAGTAAGTCCCACAGCAAGCCTTTTTCGGTGTGATCGGGACAAGCCGGATACCCAGGTGCAGGACGAATACCTTTGTACTTTTCACGGATAAGTGACTCGTTATCGAGCACTTCATCCGCCGCATAACCCCAGAACTCTTTACGCACGCGTTCGTGCATACGTTCTGCAAAGGCTTCGGCTAAACGGTCGGCGAGACATTTGAGCATGATGGCGTTGTAATCATCGTGATCGGCTTCAAAACGTGCCACATGTTCGTCGATGCCATGGCCGGTAGTGACAGCAAAGCCACCCATGTAATCGGCGACGCCTGAGTCTTTTGGCGCAACAAAGTCGGCCAGACAGAAGTTGTCGTTGCCCACACGTTCAATTTGCATGCGCAGGTGATGGGTGGTCATCTCAAGCTCGGTGCGCGTTTCATCGGTGTAAAGTTCGATGTCGTCATGATTAACTGTATTGGCTGGAAATAAACCGATCACCGCTTTGGCGGTTAGCCATTTTTCCTCGATGATTTGTTTCAGCATGGCTTTGCCATCGGCAAAAAGCTTGGTGGCTTCTTCTCCTACGACATCATCGGTTAAGATTTTAGGGAAGTGGCCGTGTAACTCCCAGCTGCGGAAAAACGGCGTCCAGTCGATACGCTCAACTAAGTCTTCCAGCGGGTAGTCATCAAATACCTGACGGCCGAGCACATTAGGCACGAACGGGGCATACGTGTCCCAATCATGCTGACAGCGGTTGTCACGCGCAGCTTCAATGGAGGTGATTTGTTTACGTTTAGCTTGTGACAGACGCTTTTCGCGCATGATGTCATATTCTTCATAAGCAGCGTCAATGGTCGCCTGACGTGTCTCGTTGTTAATCAGTTTTGACACCATAGGCACGGCGCGTGAGGCATCGGCAATATAGATAGCTCCGGTTGGTGCATGAGGGGCTATTTTGACTGCAGTATGGATTTTAGAGCAAGTTGCGCCGCCGATAATCGAAGGGATTGTTAGTCCAGCTTTATGGAAGGACTTGACGTTATGTACCATCTCATCGAGGCTCGGAGTGATAAGGCCTGACATGCCGATGATGTCGACATTTTCAGCCACGGCCACATCAATAATTTTCTCAACCGGCACCATGACGCCTAAATCGATCACTTCATAACCGTTACAGGCCAATACCACACCGACAATGTTCTTGCCGATATCGTGTACATCACCTTTAACAGTGACCATTAAAATTTTACCGTTGGACTGACCTGGCGTCTTTTCGAGTTCGATATAAGGGTTGAGATACGCCACGGCTTTTTTCATCACGCGGGCCGATTTTACCACTTGTGGCAAGAACATTTTACCAGAACCAAACAGATCGCCAACGATATTCATCCCGTCCATTAACGGACCTTCAATCACATCCAGTGGACGAGTCGCCGCCGCGCGTGCTTCTTCAGTATCTTCATCGATATAGTCGGTAATGCCTTTCACTAAAGCGTGAGCTAAGCGCTCATTAACTGATTTAGTGCGCCATTGAAGATCCTCTTTTTTTGCGACTTGGCTGCCGTCACCGCGAAACTTTTCAGCGACTTCTAATAAGAGTTCAGTGTTGTTGCTTGGTTCACCGTTAGCATCGAGTGCAGTACAAGGCAGGTTTTGGACGATGGCCTCAACCCTTGCTTTTAATTCAGGGTCGATATCGTCATAAATCGCCAGTTGTCCGGCGTTGACTATGCCCATGTCCATTCCCGCTTGAATGGCGTGGTAGAGAAATACCGCATGAATCGCCTCACGCACCGGATTATTACCACGGAATGAGAAGGATACATTGGACACACCGCCGGAGATCATGGCATGAGGCAAGGTGCGCTTAATCTCGGCAGTGGCTTCGATAAAGTCGACGGCATAGTTGTCGTGTTCTTCTATGCCAGTGGCGATAGCAAAAATGTTCGGGTCAAAGATAATGTCTTCTGGCGGAAAACCGACTTTATCAACCAGCACGCGATAGGCTCGGGTACAAATTTCAATTTTACGTGCTTTGGTGTCGGCTTGGCCTTGTTCATCAAATGCCATGATAATGGCGGCAGCGCCATAGCGCTTGACTAACCTTGCTTGTTCGATGAACTTTTCTTCGCCTTCTTTTAAGGAAATCGAGTTAACGATGCCTTTACCTTGAATACACTTAAGTCCGGCTTCGATCACCTCCCATTTAGAGGAGTCGATCATGATTGGTACGCGTGAGATATCCGGCTCAGAGGCAATAAGGTTGAGGAATTTATGCATCATTTCTGCGCCATCTAACATGCCTTCATCCATGTTGATGTCGATGACTTGCGCGCCGCTTTCTACTTGTTCGCGGGCGACACTAAGGGCTTCTTCGTATGCGCCGGTTTTGATAAGACGCAAAAATTTTGCCGAGCCAGTCACATTGGTGCGCTCACCCACGTTTAAAAACAATGAGTTTTCATCAATAGTCAGCGGTTCAAGCCCGGATAGACGACAAGCAACCGGAATATTTGGCAGTGGACGAGCAGGGTGCTTTATGACGGCGTCGCGGATCACCCGAATATGCTCTGGCGTGGTACCACAACAACCACCGATAATATTGAGAAAGCCTTCTTGGGCCCACTCGCCAATAATATCAGCCATTTGCTTAGGCGTTTCATCATAGCCACCAAATTCATTGGGCAGACCCGCATTGGGGTGGGCTGAGACGAAACATTCTGAAATTTTAGACAGCTCTTCGACATAAGGTCGCAGCTCTTTTGGCCCTAGGGCACAGTTAAGGCCGATAGATAGGGGCTTAACGTGACGTAGCGAGTTATAAAAGGCTTCAGTTGTTTGGCCCGTCAAGGTACGACCCGATGCATCAGTGATGGTGCCTGAGATCATGATGGGTAAGCGGCCACCGAACTGATCATAGGCCGTTTCGATAGCAAATAGGGCCGCTTTGGCGTTTAGGGTGTCAAAAATGGTTTCTACCATAATGATGTCAGCACCGCCTTGAACCAGTGCCGTGATCGATTCGACATAAGCCTCGACGAGCTCATCGAAGCTGACGTTACGGTAACCGGGATCATTCACATCAGGGCTGATAGAGCAGGTACGGTTGGTCGGGCCAAGCACACCAGCAACATAACAAGCACGGCCAGTTTGTGCGGTGACTTCATCACAGGCGGCGCGGGCTAAACGTGCGCCTTCAAGATTGATTTCGGCCGACAAGTCTTGCATGTCGTAATCCGCCATGGCAATACGGGTGGCGTTAAAGGTGTTGGTTTCGATAATATCAGCACCTGCAAGCAGGTATTGTGTGTGGATTTGCTTGATGGCATCAGGTTGAGTGAGCACTAACAGATCATTATTGCCTTTAACATCGCTGGGCCAGTCTTTGAATCGCTGGCCGCGAAAATCATGTTCTTCGAATTTACAGTCTTGGATCATAGTGCCCATAGCACCATCCAAAATGAGGATCCCTTGGCTCAGTTTTTTGGCCAATGTAGCGCTGAGTTGCTGACCTTTCTCATTGATATTATTCGGAATATTGAGGCTGTTTGTGGTCATAAATTCTACCTGCTGTAACGGCTAAATTGCTCAAACTTAAGCATATGTTTATTATTTCTACATTTCTGATTTTTTATATTATTATAATTCAGTCATTTATGTATGTTCGAATACGTCATTGACACGACCATGAGTGTTTTTGGAATAACATTCTGTTTGGATGTTTATACGTATAGACGGCTATAGTAAACCAAGTCAATGCGATAGTCGAGTGACCTATTTTATTCTCAAGTGACCTTAAGAGGAGAATAAGTTTGAATAAACATTAACATCAAGTTGAATTTACTTTTAACAGTGTTAGCTTGTAGAGAGTGACAACATATGAGTTAACACGAAAACCAAATAGCCAACTGATGAAAGATCACTGATGAGGAGATAACATGGAAAATAATGACACTCATGATTGGAGTAATGGTGTTACCACGACTTTTTATTTGATGCTTAATGGCGAATGTGTCGGTGGAGAGATACTGCGGGGCCAGACAGATACAGCCTTGAGTCAACTTGGTATCGAACAGATGAAAAAGGCGATGACAGGGATTGATATTCAGTTCAATCAGCTGATTTGTTCTCCTCTGCGACGTTGCAGTGAATTTGCCTTAAAACTGTACCTTGAACAAGGGATCCCGTTGAAAATGGAAGAGGGGTTTAAGGAAATTGATTTTGGTGATTGGGATGGCGAAACTTTAGAGAGCCTGTATGAAGAGCATTCAGGTGTGCTTGACATGTATAGGAAAAACCCATGGGCATTTACGCCTCCCAATGGTGAGACAATGCAAGCGTTCGAGGCGAGAGTAAATCAAAGCTGGGAACATATATTGAGTCAATATAGCGGGCAATCTTTACTCGTATTGACCCATGCGGGGGTGATCCGGCATTTAATATCCAGTGCTCTTGGGGTTACTGGTGCAGTAGGTTTTTATACCCATCTTGCGCTCGCGTCTGCAAGTGTAGTGAAAATAACCGTTTGTACTGATGCTCAAGGTGTGCATTTTTCCACATTACATTGGGGTGTAAGTGATGATGTTGCTCATGTGCTGTAAGATCAATAAAAGACAATCGTTTGATCTAGTTGGCCTTGGGAGTTAAAAACGACATAATAGTGCCTCTTGAAGTCACGGGACAACGTAACATGCCAGATGCAATATCATCTAAGGCCGAGGTTTTACAGGTCGAAGGCTTAAGTTGGCGCGTTGAGGGGCGTGACATCTTATCCAATATCCATTTTTCGCTGAATCAGGGAGAAATGTTAGGCATTATTGGTCCAAATGGTGCGGGTAAATCTAGCCTATTACGCTGTTTATATCGTTATATTAAGCCTAATGTGGGCAACATGACCTTATTTGGTGATGATATCTCGGTTTTTTCGGCGAAAGAGTTTGCTAAGCAAGTTGCAGTAGTACTGCAAGACACTCCTCATCATTTTGATTTGACCACTATCCAACTGGTGGCCATTGGGTTAACCCCGCATAAGGGGCCCTTTGATATCACCAATGTTAATGACAAGGAAAGAGTCACTGACGCTTTGGCTAAAGTGGGTTTGAGCCATAAAGAAAATCAAGCATATGAGCATCTTTCTGGTGGTGAAAAACAGCGGGCACTTATTGCTAGGGCTATCGTCCAGCAACCTAAATTACTTATCTTAGATGAGCCGACCAATCATCTTGATATTCACTATCAAATACAGATCTTAGCATTACTGCGTAGCCTTAACATTTCTATCATCACCTCGATACACGATCTTAATCTTGCCAGTGCCATGTGTGATCAGCTATTGCTATTGGATGGCGGAATATGTGTTGCCCACGGGGCACCTCCTCAGGTGTTAACTGAGCAGAAGATAGCAGATGTATTTGGTGTGTGTTGTTCGATTACAGCTCACCCTCAACATGGAAATCCACAAATTAGTTATTTTTATGATTACGATGTTGAGGGGCAAATAGGATGATAAGGAGCCAAACATGATCAAGCTGAATATCAATCATGGCTGGGTGATCACTGCTTTATTGATCCTTTGCGTGGTCTCTATCATGTCTGCTGTTAGTTTTGGTGCTGCTAATCTGTCGTTTAGTGATGTGGTTAAGGTGGTACTGCATCATCACTTAGGTATTGGTGAGGTGTCAGCGATTGCTGAGCGGATCATTATTGAACTTAGGTTTCCACGGACGTTACTGGCTTTTATTGCTGGGGCAGGTTTATCCATTGCTGGTAGTGTATTGCAAACCGTGACGCGTAACCCGCTGGCGGATCCTTATCTGTTTGGTATTTCATCAGGGGCCTCCTTTGGGGCTGTGGTGGTGTTGACGCTGTTTGGTGCCAGTGGGCTGCTGGCCAGTTCAGAACTTTTGTCTGGCTCAGGACTGTTTTCAAGCTCAGGACTTTTTTCAGGCTCAGGACTGTTTTCAAGCTCAGGGCTGTTGGCACAGCTTGATTGGTTAACCTTGCCATTAGGGGCATTTATTGGTGCGGGTTTGTCGGTACTGATGGTATTGAGCTTGTGTGGTAGAAGCATGAATAGTCAAATTGAACGTATGTTACTTTCTGGTGTGGCTATTTCGTTTATGTTTGGTGCGTTAACCAGTCTGCTGCTGTATTTTTCGAGTCCACAAGCTGCGGTGTCTGTGTTGTTTTGGAGTTTAGGCAGTTTTGCTAAAGCCAGTTGGGAAAGCCTACTATTGCCTGCCATTGTGGTCAGCGGATCCATGGGGGTCATTTTGTTATATAAACGTCAGATCATGGCCATGCGAGCAGGAGATGAGACTGCGCATACATTGGGTGTTAATGTGGGGCGACTGCGATTACAAATGTTGCTGCTTTGTTCATTCATTACCGCCATCTTGGTGGCTAATTGTGGTGGGATCGGTTTTGTGGGCTTGATGATCCCTCATACAGTAAGAATGCTGTTTCCTGGTCGTTTTTCGTTACTGACGACGGCCTTGTTTGGTGGGGGATTTATGATCTGGGTCGACGTACTTGCCCGTACTTTACTGAGCCAACAAGAATTACCCATCGGGATCATAACAGCGGTTATCGGTAGTGTCTTTTTTCTACTCATTTTGGGTAATAAAAAATAGCCTGATTGTCAAACATTGCAGTGTTCACCGATGCAGTGGTGTCGATCACGACAGGAGCATCTTTTCTGATTGAAAGGATAATAATATAGAAGGTTTTATGCAGTATAAAAAAAACCATAAGTCTACGAATAAACATCAAGATAGTACACCAGCTCAGGTGCTCATGGTACAAGGAACGACCTCTGATGCAGGAAAAACCACGTTAGTTGCGGGATTATGTCGTCTATTTGCTCGACGGGGTGTCAAGGTTGCTCCCTTTAAACCGCAGAACATGGCGCTTAACAGTGCTGTAACCATAGAAGGGGGGGAAATAGGTCGGGCCCAAGCGTTACAAGCCATCGCTTGTGGGTTACCTTTGCAGACCGATTTTAACCCCATTTTACTTAAACCTAGCTCTGATACCGGTGCGCAAATTATTGTGCAAGGCAAAGCTTTAGATCAAATGGAAGCAAAGACTTTCTTTGGATTGCAAGGGGGAGGGGCTAACGAAAAAACAGGCTATCGCGTTAAAGCTATGTCTGCAGTCCTTGAGTCCTTTACTCGATTATCCGCCAGTTATGAGACGATATTTGTTGAGGGAGCTGGAAGCCCGGCTGAAATTAACCTACGTGAAGGTGATATTGCCAATATGGGGTTTGCTGAGGAAGTGGATTGTCCGGTTATCATTATTGCAGACATAGATAAAGGGGGAGTTTTTGCTCATTTAGTGGGCACCTTGGCCTTATTATCAGAGTCTGAGCAGGCAAGGGTTAAAGGTTTTGTGATCAACCGTTTTCGAGGTGACATATCTTTATTACAGCCGGGACTCGATTGGCTTGAAGCTTATACGAATAAGCCTGTACTTGGCGTATTACCTTACTTACATGATCTGCATTTGGACGCCGAAGATACCATTGTTCCACCATTAAAAGCAGCGTCAGAAGGTAAAGAACACCGTCATAAACTTAAGGTACTCGTGTTTATTTTTCCTCGCATGAGTAATCATACCGATTTCGACCCTTTACGCTTAAATCCTCAGATTGAATTTCATTACGTATCAATGCAGACACAGTCGCAGTCTACTAGCTTACAATTACCGGCAGCAGATTTGATCATCTTACCTGGCAGTAAAAATGTACGTGCAGATTTAGCATTCATGCGTCAGCAAGGCTGGGATATCGGCTTAGCGAAACATCTGCGTTATGGGGGGAAGGTGTTGGGGATTTGTGGCGGATTTCAGATGTTGGGCTTGCTGATTGACGATCCTACCGGAGTTGAAGGTGAAGCTGGAGAAACAGAAGGTCTAGGTTATCTTTCACTGGTAACTGAACTCAAGCCCAACAAGGTATTAAGGCAAGTGAGTGGCCAGCTGTCTTTGCTTGATGAGCAGGCTCAAGTTAAAGGGTATGAGATCCATTGTGGCATATCACGGATCCTCAATACTCAACAGCAACCGGTAACGTTGGAGGTTGATGATGAGCTGCTTAACGACGGTATACTCTCCAGCGATGGTCAGGTATTAGGGACCTAT
Source organism: Shewanella sp. VB17 (assembly GCF_013248905.1). Classification (NCBI taxonomy): domain Bacteria; kingdom Pseudomonadati; phylum Pseudomonadota; class Gammaproteobacteria; order Alteromonadales; family Shewanellaceae; genus Shewanella; species Shewanella sp. VB17. The sequence continues at coordinate 1,666,385 of NZ_JABRVS010000001.1, forward strand.
TTACATGGATTATTTGATTCTCCAGAGGCTTGTTCTTTACTGCTTAAATGGGCGGGACTTAATCAGGCAACAGCCGTTGATATTAATGGCATTCGTGAGGAACAGCTAAATCGATTTGCCGATCAATTAGCACAAAATTTAGATATTGCACAAATAGAGAGCATCTTAGCTCGGCGCTAAAATGATGGCTTGTTAAGCTTACTTTGAAATTATACCTAGAAAATACAGGAATATCATGACAGATAACCAAGAGATCCCAAGTCGATCAGAAGAACGTAAAGCTGAGCGTCACAAACAAAGACAACAGAAAGTGAAAGCGACGGTGGATGCAAAAATTGCCGCCGCCCAAGAAGAGAAAGGAATATTGTTGGTATTAACCGGTAACGGTAAAGGTAAGTCGACCTCTGGTTTTGGTACCGTAGCACGCTCAGTTGGCCACGGTAAAAAAGCCGCCGTAGTACAGTTTATCAAAGGAAACTGGGATTGCGGAGAGCGGACCTTACTCGAAGGTGCTGGCGTCGAGTTTCATGTGATGGGGACCGGATTTACCTGGGAAACCCAAGACAGAGATAAAGACACTCAGGCGGCGAAAACCGCTTGGGAAGCGGCCGAAAAATTATTACAAGATGAGCGCATTGATTGTGTCATGCTTGATGAACTCACCTACATGGTCAGTTATCATTATCTCGATGTTGAACGCGTTATAGAGGCGCTAAAAAATCGTCCCAAAATGCAGCATGTCATCGTCACAGGCAGAGCGTGTCATCGAGCGATCATCGAATTAGCCGATACTGTCAGCGAAGTGCTGCCGATTAAGCATGCGTTTGATCATGGGATCAAGGCTCAGCCCGGTTTCGATTACTGAATTTCTTCCTGCTAGTTTCTGTGGCGTTATTGTCTGCGCTTTCTCACCCAATTACATACTACTCGTATGCTCATGGGCTTACTCTTTATTGAAGTTTGGGCTTGACGGCTTAGCCACAAAAGCTAGCAGTTTGACATTACATTTCTTTGTTGTCGTTGAACCGATACATTGGGTTTAGCGACACGATTAACAGCTTTAAATGTGACCTGCCACATAGGCAGAAAAACCTTTTTTTATGGTTTTAAGAAGAGGTTTTTATTTATATCTCAAGTTTAATTTTTAACCAATTTAAAATCATGAGTACAATTATCAACCAAAAAGCTGGGCCATATATTGCCCGCTGGGCCAGATCTTGCTCAGCTCTGGGCCATATATGGCCCAGCCTATTTTTCTATTTTTATCATATCCTTTTAAATCAACGCCTTAGTTAGTTGGCATTATTCTTGCTGTATATTGGGCAGATCACGATAACGTGTATCGTTAATTAATTGTTAATAAAAGGAATTCCTATGCCAACACCATGTTATATCTCAATCAAAGGCGAAACTCAGGGCCATATCACAGCAGGTGCATTCACCGCTGATTCTGTCGGTGATATTTTTGTTGAAGGCCATGCAGATCAAATGATGGTTCAACAGTTTGATCACGTCGTTACTGTGCCAACCGATCCTCAGTCTGGTATGCCTTCAGGTCAGCGCGTTCATAAGCCATTTCAATTTACCGTTGCCTTGAACAAAGCTGTACCGTTAATGTATAACGCATTAGCAACAGGTGAAAAAATCACTGAAGTGGAACTTAAATGGTACCGTACATCCATTGAAGGTAAGCAAGAGCATTACTTTACCACTTCACTTGAAGGCGCCACGATTGTGGATATCGAATTCGGCATGCCTCATTGTCAAGATCCTACTCAAGCGGATTTCACTCAGTTGATCACTGTATCAATGGGCTACCGTAAAATTAATTGGGATCACGTTGTTTCTGGTACTTCAGGTGCTGATGACTGGCGTGCCCCGGTTGAAGCATAAGCATTTGAGCGCTTACGCTCAAAAAGTGCGTTAAGTACACCTTTTAAAGTGGGGGCACTCTTGGTGCTCCCACTTTTATTGAACCGATTTACACAAGGATATTCGCTATGGCGCAGTTAGGCTCAGGATTGCGGTTTCATTTTACAGCCCAAGGCTTAGATGACACTCGCTTTGGTGTACTGGATTTCAAGTTTGTTGAAAGCCTATCACAACCCTTTGAAGTTAAACTTAATTTATTAAGTCGCTTCGATGATTTAACCCCTGAAGCCATTGTTGACCAAGCAGGGTTAATGAGTTGGAGCAAAGGTGACAGCATTGAGCGTCACGTTCATGGTATTGTCAGTCAGTTCAGTAAAGGTGATACGGGTCATCATCATACGCAATATAGCATCACTTTAGTGCCGGCCTTGTCTCGACTGACGTTAAGGCAAAACAGCCGTATATTTCAGCAACAAAGTGTGTTGACCATCATATCAACCTTGCTGGTTGAAATGGGGATCAGCGATCATGCTTTTAGCTGCGATGCCAGATTTCAATCTGATGTACGCGAGTATTGCGTCCAATACCGAGAAACTGATTTTGACTTTATCAGCCGCTTAGCCGCCGAAGTTGGGCTGTTTTACTATTTTGAGCACACAGAAGGCAAGCACACGTTAGTGTTTTGTGACAGCACCACTAAATTGAGTGCACTCGCGACTCCTTTCCCTTACAACGCCCTCAGCGGTGGTATGGCCGAATTGCCCTTTGTCAGTTCATTTGCATATCAGCATCAAATAAAGCCAGCCATTGTGAGTTTAAAAGATCAAAGTTTTAAAAAACCGCAGTACAGTTTTTTGCAAAGTAGTACGGGTAAACAATTAGCATTTCAACAAGCAGATTACGAACACTTTGATTATCCTGGGCGTTACAAAAGTGATGCCACAGGTAAGCCTATTGCCCAAGTAAGACAAGAGTCCCTACGCCGAGAAGCGCAGATGAGTGTGGGTCACAGTAACATTATGCAGGCCATATCAGGCGCTAAGTTTACCTTGGCTGAGCACAGTGATGCGGCGCTTAACCGTGACTGGGTGTTAACCAAGGTCATCCATACGGGTGAGCAAGGCGCTGCCGCTGAAGAGGCAAACACGCAAAAGCCGACTCGCTACAGTAACGACTTTGAAGCCATTCCCGCCAGTAACCCCTGGCAGGCGGGCCCTTGCGTTAAACCGCTGGTGACGGGGCCACAAATGGCTACCGTGGTAGGCCCTGAAGGCGAAGAGATTTTCTGTGACGAGTTTGGTCGGGTCAAAGTGCAATTCCCTTGGGACCGCTATGGCGAAGGCGATGATAGCGCCAGTTGCTGGGTGCGGGTGAGTCAAGGTTGGGCTGGCGGTCAATATGGCATGATGGCGCTGCCGCGTATTGGTCATGAAGTGATAGTGAGCTTTTTAGAGGGCGACCCAGACCAACCGATTATTACGGGGCGAACTTTTCATAGCATCAATCAAGTGCCTTACGCGCTGCCTGAGCATAAAACTCGCACTGTGATTAAAACCCAAACCCATAAAGGCGAAGGCAGTAATGAGCTCAGGTTTGAAGATGAGCTCGATAAGCAAGAAATTTACCTGCACGCGCAAAAAGACATCAACACCTTAGTCGAAAACGACATGGCTGAGCACGTTAAGCGTGATAAGCACCTACTCGTAGATAACGAGGGTGTCAGCCAAATCAAGGGCAATGACCATCTTACGGTTGAAGGCGAGCGCCGTACTGCGGTTAAGCTCGATGTCAGTCTTGAGGTCGGCGGCAGTGTGCATCAAAAAGTCGGGAAAGCCTCAATATTAGAAGCTGGGATTGAAGTGTACATGGCATCTGGTCAAAAAGTGGTGATTGAAGCGGGCGCAGAAATCACCCTCAAGGCGGGGGGCAGCGTGCTTAAAATCGACCCTGCCGGCGTGCACTTAATCGGTGCTGCGATTAACCTCAACTCAGGCGGGAGCGCAGGCTCTGGCTCTGGTTATGGCGGTCAAGCGCCGATATTACCGCTTGCCGTTGCAGAGGCCATATTGGCTGAAGGTGAGCAAATACAGCTAGCCGAGGCAAGTTTAAGCAGCGACTATACCAGCACCGCCATTGGCGAGCGTCCGCCCATGCCAGTTATGGGGGGAGGAGAAGCGGCAGCGAGTCCAGCCACGACGAATTCAGCTGCTCAGACCATTGCCGCTGATAAACAAATCGCTGCGCTTAAAACAGATGATCCTATTTGTGAGGTCTGTGAACAAGACAAAAGCTCTGATGGCGGAGCTGCAACATGATCCACCCAGTACTCGATATATCGTCCTTGTCTAAGTTAACCAAGCAATACCTCTATTTGTTGCTCGATGGCAGTAAAATTGAACATGTAGAAAAAGAGCTATACCTACGTTTAGGCAACCCTCTTTATCAACCGATTTATTTGCTTAAACCTTATGATGTATTAAAAGAAGTCACCCCATGTTTAATTCAACTATCTTTGGCTAACCCTGCAGATAACGACTTGTTAGCTTGGTTCATTGATAATAAAGATAAAAGATGGGGTTACCTTTTTAGTAGTAAAGCGTCACTTGACATTCAGACTGAGAGATTGCGGCGACAAATCCAAATCATCACACCGTACGGCAGCAAAGCTTTATATAAGCTTGCCGATCCCGAAGCAGCTTGGCGTTTATTTTCAGCCAAAAGTGCTTTTTTATGGCAAGGAGTTGAGCAAGTGTGGATCCCGTCTACCATGGGATGGCACAGTCTTATTAATGACCATTATCCTCTGCCAGTGGATCCTTTACTCTGGCAGCTAACAGACACTCAATGGCATGTACTCGGTGAGGTCAGTTACCAAAACTGCCTGAATAACATCAGTAAGCATCTACACACATGGTTTCCAGATACATTAATTAAGCTAGCCCATCATCAACACGCACGGGATGTGCGTTATTGGGCTGATTTTGCAAGAGCGCAAGGGTTTACTCTCGAACAAGATCTTTTGTACTTTTTTAATGTATTAGCCTACTTAGGTGAAGATGTATTCGCCGATAAAGGCGAGCATTTACACCCTGAAATTTGGCCTCTAATCCATAATAAATCCTTGCAAACCCCTTCACAACGGATTGCCCATGCGGCTCAATTAGCCGCCGCTTCACTGCAAGATAAAAAGCCATATATTGATACGCAAGTGGCTCGTACCTCTACACATCAAGGAGTATTAGTCTCATGAGCAGTCCCAATGACGCCGCTAAAGCTGGTCGTAACAAAGAAGCCGATAATCCAGTTGCACCCTGCCCACTGATGAAAAAAGCAGTACAACTTATCCCATTACGCTATGGCTTGGTAGAACGTTTATCACCTACAGATATTAAATTACCTTATAAAACAGAGTCAAAACCTTTAGGGATTAGGTTATTGCGTGATGGCTGGTTATATATTGTGGTAGGTGATACTGCGGATGCCATTTTACATGAATACCGCATTGAAAACGGAATGATCACTCAACTTCTATGGAGTCAAAATGAAGTGAGTGCAGACATCCGAAACCAAAATGTCGGTGAAGCCAGTTTGATTTTTGAAAAAAAGGCATTGTTATTCGCGACCTACAGTGAGCTCCAGTGGACTGCGGCAAAGTGTGCACAAGTGATAAAAAGTCCAATTGAACGCAAACACTTTATGCAATCAGTGTCATTGTCAGGCGTAAATGCCGTTAAAGGTGCTAAAAATCTACTCACGCCAATTCAAGCGCAAACATGGTTAGCTGAAGCATCAGAGCAAGCGTCAACCGAAGTCCCTCCTCAAGGCGCATTTGATGATGAATTTACTGATTATGCTTGGGAGCATAAAGCCCTCTTTTCGGCGACGCTACTTGATACATTAAAAGGCACGGTTAACTGCGAACATGAAAATGATTATCTGTATTTAGTCTTAAACGATGACATCGGCGTGCTGCGAGATTTAGCCAGCCATCAAGATCTCGTTGTAGGTTGGATAAGCCAATGGGCAGAAAATAAAACAGTAAATCAGCAGTATGCTGAAGGCTGTTATATTGAAACCCAATTAGAGATGACGCCTGAAGATATAGACAACTCGCCATTGCTCACCAACAGTGCCTTTGAAAATGCGAAAACAGAGTTAACAGCCACGCACAAAGAGGCCATTGCCGATTGGATTGCACTAAAACAACAAGGCGATGATATTAATGAAGAAAAGCAATTTGCAAAACTAAAACAACTGCTTGGCCCTGAGTTGGCAGACAAGTATGAGCCGTTAATTTTAGATCTTGAACAAACTCATGATGAGTCACTTAATGGTGTACCTTGGTGGAAGGTGTTAGATGAAAATGTCGGCGCTCTTGGCATTAAAGATGTGATCACCCAAACAGCAATGGAAGCCTTTCTCACTCAGCAACGAGAGCACCTAGCAAGGTGGGATCAACGCTTAGACTTGATCACCCAAGATAGGATAAATTTTCTAGATAAATTTTATCAGTCTGCGTGGTATTTCGATCCTAATCAAAGTCAGCAAGTACTAGAAGCCTTATCAACAGAATATTCTTGCATTAAAGATATTTGCCGTACCGATAAAGCAACAGAGATGGTAACGGCATTATTTAATGATAAACCTTGGTTAATCTATCCTGCTTTTTACACCTTACCCTTGGCAAATAGTGCAGTACTGCAAGAACAAATATTAACTAAAATCAAAGAAATAAAAATCAGTATGGACGCCGAAGCGAGTGTCGCAGATGTCAATAATATCAGTGTACAGCTTAATGGTTTGGTGAGTAATGATTTGCACACCATGGGGTTAATTAATGGGGTCGATGAGGCCGTGACCCATTTTCATCAAATCAATCACACTGTATATTCCCCAGTGCATCAATTGGCCCTTGCTGGGGAAGCGCAAACCCTGTTTAATGGACTCAATCAAAGTCAGAATATTGATCCCAATAAAATATTGCGTAATTTACCTAATGCCACTTGGTTATCTGTATTGGCCGCCCACGAGAGTACAGGTACCCGTGTAGAATTTGCCACCAAGGATGAGGTTAAAGCCTTCAAAGCCGATAGTGCTGAAGCGTTACGTTTAAGGCAAAAGAACACTTCACTAAAAAATCTAAAGCGCGAGACTCGAAAACAGATACGCACCAAAGGGAAAACTCAGCAAAGGCTCAGCAGGATAGCGGAACTAGACAATGAGTTTCGCAGCAATCAAGCTCGTCTTGCGCAGCTTGAACCCGCATTAGCGAAAAACATGACCCCGCTTGGGGATGGGCCCAGCAGAGTGGGCTTTAAACTCACTGGCCTAAGTGCGCCGCAACTCAATGAGCTTAAATTACTGGCACAAGACCAGAGCAAAAAAGTCAATACCCGCCTATTTCCCCGTGATATGCTGGCCGGACTGTCGGTATTGATAGCCTTTTATCAATTGAACAATGCACGAACAGTGGTGTCCAGTTATTTTACGGAGGGCTCTAAAGTGAGTGTAGCAAACCTTGGTCAATCGCTCTCCAGTGCCCTAGGCGCCAGTTTTGGGGCCGCCCAAGCCTTGTATGCCGCCAGAGACATGGCAGCGCTAAAAGCATTTACCAGTGCCAGCCAACAATTAGCCTACGGTGCCAGCTTAGGTCGCATGACGGGCATCTTAGGGGCGTTTACTTACTTTTATAGTGGTATTTCTTCAATAATTAAGGCTTCCTCAGCTATTGTTGACTTGTTAAAAGGGTATCAGAGTGGTAATCAAGCATTGATATTAAAATCAGCCCTAAATTTAGGAGCCGAGAGCAGTTTGACCGCCATTAATGGAGTTGCATTGGCTAGAACAATGGTAATTGTGCAGAATGTGCTGAAATCGTCAGGTGAGCTTCGTGCGATAGCCTGGGCGGCTAACAGTGGCAAGCTACTGTCCATCGGCATCCGTGCTAACCTGCTTGGCATTGCGGTCAGCGCACTGCAGCTCGCGGGCACGGTTTGGTATAATCGTTCGCAGCTCAATGACTATTTACGCTGGGTGAAAACCAGCAGTTGGGGCATAGCACCAAGTGGCGACAGTTTAGCTCAAGGGGAGCTGGCACTGGCCCGTATCGTCGCCAAGCCGAGCATAGAGTTCAAAGTTGTCGATAAAGGCGCTGTGTTGGTGGTGTCCATGCCCGGGTGCACTGCGCGTGAGCTTAATCAAGCCGATATTAAACTCGCGGCTTACTGGCAAATTGACCTACGCACCAATACATGGGAGCCTTGGAGTCATGAGTTATCTGGCCAGTGGCGCTTACTTAGTGGCCTTGAACAGCCATTAACATTGGGCTTGCCCATCTACCCCAATGAGCAAAATGCCCAGCACAATATTGCCATTGAGCTGCATTATCGTCCATCGGTGCACAGTGATGATGTGGAGATTATTCGTTTTCAAACATCGCAACTAAACCAATCACAGCAATTAACGGCGGTGAAAATGTTTAAAACGGCCCAACTTAATGCGCCATTAGTGGCGTTAAATTATGACTCTCTCACGGGAGAAGCGCTGAATGAATAAGCCTCAAGCACAATGTTAGTCAGGTGATTGATACCCTCATTATTATCATTCACTATCGTAATAAATCGACAGGAGCTTATGTGAGTAACAAAAAAACCAACAATCAATCAAGCGACGGGCTCGATGTCAGCAATCATCCCCCCACCGCAGGTGAAACGCGCAGTATCCCCTTGGGCCAAGCGCTGTTTTTATCGCCGCTACCCCTGCCCACCACCCAGGGCGGGGGGCTGGATATTAATGGCAGTTTTTTAGCCGTCAATGAGGTTTATTTAGACATTGGTACGAGTAACCGCGATAAAGACTTTCAAGTACAGTTAGGCACTTCAGTGTTAAGTTCGTTTGCTTTATTTTGTTTATTTTTGACTTTGTTTGTTATTTATGCTGAAGGAGTAAGAGACGGTTATGCCCACAGTTATGCCGAATATACAGTGATGGTGTTGCAGGATGATGTGTACCCTGTTTTATTCGGAATTGGGATCGGCACCTTCCTCTTGTTGACCTCGACTATTTTGTATAGTACCTACCAAAAGTCCAGCCAGCGGCCAATCCGTTTTAACCGCCAACGGCGGGAGGTGTGTTATTTCCCTGATAGTAGCGACAGGGCGGTGATTTGTCCGTGGGAGTCGTTAATCACTTGGATTGCCAGCAGCAGCGGCACAACGGGCAGCAATATCATGACCACTTACACCTTTGGCATGGCCATAGAAGATAAGGAAAAGGATATGTATTGGTTTATTCGTCAACCCGTGATCAATGTGCTTAGCGCCCAAGCGCAGTGGGAGGCGATCCGAGACTTTATGGAACAAGGCCCGCAACATTGCCCCGCTCAAACTGAGCATACTGGCCGCCACACCTTTGATGAAAAGCGCACAGAATTACACCGTAAATTTAAACATGGGCCAAGATATTGGTTTAAATTTTCTCAGTTTGAATGGTCAATTTCTTATACTGGCGTTGCGTGGTTTTATATTTGGAATGTGTTGTGTTGGTGGAAATTCCCCTATTATGTTGCCGAATGGGATTTACAGTTTTCGATGAAAAAAATGCCAGCGAGTATTGAAGCTTGGTCATCAACACTTGCCGAAGACGAATGGGCTAAGCCGAGCGAGGAGTTACGGGTACAAACGGCCAAAATGGAAACTCATTTAGCCGCAGGCAAGGGATTTACAGATTTCTTTACTGAGACAAAGGCCCAGAATAAGAGCAAGAAAAGAGCTTAATGTATCGATTTAAACGTATCGCTATTTTGGGAGATGAAGAGAATATACAGAATACCAATTGTATTAAATATATGATCAATTCAGAGACGCTCAAACTTTTCAATTCAAGGCGCATTGATGAAAGAATGGTTGTTCCCTTGTGAATCAGTGCAAAGTAGAAGTGGAATGTTTGAGCGCCTCCCGGAGGGCGGGTTTCAAAGCCCTCCAGGCTACGTTAAATGATTTTGATATAGAATAACTATTAGCATCAATCATTCGCCTTGCCTTCAGGGCTTTGAATTCCCGCTGAATGAACAACTACTTAATACAATTGGTATAACACAAATGGCGGAGCTGGCTCGTCGTCTTGGTCGTGCAACCCTAGAATATGACGAACTGCCGCCATCATTACGCGACGATCCACTGCAAGTATTGGCATTTGAAAAAAAACTCACCGAGTATCTAGGCTGTCGTTATTTAGCCGATAATGCGCAGGCGGGATTAGAAAGTAATCCTGATATGAATAATAATGCCAAATTTCAAGAGGTACTAACGGCGCAGCAAGCAAGGGCGAATCAAAAACTAGCAGAGCTGCAAGATGAATATCGGTTCACCCCAAGCCAAGCGCAAACAGAGAAGTGGGTGACAAGTACGGTATTTAGTGATGAAGTCAACTGGACCGACATCGATACGTACCTCACTGAGCATTACACCCAACTTCAAGGTAAAGATGAGAAAATTAACGCCTTGTATGATGATTTTAGGGCGGCGTTTGACGCTCTGGGAACCGATCCTTTAGCCCTCGGCTTAGATAATCAAGATGAGCAGGGGCAAGCTTACTTACTGACATTAGTCAGTCAGTTTCTGAGCGTGATTAAACAAGTAGCGACCACAGAAGAACAAATTAAGGCACTGGATAAAAGCGTATCGCTGGATTCACCGAAAAACCTGTTTGCCTTGGCTTCTCTGGGGTTCTCAATGCAGAACTGGCAAGCGCTGAATGATGTCGTCGATAGCATAGATAGCAGTGTATTATCAAGCGCTAGCGCAGGAGATATGAGTGCCTTTTGGTCTCGATTGGCGGATTGGGATGGCCTTAGCGGCGATACTCGAATTCAAGAAAAAGCCTGGTTTAAGGCATTAATCGAGCCCGTTCAACTCAGTTTTATGGCGTTGCAAAAATCGGTCTTGGGCCAAGCGCAGCATAGCTGGCGGGCAACGATGGATTTGCTGTTTCCCAGTCAATGGCAAAAAAAGTCAACCAGCCTGAGTCTCGCCAGTAACTTAAAATTAGTGCTATTAGAGGCCATGATGACCGAAGAGGCCATTGTGATCCGCAACCCCGAATATAAGTCAGAGCTTAAGGTTTTTCATAGCAAACTCAATGTGTATCTGCAAGAGCTTGAGGACGTCACCAATGTTCGTCCGGGGCATGTGGCGCCTAAAAATCATCAAATCCAAACGGCCAAAGCGGCGCAGATTAATATTCAGCGGCTGTTGGCCAATGATTTACCCATGATGGTCATGCTAAAAAATGATGCCGTCAATAATACCACCAAACAAATCATCAACGAGCATGTCACCTCCCTGTGGCGTCAAACGAGTAGCGCTACCCAGACAGTCAGCAAGGCGATTGGCGGTTGGGGCGGCATTGTTGCGGTGCTCAACCTGTGGAATACCTCGGCGGTATTACAAGATATTGGTTTTAAAATGGAGCAAGCCTCAGGCAGCCACCCCGACATTAATCCGGCATTACGTGAGGCCATGTATGCCAGCAGTTACGCCGTGTCGGCCATCGCCGCCATCTTCAGAGACGGCGCCTGGAGCAAAATCATCAAAGATGAACAATTGTTGAAGATGAGTTTAAAAGAAGCCATTAAAGACAGTACAGTGACACAGGCGCAATTAGCCAGCAGCTTCGCCAAATACACGGCGGTGGTGTCTGTGTTTGGTTTAATCGCGTCGGGGTTAGAGGCGTGGGAAAGTTGGAATAAGTTTTCAGACCCGCAGAATGATTCAATGGAAAATATCGGCTATGGCCTAAAGGGAGGGGCAGCATTAGCGCAAGCTGGAGTTTTTGTTGTGCAAAGTGGTTTTACCGTGCTGAGCCGTTTTGCTCCTAACTTTATATCCGTTTCAACCGGTGCCGTACTCGCCCCTTGGATGATCAGCACCCTGATGGTGGCCGGCATTGTTTATTTGCTGGCGGTGGTGATTATCAATGTGTTTACACGCTCGGAGCTGGAAACCTGGTTAAAGCAATCGACCTGGGGTAATGACAGCCAAGGCTGGAGCCCATTGGAAGAAGTCTCTCAGTTAGAGCACATATTACATCGTCCCCAAATGCGCTTAGACAAGGTCTTATCGCGCGCCCCGAGTCAATGGATGGACACCGGCAGTACTCAGTGGCAGCTGAGCATCACCTTGCCGCCCTTTACCTTGGGGCGCAATATTGGCCTGCAAATAACCCGCATGCCAGCGAGTGCCACTTATATCTCGGGCGCCGCCCCAGCACCCAGTCCCCCAGTTTTACTCAATGAGCAACAAGGCAGCTGGCGCACCGACAAGGAAGATAATGCAATTTACAGCTTGACGCTGGGGGGCAGTGATACAGACACCGTGGTGGTGGCCATAAAAATGCCGTTTAATTGGGCATCGTCATCACAAGCGCTAACCGATGAGCAACAAAACCTGTATTATGTCGCTCATGGCAGTCAAGAGGGGGCACTCAACGTCAGTCCCCGCAGTCAGGGCAGCACCAAAGAACCCGCGACCCGCATTATCACAGTTGGAGGCAAGGTGTCATGATCACTGAGCAAGATATCCAAGCGTTAAAGCAGCAAGTTTACCAAGAGCCTGTGATTTATGAATGGGAATTTATCGGGGCAGGCGGCAAACACGCACCGTTAACTCGTTGGGTTCTTTCTATTCTGGCAGGATTTACTCTTCCCATTTTTTTATTTTGTGTAGAAGATGTGGGATATGGAGGAACATTCACATTACTTTCTGTAGGAGTTATAGGAATGCTAATGAGCCGCTACTTATTTATCCCTGACAACCATTACCAGTATAAATTAACCAAGTTGGGCATACATTATACTCAAGAGCAGGTCATCCCCGAGGTGGCTTACACCGTCATAAGGGGCATAGCCTGGGTCGGCATCTTAGTGTGTTTACTTGCCTTGATGGTGATAGGGCCGCTGGCATTTGTTGGCGCGGGGGCATTTGGCTTGATGGCATTTGGTATGACCAATTTTACATCTAAAGTTGATAAATTTAGTATTTTGTTCTACGAAGCTAACGTGCTGTTTAATACTAAGAATGATCTTATGTTGGATATCAGGCCCCAGAAAAAGTCTGGATTGGCATTTGTCGGAAAACTTTTATCGAGTTCCTTAGAGCAAAAACAAATATTGATCGAGCAACTCGTGCCCTTGCTTAGCGCGCTGGGTGAGCTTGAAGTGATTGAAATTAAGCGACACAATGACATATATAAACATCCAATGTACGACGAGAAACCGGCACAATAATATCTGCGCGCCTCTTCAGCTTTTCTAACAGTGAACAGCAGCTTGATTAAGTCAGTCAAGCGAGCCTAGACGGTGTGATCGTGCCCGCCGCACTAATGGATGGAATGGATGGACGGCGGCAGTTTGAAGTTGCGGTTTAGTGCCGTCAGTATTGAAGTGGAAAGTGGAAAGTGGAAAGTGGAAAGTGGAAAGTGGAAAGTGGAAAGTGGAAAAGGAGATGGAAAGTTAAATGGAACAAGTAAGCGATAAGGACGTCTTTTTGTTCAAAAAATTAGGGCTAAAAAACAGCGCCAAAACTCCCGCGACCCGTATTATCACAGTTGGAGGTAAGGTGTCATGATCACTGAGCAAGAGATCCAAGCGTTAAAGCAGCAAGTTTACCAAGAGCCTGTGATTTATGAATGGGAATTTATCGGCTTTAGTGGAAAACATGGGCCTTTAATTCGTTGGGTTGCTTCTATTCTTGTCGGATTTTCTTTCCCCATTTTTTTATTTTGTGTAGAAGATATGGGGTATGGAGGAATATTCACACTACTTTCTGTAGGAATTATAGGCATGCTCATGAACCGCTACTTGTTCTTGCCAGATAACCATTATCAATATCAGTTAACCAAATTGGGCATACATTATACTAAAGAACAAGTCATCCCCGAGGCGGCATACACTGTCATCAGGGGCATAGCCTGGGTCGGTATTCTAGTGTGTTTACTTGCCTTGATGGTGATAGGGCCGCTGGCATTTGTTGGCGCGGGGGCATTTGGCTTGATGGCATTTGGCATGACCAATTTTAAGTCAAAAGTTGATAAATTTAGTATTTTATTCTCCGATGCTAATGTGTTGTTTGATCTTAAAAATGATCTTTTGCTGGATATTGATTCTATTAATGAAATTAATTTAGTTTTTTCTAGGACTCTTTTTGCAAATTCCTTAGAACAAAAACAAATATTGCTTGAGCAACTCGTGCCCTTGCTTAGTGCGTTGGGTGAACTTGAAGTGATTGAAATTAAGCGACACAATGACATGTATAAACATCCAATGTACGACGAGAAACCTGCACAATAATATGTGCGCGCCTCTTCAGCTTTTCTAACAGTGAACAGCAGCTTGATTAAGTCAGTCAAGCGAGCCTAGACGGTGTGATCGTGCCCGCCGCACTAATGGATGCAATGGATGGACGGCAGTCGTTGTCAGCGGCGGTTTAGTATAAAGTTATGCCTGTCCCATCTCTTCTTTTGGACATTAATTGGTTAACTTGTCAGATAACAAGTTTCAAGTCTCTTTTTAGCTGGGGTTCATTGGGCTGGTTTGGTGTTTGATTGGCTTATTGATGACCAAAGTTTCAAATTAGATTAATCACCTGCCGTGGGCCTATGTGCAGATACTTCTGCGGTACGCTGTGAATACTTCCATGTAAGCTCGACGATGGCATCCATGCCATCAACGGCCGCAGCCGTATCTACACCCTTGTATAAAGCCAAGACTCGTTTCTTCGATTTTTGATTCTTGGTTGCTAGCACGGTTTTGGACAGAAATCAGATAGGTTATTTACTCTAATTCGGGAGGTCCAGATGAGAAAAAGTATCTTAGTTTCTTCGTAGGATCAAATTTGATCCGTCCCCTTATACCCTCGCAAGTTAACAATGAATGGCAGTGACCAAACGTTGCTTTCACCAACAATACCCAGCAGACTAAAGATGTGCATATCTTTTCTGATCATACACATAAAATGTTAAAAAGCATATGGTCGACTACTTAACAATAGCTGGCTATGATTTTTTTAATGGTTAAGGAGGAAGAGTGGGGAATACCCACGTAAGCTGATTTTGAATTATCCGCGACTTTAGGTAAATTACACATCAATAATATACATATTAGCTCGCAGCATCTGTTGATAGAAAAGAGTTAGCTTGTATTTATGATTGGGTATCTATTTCCACATTAATCAAGAATCATCATCACAGTGTTCAGGTTCGACTAGTCTAGTTGATTATTTTATTTGTTATTCCTAACGTGCCATTTTTCTGCTTAGGATTCATGTTTAATTTACAAAGAGGTTATAATGAAGCGATACGAAACAAAGTTTAGTCTTTCCATACTGTCAGCTACGCTAGTGGTCGCTTTATCTTTTTCCTCTGCAGCCATGGCCGCTGATTCAGATGGTGATGGTCTAGATGACAGTATCGAAAGGATGTATGGCTGGAACCCCTATGATGCTAACTCTCCAGGTGAAACAGATACAGATTTAGATGGGCTTACCGATCTGACCGAGTATAAAGCCTATACCAATATCTTTGATGAAAATAACCCTGTCTATGATGGCGCGTCAGATGATGATGGTGATACTTTACCTAAAGGTCTTGAAGTGTTTTTAATGGGGACAGATCCAGATAATCCCGATACTGATGGCGATGCTTTACGTGATGATGTTGATCCGAACCCTGTTAGTCCAGCAGTAGGACCTGGTCCAATTGCTAGCAATGTTAACATTATGGCGAATGGTTCGATCAGCACCGCTAATGGGAATACTCTGACAGGAACTTATACATATCTGTTGAATGAAGATAGCCCAAAACCAGAAGGTCATTCGCAATGGCAATGGAAAGCCGATGAAGTTGTATTAGAAGCAGGAACAGGAAATGAAGATACTCAAAGAGTTTTACCACTAGATTCAGAGGCTTTAAAAGAGGTTGTGGGCAGTAAAATATCATTTTGTGTGATGCCTGTGGATATTGATTCACAGGCTGGATTAGAATCTTGTGCTGAAGTTGGCCCTTTAGAAAGTGGTGATAATAATCTAATACCTAATTTAGTACAAATGAGTAGTTATTTACATCAAAATGGTCAATATGATCTTTATGCACCACAACCTGAATCTGGCGAAATAGTGTCTACTTCTTCAGCATTTGCAAAAATTGAGACAGATAGATCAGTAATCGCTTGGGGGAATGCGGCGAATGGTGGTGATGCTAGTGTTGTACAAAGTGAGTTAAGAGACGTTATAGATATCTATGCAACTAAGAATGCTTTTGCAGCATTGAGGCTCGATGGCAGCCTAGTTACTTGGGGGAGTGCAACTTATGGTGGGGACTCTAGTACAGTACAAGATCAATTAATGAATATCAAAACAGTCTATTCAACGGGTAGCTATAATAATAGCGGTGCTTTTGCAGCTCTTAAAAATGATGGAACCGTAGTTACTTGGGGAAGTGCAAGTTATGGTGGCAATTCTAGTGCAGTACAAACGGAACTGACTGGTGTCACAGCAATTTATGCTAATACAGGTGCTTTTGCAGCTCTTAAAAAATGATGGAACCGTAGTTACTTGGGGAAGTGCAAGTTATGGTGGCAATTCTAGTGCAGTAGCAGAGCAATTGATCAATGTATCTGTAATTTATGCAAATCAATGGTCTTTTGCAGCTCTTAAAAATGATGGAACAGTGGTTACTTGGGGAAATGCAACTTATGGCGGTAATTCTAGTAGTGTACAAAATGAGTTAACCGAAGTCAGTGAAATTTATACGGCAGAATGGAGTTCGGCAGCATTAAAAGATGATGGTACAGTGGTGACGTGGGGAAGCGCAAGTTATGGTGGTAACTCCAGTGCTGTACAAGCTCAACTTACTAACGTTAAAACAATGAGCTCTAATTATAGCGCTTTTGCAGCTTTAAAAAATGATGGAACTGTGGTTACTTGGGGAAATGCAGGTTATGGCGGAGATTCCAGTACTGTACATGACAAGCTCATCAATATAGTGGCCATTTATCCTAATCAGCGTTCTTTTGCAGCTTTAAAAGATGATGGTACTGTGGTCACTTGGGGGAATGCAACTTATGGTGGGAATTCCAGTGCAGTAGAGGAGCAATTAACTGGAGTCGTTACAATTTATTCAAACGAGCGTGCTTTTTCGGCTCTTAGAAATGACGGTTCCGTGGTCAGTTGGGGGACTGCGACTTATGGAGGGGACTCCAGTACCGTAGAGGAACAATTGACTAATGTAACAGCTATTTATTCCAATGATTACGCTTTTTCAGCCATGAAAGAGGATGGAAGTATGGTATGTTGGGGGAGAGCTGGGTATGGTGATACTTGTCCTACTCCTTAACTATTTTTGTTTAGTAAAATACAGATAGACACCGCATTGAAGATGCCAGCATAAGAATGTTGGCATTATTTCCAAGCAACTTGCCATATTTAGTTTATATTAGAATTTATTTCACATCTGAAAATATTCTTAATATTATAGTGATGAATTGATGTTTTATAATAGCCTTATCTCATCAGTCTGAGGAAGTGTTATCTATAGCTGCAGCCAGTCCATTAAGCAGCATTCAATACCGCTGTTCGCCATAGTTGTCTCCACTCCTCCTGACTTGCCAAAGCCGCTCTTATTTGTAAAATAGGCTCTAATCCTTCTCTTGACCAAAGCATATGATGCTGACCTTTACAACTGAAGATATGGTGAAGAGATGGGACAGGCATAACTTTATAGACTACACAAAAGCCTTTTACATTAGCTTTTCTAAAACTAAAACTTTATTCAGCTTACTTGCCTTTTTATCTGCGAAACCAATTTTGGGGGCAAAAATAAGCCAGAAAACTAACCAGCAAGGCCAAATCGAAGAAATACGCTTGCTTTACTAGAAGGGTGTAGATACGGCTGTGAGCTTCGATGACAAGGCGAAGTTTCACAAAGTGAAACTCTATGAGCGAGAGACATTGATGTAGAACTGGCCGTTTAACATGGACGTTATTGGTTTTAGTAGAGCCCACAAGGCCCATTCAGTTCCATACTGAATTAGGCATTTCCTCCATCGGTGGAGGTCAGATGTACTCGCAGCGTGTCATAGAAGCATCTACACATAAGGTCGTTCTTAGGCATCTGACCCATAGGGATATGGGAAGTCTTGAGATGCAGGGAGCACTCTGACCTGCCTTTACGACATTGGTGCATCCTTGCACGGCACCTGCTGCAAGCAATAAGTAACAATGCAGATACACTGTTATTGACACGTGACCAAGTGAGAAATATGGAGGCTAAAGTTCCCCTTTCAACATTATGGGGATCCCCACAATTAATATGCCCCTTGTGTGAGTTGGGGGTTATGGAGACCCAATTGGGATTACAGCTCATAAGCGATCAAGAAAACCCCAATGTGGTGCAAGTCCGGCAACGGCAGCGTGATACCTTGCCTTCACAGCCGTTAACCCCTTGGCCGCTTGCATTAACCCAGCTCTTAGGAGGCTAGTATGCCCAGTTCAGCTGATGTCACATCAGGTACAGATTCAACGTCAGACAGTGACGCCGCCCTTGGCGGTTCACTCGATAGCGCAGTGGAGCTAGCGTCTAAAAGCTTGCTCACCAGTGGTGAAAGTGCCCAATGTGATAATTTTGCCCGCATCGGCTTAGCCCCTAGGCCGTCAAATACCGGCCGAGAGCCGCTGTGTATCAGCGCTTTTTTATCGAGTAAAACTCGCCAATTTATCGAATTTAGCTTTGTCAGCACTAATGTCCATGCGGCGCAAATGCTGATCTGGGTGCGTGTATTGATTCTGTGTATGATCTTATATGGCATGTGGGAATTAACTATGGAGAGGAATCCACTTCTGCTTCTTCCGATGACCTTACCTCTGTTGATGGGTTTTTCTCTCTGGTTTTGGTTGGAGCAACAAGACATGGCTCGGGAGGCCTCTAGTCAGTTACCGCTGCGCGTTCATGGCCAACGCCAAGAAGTGATCTTGTCTCGCCCCCAAGCCAATCAGCCCATCCCTCAACGACCGTCACTTATGGGCAGCCACTGGTCAATCTTTTTACTGATTTCAGCGTTTTTTTTGTTCTCAATAGGAGGAATATTCTTACTCGGGCAGCTAGACGGACAATTTTTATTCATGGAGTTTAAAAGCTCAAGAGGACTAAAATCTGTATTCATTCCCGGTTTAATCTTATTTTTACTGAGTTTTATTCCCCTCTACAAACTGGCGCAACCTTGGCGCCAGTATTTTAGTGATAAAAAAGGCTTGGTGGTCAGCGAAGAGTTACTGGCCGTGCCTTGGGAAAAGCTGGCCATTGAGTACCAATCCTCATCTATGATGAGCCTATTTACCGCGACCAATATGCAGTTTTTAGTCTTAAGTGCGCCTGATGTTAACGACCCAAGTAACAGTATTGCTGCGGTCAGTATTCCGGTGCACTCACAGGAAGAGGCGTTTTGTTTATATGAGTTCATCCGTCAATACATGGATGAATATCAAGACACTAAAGGCCAAGACAATGCCACTTTGGCGGCCCTTGATGTTGCAGAGCCTGAATATAACCGCGCTGGCTATCAACGCCTGTTACAACAGCGCTGGCAGTATAACCCGGTGAGCTATTTTTTATGGCGCGGCTGGTATTGGCTGACGTTACGTTATTTGGCTCATTGGATGTTGGAATACCATCACGACATCATGCCAGCTAAGGTGCGTGCGCGTGAAGATTTACAAACCTGGTCGGCAGCATTGCCAGAAGCTCAGTGGAAAACCACCTCAGCGGCGCTCAAAACACTCAACCAAACTCTGGAAGCCTTATACCAACAGGGCCACCAGTGGGAAAGTGAGCCAGTACAGGCCATATTGGCCCAGCAACGTCATCGCGGCGAAGAGCGAAAAGATGTTGATGACATCGCAGTGAATAAGCCTCTAGATAAATAGGTTAATCACACCTACCATCTTGAAGTGGCTTAGTTAACTGTTGTGATTTATCTAGCAGAATGCTTAAGAGAAGCCATAAGACTGATGGACATATTCTAACCACGAGCTTATGTTAAAAATATTATGGATGTCCACTTAGTGCAATTGCAGAGGCTATGTGATGAAGACAGAGGATATATTTTAAAATCAATAGTTTAAACATTACCTTGCTCAGGGGTATTGTAGGTTATAAAGGGTAAATTTATCTTATGTTAACTATGAGTGGCTTAGTTAACTGTTTGTTAGGTAATATGTTTACAACAAACACTTACAAGTGATATTTTTGCGAAGAAACTGACAAGAAAGCAGTATGTTATCCTGCTGCTAATCAATAAGCTGTTATGCAACAACAAATATTCGGAGTTAATTGATGAGTGAAAGTGTAACGACAATTATTAAGGTATTGTCATCTTTAACCTCTCCCAAGGCATCAGTGAAATATATATCTGTTGGTATCTTCATGTTACTCACGTGGAAATACATTAGTAAAATAGTTGATATTACAGGTATCTCGAGTGAGCAAAAAAGTGTAGTAGTCCTTTTTATTGGTTTAGGACTTGGATCTCTTATTGGTCACTTAATGTATTTAGGCTTTGATTATTGTTACTCAAAACACAAAAAATCAAAAGAAAAAAAAGCCAAACTGAAAATAGAAGAATCTGAAAGCAAAAAGACTCTTGATGAGTTTAAAAAAGTTTATCTACATTATGATCATTGGACAAAGAAGATTTTAAGGGATCTATCCAATAAAGAACTTTGCATTGAGTGGGAAAGGTATGGTTTGGATGCTCCCAAAGAGAATGGTTACATTCAAAAGGTACTGAATGTAGATAGCAGTAAAGATATCTACAAACTACACCCTGCATTGACTAGCTTTGTATCAAATGAATGGAGTGATGAGGTAAAAGCTAATATGGGGCAGTTATTTGATGACTTCAGTGAAAATAAGAAAAGCTTAGTAAAATTGTTAGAGTTTAAAAATAGAGGTCAAGAAGGTCCGCTAGCAGTAGATGCTATTGACGTGGCACGTAACCATCAATACATTTTTAATATCGAAGTAGAAGATGAAGATGGTTTTTATATTACATTAGAGCAACCATACCACGACTTGATTTGCGAAAAATTAAATGTTGAACTTGCTGATGAAACATACATATTAAAATCAAGAATAATATTGATGGAAAATGTTGCCTAATCGGGTGCCGGAGGTGTCTAGCCTCCAGCCCCCGCACCACCCTGCATGCGGCTCCGCACACGACTAAATGGATTTAGGAGGTAGGGCGAAGCAGGATGCCAGAGCCGAGGGCGGTTCATGGCTAGCACTCAACAATAAAATGTCCTAACTTCAACTTTCTTGCTAACTTCTTTGCTCCGAGTGAACTACGATCCATCCATCTCTCAGTGAACATAACCCCGCTTTCTTAACCATTACTTCAAGCTTTTCATTACTCGGCGCTTGCTGTATCCCTCTAGTCTACGCCTCATATAATGTTCTTGTTCATCAGCTCCACTCTTTAATCCTTAACAGGGCTAGCGGCTTGACCACCAAGGATGGTGGAAATGCAGATATTGCAGGAGCAACATATCAGTCCTTCAGACCAAGCCTCGCTATTCGCTAGTAGTTAGCGTTTAATAACAGTAAGTTATTCTCTTTTAGAAAGAGTAACGGTGATCTTCCTACAGAGCTTATGTATAATAGAAAGTCACCTCATTAGTTGATGCCGATGCTGGGCGTACACAATACGTTCAATGTTCGCCAGCAAAGCTGGCTGGACCGCTAAAAGCGCTGCTTCGCAGCAACGCGGCCCATTAACTCAGTGTTAGCTGTATTTCCCAAATTGGTTTGCAAGTGCTACTATAGTGATACTATTTGAGTGGGGAATATTATGAGAGTAGAACTAGTAACAACACTGAAGCGTCAAGCCACTAAGATATTATCTGAACTTCACTCTTCTAAAGAGCCAGTGTTGATCACTGAGCATGGGCAACCATCAGCATACCTTGTAGATGTCGATGACTTCGAATTCATGCAAAAACGAATGCAAATTCTCGAGGCTCTTGCAAAAGGTGAGCAGGCAATAAGTCGTGGTGAAACCATGTCTAATATTGACGCTAAAGAGAAAATGAATAAATGGCTGAAATAATCTGGACAAACCCAGCTCTGGAAGATATTAACGATGTTGCTGAATATATTGCTTTGAGTAATCTACAATTAGCTAAAAATTTGGTGGCGAAAATCTTCAATAAGGTTGAACGTCTCGAAGCGTTTCCCGAATCAGGGAAGAAACCGATTGAGTTAACTAACCTAAATTATCGTGAAATAGTGGTTAACCCGTGTCGTATATTTTATAAAATAGACAACGATAAGGTTTTTATTTTGCACGTTATGAGGCAAGAGCGTGATTTAAGAAAGTTCTTGTTGCTAGCGTAGTACACAGCTAACAGATTAGGATAGGCCGCGCGCAGCCGCGCCGCTTAATATCGCTATCTTGGCCCCTATCTTTGTTGTGCTTTCTAGTAATAGCCAGCTATTACGTACGAAATCCCGCCTTGATATCGACAAAAATGTCGGCATTAAGCCAGTGGGTGGGTAAATAATAATCAGATGAAGTTTAACTTATTGATTTTAAGTGAAAAATCAAACATATCTGACACTCGTTATCCCGAGTTCAGGTTAACTAAGCGCTTTAGCTGCTTTTAATTAGGAGCCTTTCAGCTGTATTTGAAATAGCTGTCAGCGGCTTTAGAGAGCGTGTATGCTCATGGCTTTGCAGTTTATTGAAGAGTTTGATTTGACGGCTAGCCCTCGTTCATAACAATGTGGTCTTTTGGGGTGGCGATCTTGGATTTTAGAGGGTTTTAATGAGATTTTTATCAAGAGTCAGCCTGTTGCTGGTGGCTATTGGCGCTGCAAATATGGCGCTGGCAGCGCCTGCCAAGCGGGTGATAGCCTTGTCGCCACATTCGGTAGAAATGTTATATGCCATCGGGGCGGGTGAGTCTATTTTAGCGACCACCGCTCACACTGATTTTCCGCCAGCCGCGCTCAGTATTCCTCAAATTGGGGGGAATAACGGTATTTTAATTGAACGTGTGCTTGAGCTTAATCCCGATCTTGTGGTGGTATGGGGCAGTGGTAATAAGGCTGAAGATATTACTCGGTTAAAGAGCTTAGGGTTTAAGGTATTTAATAGTGATCCTAAGAGTTTGGACGGGGTGGCTGCTGATGTGAAAGCATTAGGTGAACTGACGGGTCATACAGATGAGGCGAACAAGGTTGCTGATGATTACCTTGTCGAACTTGCAACATTGCGTAGGCGTAATGCAACTAAAGCCGATGTTAAGGTTTTCTATCAGCTCTGGTCTACCCCTTTAATGACGGTGTCTAAACACAGTTGGATCCAGCAGATCATTGATGTTTGCCACGGTGATAATGTGTATGTTGACGCTGCCAGCGATTACCCGCAAGTGAGTGTAGAAAGTGTGCTATTGAAGATGCCGGAGGTTATTTTACAAAGTCAGGATAAAGGCAACATTTTAGGTGTTGACTGGAGTCAGTGGCAAGAAATACCCGCAGTTAATAATAAGCATATCTATCAACTTAATGCCGATCTTTTACATCGAGCGACGCCTAGGGCATTATTGGGAGTTAGTGCACTGTGTGAAGCTTTGGATAAAGCAAGATAGCTTTTGACTCAGTATTAGAACTAATGATGAATACCAAACGAATTGAGCATCAGTCATGTTTTGGATTGTGCTTGATGATAATCAATAGGCATCACTGCCTGATAATTAACAGGATTTCTCTATGACAAGCTTACTCATCTGCTTATTTCTGGCAATGTTATTGCCTTATTTGACGAAAGGCCCTCTAGCATGGGCAATGGCGAAATCTGGGGGATATGATAATGCCCATCCAAGAGATCAACAGGCAAAATTAACCGGCTTTGGTGCGCGTGCATTAGCGGGTCATCAAAACGCATTTGAATCGCTGCTGATTTTTGGACTCGCGGTATTGACAGTGATTGCGACTGATAACGTCAACGATACTGTGGTGACGTTAGCCATTGTCCATATTATTGCGCGATTTGCTTATCAGTTACTGTATTTACTTGATAAAGGCACACTGCGTTCGCTGTCTTGGTTTGTGGCAGTCTTGTGTTCTTTTGCCATTTTTTGGCAAGCGATTTAAGGTCATAGTATCTATCATTGTGGTTATATTGATGCCGTGATGGTTTGAGACCAAGCGGTGAATGCAAAGGTGAATGATTTCAGGTTGGATCATGATTAATTTGGAGCTCGATTGATGGACACTTCTATCTCTTTATTATCGCTTATTTGGGCACTATTGGGTGGCATGTTAATTGGTTTTTCGGCTATTGGCTTAATGGTTTTTAATGGCAGAATAGCGGGGATCAGCGGCATTTTATCGTTTGCGATTTTTAGCAATAAAAAGCAGGCTAGTGAGGCCAATAAAGGCTTAGCGTGGCAATGGTACTTTTTATTTGGCCTTATGCTCGTAGGTGTTGTGTATGTGCAAATCGCAGGACCCATGGGGATCGCGGCATTTAAATTTAATCAAGTGCCCACATTTTTGTTAGTGATGGGCGGACTATTAGTGGGGCTGGGGAGCAACCTAGGTTCTGGCTGTACCAGTGGCCATGGGATCTGCGGCATAGGGCGATTGTCGCTTCGATCTATCATCGCGACTGGCGTATTTATGTTAACGGGCATCATTGCTGCGATGTTAGTCCATTAATAATTTTTTTTAAAGGTGAAGATTAGATATGGATAATAAATGGGTCGCGTTTATTTCAGGGCTTCTTTTTGGCGTAGGATTGTTAATTTCAGGCATGGCAGATCCGGCTAAGGTGATCGGCTTTCTTGATTTGAAAGGTTTGTTTAATGGCAGCTGGGATCCCTCGTTAATACTGGTTATGTTGGGGGCCTTGCTGGTTTATATGCCGGTGTTTCATTGTTATATTAAACCAAGGCTCAATGCTGTTCCTGAACATAAAGCTACCGCTATTTGTGGCAGTGATTATCACCTGCCAGTGGCAGAAAAACCCAATCGTAGGCTAATCATAGGGGCTGGACTATTTGGCATTGGCTGGGGGATAGCTGGGATCTGTCCCGGGCCTGCTTTGGTCAATATTGGCAGTCTAGATATCAGCTTAGCCTTGTTTATTATTTCTATGTTAACCGGGATCTATATGGGTCAATTGAGCCAGCGTTATCTGAATTCCCACGCTTAAATTGACACTAAAATCATTATGATACCTATGATTTTTGCTGTTCTCTCTTTTACCTACCGCTATAAATAAGTTGTCCGTTTTCACTGCGGACACTTATTGTCTTATATGGATAAATAATCGGACACTTTCTCATATGTCCGCGGACATATTATTCTATCTGTTTATGTATAATTCTTAGTAACTAACTGATAAATATTGAATTGTAAATCTTGGCATATAATCTGCTTAGTTAGCTGTAATAACATATGTTGAACACTTTTTTGTTGAACTTTCATGATATGGACAGTTAGGAATAGATGATGATTAAGGATACCAGTGGACAGGACACTGTGGTATTGCCGAGCATGGGCAAAAAGTTAACATGGCCATTAGTGGCTGGGGCTGTGGTGTTGTTAGTCTCGGGTCTGGTGTGGTCAAGTGTTGGTGGCAGCAAGATCAGTGAGTCGATTAACCGTAGTGAGCTGAGATTTGCCACATTAGAGCGGGGCACATTAACCCGTGATATTGCTACCTCAGGTAAAATAGTCGCAGCCAATGCGCCCATTCTTTACAGCACAGATCAAGGCACAGTCACGTTACTGGCAAAGCCCGGTGACAGGGTCGAGCTGGGTGATGTGGTCGCCACTATCGAAAGTCACAAACTGACGAATAGCCTTAAGCAAGAGGAAGCACTGTTAGAAGGGATGCAAAGCTCATTAGAGCGAGCCCGTCTTGATGCCCGCCGTGAACAACTTAAAGCCCAGCAAACCATCGATGTGGCTAAGGTCGACCTTGAGGCGGCCGACAGAGAGAGTCGCCGTGGTGATGAGCTTATCGAAAGTAAATTGATCTCTACAATAGATTTTGAAAAGGGTAAAGATGATCTGCATAAAGCCAAGTTACTGTCGGCTCATGCACGGCAGGAAGCACAGTTGACGCGAGATACCTTAACCTTTGAAGTTAAAAATAAAGCGGCTGAAGTTAATCGACAAAAATTAGTGGTCAGTGAGCTTGAGCGTCAGGTTAGAGCATTAAATATTAAATCCCCTGTGGGGGGGATTATTGGTAATTGGTTGACGGAGCAAAAAGCGCGTATTGCTCAAAGTCAGCCTATTTTAACCGTTGTTGATTTGAGTGCTTTTGAAGCGGAATTGGCCGTGCCTGAGTCTTATGCCGATGAATTAGGACTGGGGATGAATGTGGAGTTGAGCTTTGGCGCGTTAACCTTAATAGGAGAGTTATCATCCATTTCACCAGAGGTGAGAGATCGTGAAGTAACAGCACGAGTTAAATTTGAGCAAGATGATCGCTTACACCTGCGGCAGAACCAACGATTATCGGCTCGTGTGTTACTTGAAAACCGCCCTAATGTGTTGATGGTAAAGCGGGGCGCATTTGTGTCAACGGGCGGCGGCAAGGAAGTGTATGCCATGAACGGTGATATTGCAGAGCAAACAGATATTCACTTAGGTGCCCGTAGTATGAGCCATATTGAGGTGCTGCAAGGGGGGAAAGTGGGTGATGTGTGGGTGATTTCCAGCATTCAAGATTTTAACCATGCAGAGCAAGTATTGGTGCGTTAGGAAGAGCAATATGAATATTTTAAATCAAGGTGTTAATGACAAAAAAAACGTTAATAAGGTCGACCTTGTTAGCAAAAAAATAGTCCTAAGCACATTGGCATTAATCCTACTGGCTGCAGTACAGGTATCGACGCAAAATGCAGGTGATTGGCTGCTGCTAGGCTTGAATATTTTAGATATGAGCCTATTTGAGACGACCCCCATTATTGAGGTTTCTCATGTCAGTCTCAGCACTCATTTTAATTCTGATTTTACTCATTATTTGAGTTAAACCGTGGAAATGATAATGAACTTAATTAACCAAGCCATTGAGTGCGTACGTGACTCAGTGTTGGTGACATTCATATTTTAAAAAATAGCTAAATAATGTCGGTTAAACTGAACGCGTTTCAGTATCTACAAAAAATAAATAAACAAATAAGACAGGGAATATACATATGTTATCCATGAAAAGTATCAGCAAAGTGTTTAAAACGGATCTGGTCGAGACCCATGCACTGCGTGATTTTAATTTAGAGGTTAATGAAGGCGAGTTTGTGGCGGTAACGGGACCGTCAGGCTCAGGGAAAACGACTTTCCTTAATATCGCAGGCTTGCTTGAAGGCTTTACCCATGGTGATTACTTTCTCGATGGGGTGAACATCTCAAACCTCAGTGATAACAAGAGCGCGGTGATTCGAAATGAAAAAATTGGTTTTATTTTCCAAGGGTTTAATTTGATTCCAGATCTAAATTTAGCTGAAAATGTTGAAATGCCACTGCGCTATCGCGGTTTTAATGCACAAGAACGTCAGCGCCGTGTCAAGCTCGCGCTTGAACAAGTGGGTTTGGCTGCGCGTATGAAGCATCTGCCATCACAATTGTCTGGTGGTCAACAGCAACGGGTGGCGATTGCCCGTGCTTTAGCGGGCGAGCCAAGGTTTTTACTGGCCGATGAGCCAACGGGAAACTTAGACAGCATGATGGCGCGCCAGGTGATGGAATTACTGGAAAATATCAATAAAGCTGGCACGACCATCATCATGGTGACCCACGATGCAGAGCTGGCGCGTCGCGCCCAGCGAAATATTCAGATAGTCGATGGTCAAGTATGTGACTTTACTATGTATCAAGCAGGGACTCATGCTGATAAGCCCCATCTGGTGACGAGTGCAGATAAAGGTCGTGACATGTCTGCGCGAGATAACACTGAGCAAGCGGCAAGCTAAGGGGCATTTTTATGTTTTTTTATTATTTAGATCTGGCTTGGCGCAGCATTAAAAAAACGCCATTTTTGTCACTGCTCATGGTATTAGCGATTTCTATCGGTATTGGTATCACCATTACTACCTTAAATATTTATCAAATGGCCTCTATTAACCCTGCGGGTGAGCGCTCAGCTAAATTATTTGAGGTGCGGCTATGGAGCCAGGGAGTGGATACTTGGGATGAATTGAATGAACAAATCACCTACCAAGATGGGTTTAATTTACGTAACAGTCCGGTTCCAGTTCGTCAGACCCCGATGTTTAGAACGGGTTTTGCGGTGCAAACCGATGATTCTAATTTTGCCCCTATATTAGAGAGTGTGCGGGTGACAGACTCTGATTTTTTCGGATTGTTTTCGGTGCCATTTCTCTATGGCAGCGCTTGGAGTCCACAAGTGGATAAAGAGGCGGCTTACCAAACGGTGATCAGTGCAGATCTTAATGATAAATTGTTTAAGGGTGAAAATAGCGTTGGCAGAACCATATATTTCAATAAAAAATCTTATCAGATTGTGGGGGTCACGAAAACATGGGATCCGAGTCCTAAATATTATGATGTGAATAATGGTGCTTTTAAGGATGCGGAGAAAATCTTTGTGCCTTATTCACTTGCGGCGATAGAGGAATATAGAAACTGGGGAAATAATCAGAGTTGGAAGCATGAGTACACCAATACTTATGCCGAGCGACTCGCATCAGAGTCTCATTGGAATCAATATTGGGTTGAGCTTGATAATCCTGAGCAAATTCGGACTTATAAGGAGTGGCTGGCTAACTATATTGAGCAGCAAAAACTTATCGGTCGTTTTGAGATGTCCAGTGCCACTGCCGAGTTAGCTGATGTCGAACAATGGCTTAACATAAACAAAGTGGTGCCAGAAGATAACAAGATACTCGTGGGGTTGAGCGCCCTGTTTTTACTGGTATGTTTGGTTAACATGCTGGGATTGTTACTGGCAAAATTTCTTAAGCGTGCCCCTGAAGTGGGGGTACGCCGGGCCATTGGTGCGAGTCGGGCGCAGATATTTGCTCAACATATGGTGGAGGTTGGCCTTATTGGTTTTTGTGGTGGCTTGTTGGGCTTGATGTGGGCGTGGGGATCATTGTCTATGCTCTCAGCTCATTTTGAGCTTCAAGATGCGCTGACTCAGCTGGATTTGACCATGTGGGTATTGGCGCCATGTATTGCTATTTTTACAGCTCTTATTGCAGGTATATATCCAGCGTGGCGCATTTGTGCAACTAACCCCAGCGTTCATTTGAAGAGCCAGTAAAAGGAGTTAATGATGTTACAAATTAAGCCTATTTTAACGATGTTGATGCGCAATAAGAGTGGCCCAATACTGCTGCTTATTCAGATCGTGCTATCGGTGGCTATCGTTGCCAATGCCAGTTTTATTATCTGTGAACGTATCAGCTTGATGGACAGAGACTCTGGAACGTCGGAAAAGGAAGTATTTGATTTTAAAATTTACAATTTTGATACTAATATCGATTTAGAGTCTCAAACTCAGCGCGATATCCGAGCTATTCGAGCGCTACCTGGGGTCATTGATGCATCAACAACAAGCATGACGCCACTGAGCGGCGGTGGTTGGTCAACAGGTTTCACTGTGGGAAGTAGTCTGGGAAAAGCCAAAGATACTGAGACTTCAGCCGTTTATTATGGTGACGAGCATATGCTCAATACTTTAGGTGTGAACCTAGTTGAAGGCCGTAACTTTTATGAGGAGGAGGTGCTGACAGGCAGTCCAAATTTGGCGACCCTTGCAATAGTGTCAAAAGCGTTTGCTAAAGTGACGTGGGGAGATACACCTGCGGTCGGCCAAATTATGTATGAAGGGGATTTTGGTGACCAGCCAATTAAGGTAATAGGTATTGTTGATAAATTACAAGGCGCATGGGTTAACAGTAAATATTTAAATAACAGTGTTATCTTAAATACACAATTGGTGCGGGCGTACACCAGGGTATTGGTTCGCGGGGAGGTTGGAACCTTAGCTCAACTCAAAGAGTCGATCCCTATTGCGCTACATAAAGATAATCGAGATCGTGTGATAGATGGTTTTACCCTGATTAGCGAGCATAGAAAGCGGGTTTACCGTAACCATGAGTTGATGGCGACGGTATTGTCTATGATGGTGGTCCTCCTGTTATTGATCACCTCTCTCGGGCTCGCGGGCATGGTGATGTTTAACATAGAGCGGCGCACCAAACAGATAGGCACGAGACGGGCACTAGGGGCCAAGAAGCGTGATATTATTAGTTTTTTCTTGGTAGAAAACTATATTATCTGCCTTGTTGGTGGACTCATTGGCGGCTTAGTGGCAATACAATTAGGTAAGCAGTTGATGAGTATCTACAGTTTACCCCAGCTTGAGCTGATGTATCCGCTGGCGACGGTGGCAGGATTAGTGGTACTGACCACCATTGCGGTTATTTTACCCGCAAGAAAAGCGGCTGATATTTCCCCAGCTATCGCGACGCGCAGTGTTTAATGTGTGGTAGATAGAGGGATAAATATCCCGCCCAATATGACGATTCGTAGTCGTTAACTGCTATTAAATGTTTGGCTTGCTAAAGCGAAAGAGGATTAGCCTTTAATTCTCTTTCGCTTTCAGTTAGTTTGAATACCATCTCTCTATTTTTGATTGCATAAGATTAATAAAAAGTATGGATAAAATCCTAATTGTCGACGATAACCAAGCCGTGTGTAATGCATTGGCGTTGATGTTAGAGCTTAACGGCTTTCATCCCCTCATATGTTTGTCTCCTGAAGTGGCCCTTGAACTTATCGGTTTGCATGACATTGCCCTAGTGATTCAGGATATGAACTTTACTCAGGACACGACATCGGGCGAGGAGGGCAAAGCACTTTTTTATGCACTGAGGGAGGCTCAGCCTCAGCTGCCGATTATATTACTGACCGCTTGGACGCAAGTTGAGGTAGCGGTTGAGCTCGTCAAAGAGGGCGCAGCGGATTATATGGGTAAGCCTTGGGATGATGCTAAATTATTGACTAGCACTAATAATTTAATTTCCATGTATAGGTTATCCAAAGCCAACACTCAACTGACAAGAGTCAATAATGACCGACTGTCTGCGATTAAGGGGGCGGATTTGTGTGGCATAGTGTTTGGCAGTGGAGCAATGCAGCGCTGTGTGGATTTAGCCTTACAAATTGCTCGCTCTGACGTGTCAGTATTAATCACGGGCCCCAATGGGGCCGGTAAAGACAAGCTGGCGGATATTATTCATGCCAACTCAGCGTTAAAAAATAAAGCCTTTATTAAGGTCAATGTCGGTGCCTTACCCATGGACTTGTTAGAAGCAGAGCTATTTGGCGCTGAGGCGGGGGCATTTACTGGCGCGAATAAGACTCGTATCGGCCGTTTTGAAGCAGCCGATGGCGGCACTTTATTTTTGGATGAAATAGGCAATTTGTCCTTATCGGGCCAAATAAAATTATTGCGGGTATTGCAAACCGGAGAGTTTGAACGCTTAGGCAGTCATCAAACACGTAAGGTGCAGGTGCGGGTACTGAGCGCCACCAATGCTGTGCTGGCTGAAGATATTCGTGCGGGGCGCTTTCGAGAAGACTTGTTTTATCGCCTTAATGTTATCGAGCTTGAACTGGCACCGCTTAATCAACGACAGGATGATATTATGCCCTTGGTCGAACATTTTATTGGCAAGGATTTCTCGTTTAACAAGCAGGCTCAGCAAGCCTTGATGGCACATGCTTGGCCGGGCAATGTGCGTGAATTAGAAAATGCCTGTAAACGGGCGATGATTTTAGCAAAAAGCCGTGTATTAACTGCAGCAGATTTTGGTTTACATGCTGTGGCTGATGCTGGTCGTGTTATCGATAAGCGTGAGTCAGCTTTGCCTGACACTGGCATTAATCAGCTTGTGGTAGATAAGGCTGAATTTAATGCCATAGAATCGAGTAAAGTGGTACTTGAAAAATCGGATATTGAAGCGGCACTGGTTGAGCATGGAGGCATTATTGCTAGAGTGGCTAAGTCGTTAGGTGTGAGTCGTCAAGCCTTGTATCGGCGCATGGAAAAGTTCGGGATCGATAGATAGGAAAGTCATTGATTCGTTATTTTTATAAAGTGTAACGTAATAGAGTGTTGAGTTTTTATGGCATTGTTATCCTATTTTTCTTTACGTACCAAGCTGATTCTCGGGGCTATTTTTGCTTCTCAACTCAGTACAGGCTTGTCGCTGTTGTTAATGAAGGGGCTGGTGCATCCACAAACCTTTATCGCCAGTTCAGCTGTGGTGTTTGTACTGATATTTATCTCGGCTGGGCTCTGCGCTTGGTGTATTAGTCACTTTGCCACTCGCACTCTCGCCACCAGTCTCAGCGCGCTTGAGGTGGGCTTGCTTAACTTTAAAGACAATGACTTTAGCGTGACGCTTCCCGTTCGTGGCGATCGTCAGTTACAAGCGCTGATGACCTTGTTTAATGAATCTGCTGAAAGCTTAAGGCAAGAGCGACAATATATTTATCAGCGGGAATTACTGCTCGATAAGGTGATACAAAGCTCCCCTAATGTGATGTTACTGCTCGATGATCAGCAAAGAGTTATTTATGCTAATGATGCGGCCAGACATCTGTTTAATCAAGGCTGCCCTATTGATGGTTTTGCGCTACCGGATTTGATTGAGCGTGTCAGTGATGAATTGTCTTTAGCCCTGAACACACTCAAAGGCGGGTTATTTACCTTGCCTGTAACAGGTCAAGATGAGGATGATAGCTGGCATCTGTCTCGCGGAAAATTTATGCTCAATGGTCAGTTTCACCACTTGTTAATACTCAAGCAGATGACCCATGAACTTAATCGTCAAGAAGTGGCAGTGTGGAAGAAGGTGATACGAATTATTAGTCATGAGCTTAATAATTCTGTGGCCCCTATCACATCGATGGTCAATTCAGGGCGGATGATCACCAAAGATCTCAACGATCCTAAACTGTCGATGATTTTTGATACCATTGAAGACAGAAGCCATCACTTAAGTCAGTTTATTGCCAATTATGCCCGTTTTGCTAAATTACCTCAGCCCAAAAAAGACAAGGTAGATTGGCGTAAGTTAGTGGATCAGTTAAAGCAGCATTATTCATTTGAATTACGAGGACAATTACCGAACGAAGCTGGGTATTTTGATCTGATCCAGATGGAGCAAGTATTATTGAACTTGCTCAAAAATGCCCATGAATCAGGTTCAAACATTGATGAAGTGAACTTAAGCATTACCTCATCTCAGCCACTGAATAAGATGAACATGACTGGCACAGACTTAGATAGCAAAGGGCTGGCGATTCAAGGAACCCTCATTGAAGTGAAAGATAAGGGAGCGGGCATGTCAGCCGATGTGCTCAAACAAGCCTTATTACCTTTTTACTCGACCAAACAATCAGGTACAGGTTTAGGCTTACCTTTATGCCGTGAAATCATCGAAGCCCATGATGGACGAATAAGCTTACATAATCGCGATAATGTCGGCTTATGTGTGAGCGTGTTTTTACCGCAATAATCTAATTAACATGCGAGATCTCAGCAATAAACGAAACACGCTTACCTTAGCCATTTGAGAGTCTATTTGATCTAGTCACCGTTACATTTATAAAAAGTAAGTGTGTATTGGTTTTTTTTGATCGATTATCGAGCTTACATTGTTTTGTTTTTAGAATAATCTTACCCATAATAAAAACATCATTATCGTTTTGTTATCATAACTTTTGTGATAAGCAAAAAAATTGGCGCTAAACTTGTTATTTAATTACAATTTACCTGTTATGCAGCCAATGATGTTGCAATTAAAATTATTTAAAGGTTAATAAAATGAATAGCAAAAAAGTAAAGCTCACTTTAGTGGCATTTGTCCATGTGTGTTTGTTGCTAACATGTTCAGCTTATGTCCAAGCAACGCCAAGTGACGGCAGTGAAGATACTGCAACAGACGTTGACATGAGTCATTGGTATTTAGGCGGGAGAGCGGGTTGGGCTAATTTTCAAGATGCGTGTAATGATAATAATACCGATTGTGCTAACGACACCTTAGGGTACGGTGTTTATGGGGGTTATCAATTGACGCCTTGGTTTGCGCTAGAGACGGGGGTCACTGACTATGGTAGCCCTGATGCGTCTTATGGTCGTAATCATATTGAAGCTGACGTATTAGGCGCTCAGGTGACAGGCGTTTTCTCTTATGGATTATCAACCAATCTTGATGCGTATGCGAGAGTCGGCGCAAGCTATCAAATCATAGAAAAGCAGCGCTCATGGGCAGATGAGCAAACGTCGAATCAATGGGGAATAATATCAGCAATTGGACTTGATTATGCACTTTCTGATAACTGGTCTGTTAGGGGGGAGTACCAATTTATTGACGGTATTGGTGATGATGAAGTGATGCAAGCAGATTTACATTTCGTTTCATTGGGGCTGACTTACCGTTTTGGGCAAACTAAGCAGCCAGTTATGGTTGCAGCCCCTTTAGTCCCAGCGGTTATTCCTGTACCTAGTGTAACTACAAAGGTGGTACTAAATGGTCAGGCTTTGTTTGGTTTTGATTCTGACGTGGTTCAATCAAGTGAAGAATTGACAGCATTGGTGCAAAAAGCGGTTGATGTTAATAATGGCGCGCTGATGATAACTGGGCATACCGATAATCTTGGTCAAGCTGAATATAATCAAAAGTTGTCAGAAAAAAGGGCGCAAGCGGTGGCGAGCTATCTCAATGCTAATGGGGTCGACACGGCACGTACAAGCATCATTGGGCTTGGTGAAACAATGCCAATTGCCCCGAATACAGATCCTGTAGGCCGAGCTAAAAATAGACGTGTGGAAGTTGAGTTTACTGGCTCAGAGACAGAGGTTCAAATGCAACCTAGTAATACGAAGGAAATCAAATAATGAAGAAAATTGTTCATGTGAGCATTCTGTTATGGTGTTTTTTGCTGGCAAGTTGTGGTGGTAGTAATGGTGACAGTGGACTATTGAGTGCAGATCTTGGATTGGACTTAAGTGGCCTTCAAGTGACTCCGGTTGATCAATCAATCCCCGTTGATTTTGGTTTACAATATACCGCAACGGCCATATTGACCGATGGTAGTACCCAAGATGTGACTGCAGATCCGGCCTTGTTATGGCGTAGTAGCGATTCGACCATTGCCACGATTGACCCCAATACAGGTTTTGCTACCGGCGTGATGCCTGGTGAGGTGACCATTAGTGCGTCAGGTACTGCTAACGGGGTGGCATTTAGTCAAAGCGTGACGCTAACGGTGACTGATGTCAGTGTGACGGAATTACAAGTGACCCCTGTTTTTGCTACGGTTCCAGTCGGGTTTGAGCAGCAATATATTGCCACGGCTATTTTTTCTGACGATCATACACTTGATGTCACCACCAATCCCTCTTTGTCATGGACCAGTAGCGATCCAAGCATCGCGAGTATTGATGCCAATAGCGGTTTAGCGATAGGGTTAGTTGTAGGTGAAGTGACAATTAATGCCTCTGGTACAGCTAATGGAACGCCATTTAGTCAAAGTGTGACATTAACTGTCACAGATGCGGTCGTCACAGAATTACAAGTGACGCCTGTGGAGGCTACCGTTCCTGTCGGGTTTGAGCAGCAATACATGGCCATGGCCATTTTTTCTGATGGCCATACGCTCGATGTTACCACTCACTCTGCTTTGTCATGGAGCAGTAGCGATCCAAGTATCGCGAGTATTGGCGCTAATACCGGTTTAGCGGTTGGGCAGCGTGTAGGTGATGTGATCATTAGCGCTTTTGGTGAAGCTAATGGGTTGACTTTTACTCAAACGGCGTTATTAACCGTTACAGCCTCGTCTGTAACAGGGCTTGAGGTCTCGCCGCCGAGGATCACAGTGCCAGCAGGCTTTGAGCAGCAATATACCGCGACTGCTACGTTTTCTGATGGTCACACATTAGATGTGACCACCAATGAAGCGTTATCCTGGAGCAGTGGTAACACGAATATCGCGACGATAGATTCAAATACAGGGCTTGCAACGGCAGTAGGCATTGAGCTTGGCGATGTGGTGATAACGGCATCAGGCATTCACAATGGCGAGCAGTTCAGTGAAAGCGCCATATTGACGGTGACGAATTCTATCGTAACGGATTTGAATATTTCCCCTTTAACTATGAGTATACCAGCAGGTAGACAGCAGCCATATACCGCTATTGCCACGTTTTCAGACGAGCATACCTTAGATGTGACCACCCATGAAGTGTTATCTTGGAGCAGTGGTAATACCAATATTGCTACCATAGATCATGACACAGGATTAGCGACAGCTGTAGGCATTGAACTTGGCGATGTCACTATTACCGCTTCTGGAAGCTATCAAGGTGTAGCGTTTAGTCGAACAGCGATATTAACGGTTACGGATGCAACTGTTAATCCGGGTAGTAGTGTGGTGACTATTGAGCTAAATAGTTTAGATGGACAAACTTTTTCGTCTACTATTCCGGTGCAATTGGAAGCCACTTCCAGTTTTAGTGATGGCAGTAGTCATTCGACAACAGAAAGCAACAATGACAGATACTTTATGAGCTGGAGTATTGCTGGAAATACAAGTGCGAGAATCACTGATGAGGGATTACTAAACACCACAGGAGTTATTTCAGGTACAGCATTAACTATCACGGCTACTGGTAAGCCGTTTACTGATTATGAGGGTGAGGTGGATTCAATTATAGTGATTATATTGGATTTACCACCTGCTGCGACCGTTACTATTGATAATCGTTTTAAATCACCAGCTGTTGGTGTGACATTATACGGACAATATACGTATATACCAGCGGCTGATTCTATTGCAGAAGGTGAATCAATTATTGGTTGGGATATTGATGGAGTAGGTACTGGTATAACATGCTCTGTAATAGATGTAGCGTTAGGTCAATGTAGTTATGTCGTTAAGGATGATGATGCTGGTAAGTTGATACAGTTTTGCGTTACACCTGTTAATTCTAATGGTTCTAGCGGTGTCAAAGTTTGTGATGATATAATTGCTACTTCAGTAAAATATAGCGGGAATTTTAATTTATTTGAAACTATTAATGCAGATTTAGTCGGATATTCAAGTAATATAGAAACTCGCTGGGGAGTCACTTCATCTTTTGGTATTCAAGATCTGCAAACGACAGGGTTAACATATAAAATAGAGTATCGACCTCTACTAGGGTTTACACAATTAGCAAATGCTATAGTGAGTCAGGATATTGAGTTTTGTGTAAAAGATCTTGATAAAGGCTATAACGAATATTGCCGTCGAGTTTCTAAAGATACATCAGAACAATTCTTGACTATTAGTGATGGCACTTTTGTTGGCGGTGGTATCATTAATCGATACAACAAGCCTAAAGGAGTTGCTCCTGCTACCGTGTATTCTGACACGACAACGGGCCTTAAGTTTATGAGGCCGCTAACGCCAGAAGAATCTGTTTTTGTTGGTGTTACAGCTGATAGTACAGTTGGCGATAGTAATGTGACGATAGGTCATTATAGTCTAGCTAACGCAATGCAATTATGTTCTTTGTTAGCGGTTGATGGTGGTGGGTGGCGCTTACCTACTTTTGACGAGCTTCGTAATTTTAATACTAATTTACCTACTTATAACAATCTGGTTGTAGGAAGCACACCACCAACTACATTATCTTCGTTGAAATATGAACTTGGTTGGCAGGGGGTGCGCTCACCGTGGAGTGGTATTGGTGAATCTTTGCGGTCATCGGATGGCAGACTATATAGTGTTACTCCTAATGCAGAAGGAGAAGTTTCAATTGTTGATCAAGATAATAAGTTTTTCGCCGTAAGTTGCGTTAAGTGATTATATGAAATTGGAGTACCTTATTTGATCAAAGTGGCCACTTTTTGCTTTTATCAAGTAATGACTATTTATAGAGTTGTTTAATTTAAAAGTAACACGAAATAGCGGGCTTCTTTCATTGTATAACTTAGCCTTAGAGTAATGCTGAAGCTCGCGATTAATTAATATAGTACCTATAATAAGTCAGTAAAAAATCCAGACAAATTAACTTTTGTACTGGATTTTTTGACTTTTAATTGATTTTTTTAGCGTGTCTTCATAAGCCGAGAGTGGGTAAATGAACATCGTAGGATCTAAGTTAGAACGAATGAAGCCACATTGTTCATAAAAGCTCTCTTTTCCTGCAATAGATTGAAGAAATAGCGCATTAACGTCAACATCTCAGATGCTTCTTTCTCTAAGTTCTGATGACTGCTCTGAAAGTGGCTGCTCCGAAAGTGACAGACAGCTGAACGGTATCGATTTAGTAAGTAACTTACTTAACATGGGCTCGGGTTAAGCAAGGCCATTCACATCCATCATATTTTCAAATACTTGATAAATACTTTAGTAATCAAGTATTTATCACATGTTCTTTGTCTATATTTTCGGCGGTGAGGTTTTTATGAACACGATTTTACTGGTGACACAGCAAGCACATATCGGCTCTCTTTTGAGTAAAAAACTGGATCTTTCCCTGAGTGTACATGGGATTAACTTTACCGAATTTACTCTTATGTATCATTTACAGCAGGCGCAAGATAACAAACTTAGCCGCATTGCTTTGGCTGAAAAAGTGGCACTCACAGCGTCGGGAGTGACACGGGTATTAGCCCCTATGGAGAAAATCCATTTGGTGACCAAACAAAGTAACCCGAGGGATGCACGGCAAAGCCTCGTGGTGTTAACGAAGGCCGGTGAAGAGATTTTACAAGATGCACTCGTCACGGTTAAACAGACGAGTGACATGATATTTTCACTATTGGATCAACAGGAATTATCCACGCTACTCACGCTGCTAAATAAACTTAAATGCTGACAGTATTTGAACTGGATCAAAATATAAAGATGACCAAAGGATATGGAATTAAATTATGAGTAAGGTCGATTACAGGCAAGCCCTGATAGTTAATCTGTAAGTTAAGTACGGCTTTGCCAATGCCAACTTGGTGTGCTGAGCAAATCTTGCCCGCGTATTTGGGTTTGGCCTAGTTGCTTATCGAGTTCGATCAAATTGCAATGTTCGAATTCATTGATGGCATTGATGAGGCGGTTGGAATGCGAGACTATCCATAATTGACACTGCTCTGATGTCCTTGCGATGAGACGTGCAAGGGCGGGCAGTAAATCTGGATGTAAACTGGTTTCTGGCTCATTGAGCACCATGAGTTCTGGTGGTCTAGGGGTTAACAAGGCAGCGATCAGTAACAGGTACCTTAGGGTGCCATCTGATAACTCCGCTGAGTTTAAAGGACGCAGTAGCCCTGTTTGATAGAAATGAATACAAAACATACCATTGCATTCATATTCAATATGCACATTGGCCCCAGGAAAGGCATCGCTGACAGCGGCGTCAAACCCCTCTCTATCACCCACTTCGAATATGGTTTGAATGGCTGAAGCCAGATCTCTGCCATCGTGATGTAGCACTGGGGTGCGGGTACCTAATTGTGGTTGACGAGCTGGGGCATCACTGTCACTACGAAAGTGATCGTAAAATCGCCAAGCGCGAATACTGTCACGTAGTTTGATGACTTCTGGGGTGCGATCAGGATCGGCAAACTCACTAAAAATACTATCACTGAGTTGCATTTTTTGACTTAAGGTTTGCCAGCCTGCTTGCTTATTTTGCTCTGCACGACTTTTGACTAAAGGACCTCGGCGTTCTACTAATACGGCGGCTGGGCGGTATTTATTACCCACCCAAATCGCTTCACGTTTTATTTGGGGATCTTGACTAAATAAAGAGGGTGAAGGAATGGGAAGACCCAGCTCGATAAGATAACTGTATTCATCACTGGCAAACCCAAGTTTAAGTCGTTTAGGGCGCTGCCGCACCGTGGGTTCGATGGGAGTTTCACCTCTGTGCATACCCTTGGTGATGTTTTCTGGGCCCGCCCAGAAGCTAGAATCTAGCCCACCTTCCAATGCTAACGCGTGTACGACGCCACCTTGAGCTGTTTGCGCTAATAGACGCAGTGCTTTATAGAGATTTGATTTGCCACTTCCATTGGCCCCAGTGATCACATTAAGTCGTTCAAGAGGAACACGGATATCACGCAGTGAACGGTAATTTTGAATGGCTAATGTGGTCAGCATAAAGGTTTTTATTTATGTGGATTATTGGTAGCTGATAGTGCCATTTTTTTGTATTTAGAGCCATAAGCCAGTGGAGTTAATGAAGCCGAATTAATATGATCTAATAGAAAATTAATGAACTGATTGTTAATTTTTTATTATTAATCAATGTTTTGTTGGTTTGTGCTGGTTGAAGTATAGAGGTATGAATTACTGCCTATACTAAAGGCTAATTTATAGTACATGCTAGTTGGCACTTTTGAATGAGTGTGTTGGACAAGTATTTAGCGCTTGGCTACCTTGACATTGACTTGGCCTTAAGTGAACATCAGTGGCTAAAATAACTAACAGGTTTTCAATAAAAACCGATCACAGCAAATTAGGGGACCTTATGTTCTATCGCACGCTGACACTTGCTTTATTGTTTGTTTTATCTTCGGCAGTGAGTGCTGAAAATTATTCTATTGGTACTGGTGGGCAAAGTGGGGTGTATTATCCATTTGGTGGTGCATTAGCTAAGGTATGGTCTGAAAAGGTCCCAGATGTCAATGTGAAAGCTGAGGTGACCGCCGCATCGGTTGAAAACACCATTAAGGTTGTACGTGGTGATTTGATTGCCGGTATTGCCATGGGGAATGTGGTACTCGATGCTTATAATGGTGAGGGTAAATTTAAAGGTAAGCTGCCCGTAAAAACCTTGTTCGCACTTTATCCTAACTTGGTGCACACGTTGACGTTACAGAATTCTGGTATCAAATCATTAGCCGATCTTAAGGGCAAGCGTATTTCGCTCGGTGCACCCGCAAGTGGTACGGCAGTAACATCTGCCGCGTTACTTAAGTCTATCGGCATCGATGTAAAAAAAGATATCGATGCTGTTTACCTTAACTATGCAGAAACGACTAATGCCTTGGCCAATGGCCAAATAGATGCGGGCTTTATCGTTGGCGGACAAGGTGTGGGTGCGGTGACTCAGGTTGCCTTGACGCATAACATCACTATTTTGCCTATTTCAGAGCAAGAAAGTACGGCATTTATTAATGCATTTCCTGCCTATAGCAGCTATACCATTCCTGCTGATACGTATAATAAGGTGGCGGCAGTGTCGACATTGAGCGTATGGAATGTATTAGTGGTTAACGCCAATATGAGTGATGATATGGCGTATAACCTGACTAAGGCAGCATTTGAAAATATAGAACAGGTGCGCAAAGTGGTAAAATCTGCCGATGTGACAACCCCTGAAAATGCCCATCGCCTTCAAGGTGTACCTTTGCATGCTGGTGCGCAAAAATATCTTGATTCTCTTTGATCACATATTAGAGACAAGGTTGAGGGCGTGATCCTCAATCCTGTCTCATTCCAGTCTTAATTTTTCTACTCAATATCAAAAATAATAATAAGAGGATAAAAATATGGCTCCTCAATCAGAGCTTAGTGCCGTGGATGATCCTATTCTAAAGGGGACTCAAGCGCGAGTGATTAAATACTTTGGCTATGCCATTTTAATGTTAGCGGTCGCGCTGTCTGCATTTCAAATTTGGCAAGGGATCACCTCGAGCCTTTCTGCTACCTACTTTAGGCCTGTGCATCTTTGTTGGGTATTAGTGCTGATTTTTTTACATTATCCACTGATAAAAAATCGAGAGAGCAAATTATACCTGCCGGGGAGAGTGTTTGATCTGGCACTGTGTGGGCTCGCTCTGTTCGCCGCTTACCGACTGTCGATATTTGATTACAATGATATTGATCATCTACTTTATGGGCTAGGGATGCCAGACTTAGCTGCGGGTGGCGTACTGTTATTACTCTTAATGGAGGGCTGTCGACGCACCGTTGGTTGGGTTATGGTATTTATTGCTGCTATTTTTCTTTCCTATAGTGCTTTTGGCGATCTGTTGCCCAGTGGGCTTGCGACTAAATCGTATTCGCTACAGGAGCTGATTCAGTTTCAGATCTATTCGGCTAATGGGGTGTTTGGCTCTGCGCTAGGTATTGCCGCCACGACCGTGTTTATTTTTGTGCTCTTTGGGGCATTTTTAGAAGTCACGGGAGCGGGCAAGTTTTTTATCGACTTGGCGTTTTCTATTGCGGGTCAATATCGTGGCGGTCCTGCTAAAGCAGCCGTATTAGCGTCGGCGGGGTTAGGTTCTATTTCCGGATCTGC
Source organism: Shewanella sp. VB17 (assembly GCF_013248905.1). Classification (NCBI taxonomy): domain Bacteria; kingdom Pseudomonadati; phylum Pseudomonadota; class Gammaproteobacteria; order Alteromonadales; family Shewanellaceae; genus Shewanella; species Shewanella sp. VB17. The sequence goes on from NZ_JABRVS010000001.1 coordinate 1,708,653, forward strand.
GATTGCCAATACCGTTACCACGGGCTCAGTGACGATCCCGATGATGAAACAGTTAGGTTATAAACCTGAGCAAGCGGCCGGAATCGAGGCTGCTGCGTCCACAGGCGGACAGATCATGCCGCCTATTATGGGGGCGGGGGCGTTTGTGATGGCGCAATTTACCGGCGTTCCCTACAGTGAGATCATGCTTGTCTCTATTGCGCCTGCTATTCTCTATTTCTTTTGTACGCTACTTTATGTGCACTTGATGGCCTGCAAACTCAACCTTAAAGCTGCAAGTCGCAGTGAAGCTGTTATTAGCGTCATGAAGCAAGGGGCACATCATTTGATACCACTTGCGTTAATTACCACGTTATTGATGATGGCGTATTCACCTTTGCTGGTTGGGGTTGCGGGGTGCGCTGCTATTTTAGTGACAGCTGCCTTACGTCAACACAGTCGCATAGGCTTAACTAAGTTTATTGCCGGAATGAAAAGTGGTGCCTTGATGGCATTGCCTATCTCTGCGGCTTGTGGCGCTGCAGGCATCATTGTCGGTGTGGTAGGACAAACGGGGATCGGTTTGCAGTTTACTCAGTTTGTGATGGCGTTTTCAGGTGGTTATATGCTGGTGGCATTGGGCCTTATCAGTATTGTGGCACTGGTGTTAGGGATGGGCTTACCCGTTACTGCGGCCTATATCGTATTGGCCGTGATGGCCGTTCCCATGCTAGGTGATTTTGGCTTGCCGCTGTTAACTGCGCACCTCATCGTATTTTGGTTATCGCAAACCTCTAATGTGACGCCTCCCATTGCACTGGCGGCATTTGCTGGTGCTGGAGTGGCCAATGCCAATCCAATGAAATCGTCGGTAGAAGCGTTTAAGTTAGCGGGCGGCTTATTTATTATTCCTATTATGATGGCGTATACGGATCTGTTAAATCCAGATGCGGGTGTCATGGCATTTGCATTTTCTGTGGTGCAAACGCTGGCGATTATAGTCGCTATCGCCATTACGATTGAAGGGTATTTACTGCGAGTCATGTCGAAGTTTGAGCGAATTTCAGCTTTGATAACGGTGCCTATGTTGTTGTTTAATCCATTCGATGCCGGCTTTGTCGGGATACTTATCATCCTAGGTTTGATAGTGATTCAATGGAAGCAAAGAGATAGCTAATGATTAAGTTGCTGAGTGCTTTAATGATGAGTGTATTTATCTAGCTAAGCCGAGTTCAGGCTAGCTAGGCGTTATGGAAACGTGTGCCTTCATGGTTACCTATCACCTAGGGTGGGTGCCGTGTAAGGCCTTGTATTTGCCGGACATACATAATACCCCATAGCCTTATGGGGTCGACTCTGATAATGAGCCAGTCTCTCCTTCGAAAAATATCACCATGTGAAACCTCACCTTACTTTTATTAATATAGAGTCAAAGTAAAGCATCCTTGCTTCGACTTGAGGTTTATATCGCTTTTGCTTGTAAGCTTTTTTTACGTCTCATCAATACAGTGCGCATAACCATTCCTATAACAAATAAGATGGCCAGTACTTTGCTGATTAGCTGCATGGTTTGCTGATTTAGCTCTGTGCTGCTTGGCTTTGCGGGCACTTGATAATTAGCTTTGAAATCGAGTGAAATTGCTGGACCCAATGCTAAGTCGACACTTTGGCCGTCGCGAGTGCCAAACTCAGCACTGTTAATGACAATTGTGCCAGCCCCAGCTTTGTCAGAGGAGGTAAAAAACAATCGTGCGATTTGACCGTGACCATTGACATCTTTGGCGGGACTGACTTGACTGACGACATAGTTAATGACCCCAGTATTGGTGTCTGCGGTATTGTTAAGGGTAAAAAAGTTGTCAGTATCAAAAAAGTGACCATCGCTGATTTGTAGCCCAGCTTTGTCATCATGACTATCGATTAAGCTGAACATATTTGCTGTGTATGCAATTTCAAACTGCACGCCATAGACATCAGGTGCGCCACTGACTAACACATCAAGATAAAACTCACTGCCAGTTTTAATTTGCTGCGAAGGAGTCGATAAATAAACCTGTCCCTCACTGGCTATTACAGGTAGGCAGTAAATCAGTAACAGCAAGATTGAGCATAGTTTTGTCAGGTATCTGTTTTTCATGAGTATCCTTTTCATCAATGATAAAAAAGCTGGAAATCCTAACTTCACATTCGATCTGCAGCCTTGATAGCTTGCTTAAGTTACTTCTTTTAGTTGCTACTTAATTGGCCTACCAGCTCTGAGGGCCTTGTTTACCAAAGTTGCTGCCCAGTAAAGATAAGTCCTGAATATTGATTTGATTGTCACGGTTAAAATCGGCTGCCGAGGTGTAAGGGGCACCATCGGATTTTTGGCTGCGATAGGCGGCTAATAGCATGGTTAAATCGGCGATGTCTATGCTATTATCGCCGTTACAATCTCCGCCGAGCAGGGTCACCATGCCAAGGTCGGTGTCTTGATGATCGGCGTCTAATTGCAGTTGTTTCTCGCCAGTTAGAAAGCCTTGGACTTCGACTCTAATGGTTACTTCACCGGGCCGAGTTTTAAGATGAAAGCTGCCATCGGCCTCAACCTCACGTACTTGACCATTTATCAATATACGCACATTGTCATAGTTGCCATCGATACCCAAACTTGCCACATTGCCGCTTATATTCAGCGCTTTTTTCACCGTAATGCTGTAGTCAGTAGAGCTATTTAACAATAGCTGGCCTTGTTGACCGGAAAATTGTGCCGTGAGTGTAAGGTCTATGGTGCCAACCTGCTCTGCGACATAGCTGACAGTGGCGAAGGTGCCAGAGCCTGTGACTGCGGGAGCGGGTTCCATTAGCGTGAGTGCCCCTTGCCATTGAGTGTCAGTCACTGTACTGGGTAGGCCGATACGCTTATCTTCAGCAAAAAAATCCCCATATTGGCTATCTGTGAATCTAATCATACCCGCTTCATTTGCGGTTAACATGCCATCAATACCATAGAGCTCATGACCGCTGACGATTACATCTAAGCTAACTTGCTCCCCCTCATACAAGGTTTGTGGCAAAGGTGCGAGGGTCATACTGACCGACTCATCGCTCCGGTAGCGCTGGGCGTAAATATCAGAGTCATAACTATCACCATCTTGAACCATACTTTCCCAGATAATAACAAAGTCACCGTTAGATAGACCTGTGATGCCCTGATTACCTTGACTACCTGTGGTGTCACTATTGACCAGAAAGGCTACACCATTGGGAGAACCGTCAGGGTGATAGCTCTGGGCATAAATGTCATACTCCCAGTCATCATCATTTCGGTCACGACTCATCCAAGCAATAGCCGTGCCCCCGTTAGAAAAGCTACTAATCGTTGGCATATATATGACCGCTGTAGCATCAGTATGGACCAAAAATTCTGCACCATCAGGGGAGCCGTCAGCTTGGTAGCGTTGGGCATGAATGCTTCGACTATCAACATCTGGATTAGAGTTTAACCAAGTAATAATAAAACCACCGTTAGTCAGCTTGCTGATACTTGAACTGAATACAACACTTGTAGTGTCAGTGTTGACTTGAAACTCTGCTCCATCAGGAGTTCCATTAGCTTGATAGCGCTGAGCATAAATCCCCTTGTTATTTATAGAAGAGTCCCAAGCAATCACAAAGCTACCATTAATCAAACCGCTGATATTCTGACCATGTTGGTAACCCATGGTATTGGTATTGACCTGAAATATTGCTCCAGTAGGGGAACCATCGACTTGGTAGCGCTGTGCATAAATATTACTACTCTCCCCCCAAGCAATCACAAAGCCCCCATCACTCAGGTTGCTTACTGTCGAACCGTATTGTGGAGCTGTGGTATTAGTATTGACGAGAAACATTGCGCCATTAGGGGATCCATCAGCTTGGTAGCGTTGAACATGAGTATAAGGATCTAGACCACCATTATCCCAAACAATCACAAAGCCCCCATCACTCAGGCTACTGACAGACGGAAAATATGCACCATGGGTAGCGTCACTATTGACCTGAAACTCATCACCATCAGGGGTACCGTTAGCGTGATATCGCTGGGCATAAATGGCATCCCCATTTGGATCACCTTCCGACCAAACAATCACAAAGCCGCCGTTAGTCAAGTTACTGATAACAGGGTCACCTGGGTGGCCAGCTGTATTGGTATTGACTCTAAATGGCACACCGATAGGAGATGCTGCATAGCCAAGGATAGGAATACCTAATAAGAGGAGAATAGTTAGATGTTGGAGAACTAACTTAGCCCTTTGGAAAAGTAACCAGATTTTTCCTCTTAGAGTTGTAAGCATAAGGGTTAACTTAATCATGACTTGATGTAACGAAAAAACGCATCGATATTGAAATAACATAGTACTTTCCTCGCTGTTAGTTAATTCAGTTAAAATTGGGTACTCACTTAGCAGAGAAAAGCTTTTCTGCTATTAGCTTGCCGACTGGTGGATAGTATTATCTTTTTATCTTGATGTTTTTTCTTATGAAACTAGAAACGTTGCTGAGAAATGGTAGTACAAATGATAGCGTTAGCAACTCAGCCAAATCAAAGAGATACCCTTGCTTTAAATTAGTGAGTGTCGGTGTCGCAGATAGTGGGTAACATATTTTAAGTATCTTGTTAAGATAGGAGCATTTGGCTATTTCTTTATTTTCTTAAATAAGATTAACCCTTGGTTTTTCAAGGGTTATCGTTTAATTTAGGACACATAAACCTTACTCTGTCTTTTAATTATGGTGATGTTATGAAACGTGTTCTTTCCATTCAATCTCATGTAGTGTTTGGTTGTGCAGGCAATAGTGCAGCGGTCTTTCCAATGCGAAGAATGGGAATAGAAGTGTGGCCAATTAACACGGTGCAGTTTTCAAATCACACGCAATATCAACAAGGCTGGAAAGGCATCGCCATGCCTGCAGGCCATATTTCAGAATTGCTTGATGGCCTGTCAGCCATTGAAGCCACAACAATGTGTGATGCGATCTTAAGTGGTTACTTAGGATCCGCCGCGCAAGGCCAAGAAATTATGACGGCGGTTAAAAAAATAAAACAAGATAACCCCAATGCGTAATGGTCAAGTTTTTCTGCTCATGATAAACAGCTTTAAGATTTTGCTTATTTTAAGCTGTAAGTCTCTACAGTTTCATTAGACCATTACACATGCCACTCATAGTTAAAATAGTTGGTTAAAATAAGTGATGACGAAGCCAAAACCAACTGTTATTTATCCTTTTGAGTGACTTGTTAACTGGCTTTTTACTGCTCAAATCTTTTTTCATCATCGATCATACAGGCTTCAATTTTTTTGGGGTGATTTGTTTTATCAATAACCCAACATTCTTCATAAATAGAGCAATAACAAAGCTCTATACTTATTGAACCATCGGCTATCACAAGCGCTTTTGTATTCTCTCCTTTGTAATAAACTGGAGTAATGCTGTTTTGAGGTGATAATGTACGATTACTAATATGTGATTGTATAATACTTTTGAAAGGCTCGATTTCTTTCCACATTTTGATGGGGTTTCCGCCATATTGAATCTTTGCATATTTTATTAGAGCCGGACCCGTACCATTGTTCGTAATCCCGTAACTAAATGAATTTCCGTTAAAACTTCTGAATATTTCCAACCTTGGCCAAACAGATGCTCTTGCATATTCACGATCAACATATGCCGAATAAATTGAAGTGACAGCAGTGACAACCCCTATCAAAAGAGCAGATAAACCTACTATCATCTCAGGACTTTTATACCACTTAATGTTATCCATTATTTTTAATAATCCTTAACTAAAATAGTGACAGATAAGAAGCTAGTTAATGTTTTGTGCAACTTGTTGAACGAAGTCGCTCAGCGGCAGAAAAGATAAAAAGTCTCTTTGCTTGCTCACCCTAAGTACTTTCTAAAGGCGGCTCAGCTTGGTCGTATCTTAAGAGTATTATTTCATATAACAGGGAGGAAGCATACCCGAACAACACTTTCATTCTCTTTATTAACAATACCTTACCAACTTAACATTACAAGGCAAGCGACCCGCGACTATCGATGCATATAGCCGTGCAGTACGCCGTCAACTTTATTTGACGGCTGTTCTGACAGCCTTTCAATCGATGATTTGAAGCGTTATTTTACTTCCCTCATCGAGTCACATACGTTCTGTTATTTGCTATTAAGGTACAATTTCTCACTAGCTCGGGCTTGTTCAACACTTGGGATAAGGTAGCAGCTTCGAGTGGCGTATCTTTATGTTATATGATTTTACGCGCTATTATGTGACTTGCGTTACTTAGAATCCCCGACATTGTTGAACTTTCAACTGCCTTAGATAACTCTATATTGAACCCATCGAGCATACCTTCAAGTTCACTTTGCTGACTATGCCACATTGGAACACCTGCACCTGAAGTAAACCTAAGACTTTTGTCAGAACAAAACTCAGCTAAATAAAGAACACCATTAGGTTGTAGAACTCGACGAAGTTCTTTTAATAGTTTCTTGCGAGCATACTGGCTAGGAATACACGTGAATACTGCACACGTAATTATCGAATCAAACTCATGGTCAGGAAACGGTAATATGCTATCTGAAATGGGACGTAAATCTAGATACGGATATTCATTTAAGCCTCTTTTTATCATTTCCATCGAAGAGTCTACCCCGATTAAATGGCTGTAGCCTAGCTGATTAAGTTGGTTTGTAATGCGACCATACCCGCAGCCAAAATCAAGGACTTTATTTCTTTTAGATCCCGTAGTAACAAAATCCTCAATAGAAATTTCAAGATTGAAGTCAACTTCCTCTGCTATATTATCCCATTCGCTCAATGAGTTACTCCATTAATGATTTACGTCCAATTAACGGGCAAAAAATTGTTGGTTAAAATTAGTGACAACGAAACCAAAGCCAACTTTTTTGCCCTTATTCAACACTTTGGATAAGGTCGCGGCTGCGCGCGTGCTATCTTTATTTTTAGTCCGCTGTGAACTCTTGCGTGGAGACGAGTGAAATTTTTGGATGCTTTGACAAAGTAAAGTGATGGTGGTCAATGATTGATAATGCATCCAAATGAGGTTTGCTGTGAGTTGTATGGGCATCACCTATCAAGGTAACTTGATAACCTCGACTAGCTGCGCTAAACGCTGTTCGATCAATGCAGAAGTCCGTTGAGTAACCACAAATAATTACATGCTCAATGCCTTCTTCATCTAAATAAGCACTTAGGTCTGTACCATTAAATGAGTCTGGAGACTTTTTCCTGATTTTGACAGCAGAACCCATACTATTCAGACCAGCAACAATTTTCCAAGCATCACTCTCAGGCTCAAGTACTCCCGGAATTTCATGTTGTATGAACACCGTTTTATGTTTACGAGAGTTCGCATAACTAATAAGTTTACTCATATTTTCAATAACATTTTCGGATAAATACGGAGGGTTACTTGAGCCAAAAACTCCATTTTGTGCATCCACTACTAAAAGTGCTGATATCATATAATCTCCTTTGAAGGCTAACACTTAAATAAACCACGCGGTGTTATTTTTTGCTGAACAATATCTTACCAACTTAACTCAGCAAGGCAAGCGACCCGTGACTATTGATGGAGACAACCGTGCAGTAACCAGGGCAAGATCGCGAACGTTTTTTGAACGATACTGAATATATTTGACCGTGATTCTACTTTGTGATCTTATACTCCCTTTTAGTGGAAGTGTATGATAGACCTTAATTCCTTTGACGTAAAATCCATAGACAAATAAAATCCATAGAAAATAAATCCATAGACAGCCATCATAAATAAATCCATAGACATATATGGACGCTCCCGGTTAGTCAAGGAAAATAAATCCATAGACAGCCATCATAAATAAATCCATAGACATATATGGACGCTCCCGGTTAGTCAAGGTAATACTCATCTAACCAAGGTATTTTTTGACCTTAGTTTCTTTGTTAACTATTACCTCTCGTTACGTGTTTATTGACTGACTCTTTTCGCTTTAAGCGATAGTGCTGACCTTCTTGTTACAGTAAGAGGCGGGCTTAACACGTTCTCTTTTTAGAGAAAATGCGCCCCTGATGAATTCCGTACCTACACACCTAAAAGTATTTGAACAGCCAGTCGGGTTATTAACCCTTGTCTCTAACGGGTTTATGTAGGATGAACTGAGTCTTTTCTCATCAATTTAACACTTACCTAAAAGGTGACTATCAAGCGCTCACAACAGCCACTCGGGCTCAGTACAGGCCCTTGTCTTGAACGAGCTTTGCTTGATAGTCGATACCGTTAACATTATCGGACACACAATATTATCTCTGCCGTTTGGCCGATTTGTGCTTGATAACGTGTTTGTTTTTTCAATAATATCCACATCAACCTTGCCAGTTTATGTGCTGTCGCTACTGCGGTCTTATTAAAGCCTATTCGCGCTTTTAATTGGGTTATCCATTGGTTGAGTGCATCATCTTTTGTGTGTGTTAATGAACAAGAATATCATATGAGGCGTATGCTAAAGGGATCCTGCAAGCGCTGAGTAATGCAAAGCTTGAAGCAAGAGTCTAAGAAAGCGGGTTCTATGTTCACTAAGAGATGGATGGCAGTTTACTCTCTTTGTTAGACGACTCAGTTATATGAGCTTAACACTCCTTCCTTTCATGAGTTGATAGTTACAAAACATAGAGCGTTCGCTAGAATATAGATATGTTATTGATTAACAATGGCTGGCTATGATTTTATTTTTTAAGATAGGAGCATTTGGCTATTTTTTATTTTCTTAAATAAGATTAACCCTTGGTTTTTCAAGGGTTATCGTTTAATTTAGGACACATAAACCTTACTCTGTCTTTTAATTATGGTGATGTTATGAAACGTGTTCTTTCCATTCAATCTCATGTAGTGTTTGGTTGTGCAGGCAACAGTGCAGCGGTCTTTCCAATGCGAAGAATGGGAATAGAAGTGTGGCCAATTAACACGGTGCAGTTTTCAAATCACACGCAATATCAACAAGGTTGGAAAGGCATCGCCATGCCTGCGGGCCATATTTCAGAATTGCTTGATGGCCTGTCAGCCATTGAAGCCACAAAAATGTGTGATGCGATCTTAAGTGGTTACTTAGGATCCGCCGCGCAAGGCCAAGAAATTATGACGGCGGTTAAAAAAATAAAACAAGATAACCCCAATGCGATTTACTTTTGCGATCCTGTGATGGGACACCCTGAAAAAGGCTGTATAGTCGCACCCGAAGTGGAAGTGTTTTTTAAAGAATCGGCATTAGCATCAGCAGACATCATAGCGCCAAATTTACTTGAGCTAGAAAGTTTATCGGGCATGACCATTAACACGTTAGAGCAAGTTATTGCAGCGAATGAGCAACTGCTTGAAAAAGGCGTAAAGATGGTATTGGTGAAACATTTAAGCCGTGCAGGCATTCAAAAAGGCTGTTTTGAAATGCTATTAACCACCAAAGAAGGCAGTTATCACATTTCACGTCCTTTATATGACTTTGATGAAAAGCGTCAGCCAGTCGGAGCCGGTGATTTAATCAGCGCTGTGATGTTGGCCAATTTAATGGCGGGATATTCAGCTGTCGATGCATTTGAGCGAACGAACGCTGCCGTTGATTCTGTGATGAAAGAAACCTTTAAGCAAGGGGCGTATGAGTTACAGCTTATTGAGTCACAAGCACAATTCAACGCGCCAAATATTAGGGTAAACGCAACAAAAGTGGCTTACCCCGTTATGTTTCACAACGCAATAACCTAACAATCATCAAGCCATCCATCATAAAACATGGGCTAATATGATGATGGTCAGTGATTGATAACACCTCTATTTAGGTGGCCAAATTAACTATACCTATTTACCTCGGCTCTGGCATCCTGCTTCGCTCTACCTCCTAAATCCATTTAGTCGTGTGCGGAGCCGCGTGCAGTGTGGTGTGGGGGCTGGAGGTTAGATACCTCCGATTACTCGATTAGCAATATTACACTCTAACTTAGCCACTAGTTAGTTCTATTGACGATTGAACTCTTCATATCGCTTTTCTATATGTAAATATTGATCTTCCCAATTATTTTCAACAGCAATATTTTTTAACACCGAAGGTGGCTTAAATAAGTTAATAACTTCAGTTAAGTCTATAACTGAAGAGCACTCTAGATCAGATTTGATTTTCTCAACTTTTTCAATAATGGATGTGCAATCAGATTTTTTAGAAATCTCAAGGTTACATAGGATTATTGTTAAGAATCCAATTTTCAACTCGTTCATTTTAACTTCTAAATCAGAAGCTTTTTTATTTCTACTAAATAACCAATTCCACATAAATATCCTTACACTGCTAACGCCCAATTAACAGGCAAAAAATATGTTGGCTAAAATAAGCGACGAAGGAGTATAAGCCAACTGTTTTTTGTCCTTGTTTAATTTCTTGTGTACGCCCAGCATGAGCATGAACTCATGGGGTGACTTTCTATTATACATAAGCTCTGTAGGAAGGTCACCGTTCAATAACATACAGTTATTAAACGTTATTAACTATTAGCGAATGGCAAGGGCTTATCCGTGAAGAATTTGTCTAAAGGAGTGATATGTTGCTCCTGCAATATTTGAATTTCCACCATCCTTGGTGGTCGAGCCGCTAGCCCTATTAAGGATTAAAGAGAGCGTGTTAATGAACAAGAATATCATATGAGGCGTAGGCTAGAGGGAGACAAAATCCATAGACAGCCATTGTTAATTGAGTTAAAACCCAGCTAAATTTATTAACTTTTTCCAAATCCATTTAAGAACACCTAACCCAAAGAACATAACAGCTTATTAATTAGCTACAGCAATAACATTGTTATCTGTGCGTCTCGATAACATTCCACTTCCTAGCATAACTCATTGTTTTAGATGATGACACTAACAAAGCTCGGACATTATCTACACATCATCACGTCGATAGATAGATATTTGATTGTTACCAACAAAAAGTACATAGACCGCAAAAGTACATTGATTAACAATGGCTGGCTATGATTTTCGCAACACTCCTTCCTTTCATGAGTTGATATTTGCAGAACGTTGAAGGCTCGCGGGGATGTCGGTATGTTATTGATTAACAATGGCTGGCTATGATTTTCTTATATTTGATACAGCATAAACTATTAATACAATGCAGCTGGTTAGTAAAGTAAACGCAGCAAAATCAACACCAAAAAACATGAACTTTCAAACATAATTTTTTATCAGCAGCTTTCAATGCATGCACTACATATTACTAAAAAAAAGCTTAAACTTCAGTACGCTTTTTCGCTGGTATTTTGCTACGTTTTTTAGATATTATTTTTTCGTTGCAGAAAATGTTTTACTAATAATCCGCCAACCCTGCTCCCTTTTATACATAACAAGGTAATCTATATAGTTATTTTTTGGGGTATCAAAATCCATTTTTACCATTGCCATGGTATCACCTACAATGTCAACAGAAAGGATTTTCGCAGTCCATGTATCATTAGGCTTTTTAAAAAATGTGGCAAATTCCTTAAATGTATAAATTTTGATAGTTTCTTTGCCTGTTTCTTCATCTAAACTTACTATTTTAGCGTGACCAAAATCCATATCCAAAGCTTTGGCAATTAATTCTTGGTTTGCATTCGCAAGCCCATTAAAATAATTATAAGCTGTTTCAACAACGGCCTGATGTTCTTTATTAATTACAGATTCTGCCTGCGCCACAGCTGACAGATAAGCTATTATAAGTATAAACTTTACCAAGATATTTCTAAATATTTTCATTAACATTCCTAATTTTAAATTTTTATTAATTCCTAATAAATCTACCACGGCCTTACAAAGGAAAGGAGCAATATATGACTTTAATGTGTAACTTGAAGTGTCTATTAGAGAGTTCCTTTCAACTGGAATCAGACAAAACTATGCAAGTTTCCATAGACACAATGCCTCCGAATGTGGGTTGATTTAACAAACCAGAGGCTAGTATAACTAAACATAAAATACTTTTCGTTTGCTTAGACACTCATAAATTATTTGCTGAAATCACTTACATCGAAGGTGAGCGTTGAAGCAAAGCTATCCACTTAGGTTGTATACTCTGTAATAAAGTCGCATTGACTAAATGGGCTCAACAACTTCAGTCTAAATCCCTGATTAACAATTGCTGGCTATGATGTTGTCTGACTTTCAAGGAAAGGAAGAAATGTCTTATTTTATATGGAAAAAAATAGACCATTTAGTCGTGCGGAGCCGCATGCAGGGGGGGAGATTAGAGACTTCCGGCTACCCGTATATATTTTATTTACAACAACTATCTATCAATACGAAATAGACCGTAAGTATCTTTTGAATAAATATTGTATCCATCAATGCACCCGCTGACTCTTACCTTAACAGTTTTAGCTGCAACCAGAGCAGTGGTTGAAAGTGATATTACATTATTTAGATGACTGTGATCACCCTCTACTATAATGATATTCTTATAGGTACAGTCGCTACCAGTAATATCTTTGTTTAAAGTTATAAAATAGGCGCCATCACCACGCTGTAAAACTTCATCAACAATTGCACCCTCAACGGTAAAAACACCAGCAATAACATTTGAAGTGTGTAAGATAGCAGCTATTGTAGCGACTGAAAATTTTTTTTTAATCATTGTTAAACCTCATTTTGATGATATGTAATGTTTATAAGCTTTTGTAAGGATAGCTAAAGCGGGTTGCTCATTATTAGGGAAGATCCGATACGCTTTATGGTGTTTAATCAAGCTGGATTTTTTATCGCCTTGACTGATTAATAAACCGAATGTCGCCGCTGTTTGTGCCAATAACTGTTCATTGGCGCGTACATACAGGGTGATGGGTTTAACGATATTTTGCTCTTTTATGCGAGTTTGATATTGATCAGCCGAAATGATCAGGCTATGGCGACCATCACTGGCTAATTTAAGCTTAGTGTCGACGTTGGCGTCGAGAATGATAAGCCAGTCATTTTGTTCAAGATGAGTCAGTAGTGCCTGTAAGGCATCGCCTAAGTGCACACAGGCTTGAGCTGCACTGTACTGATCATTAATACGATTAAATAGCGAGGGCAGTTGAGCCCCTGCGCCCATGCTTCTGGCATCGCTGATCCACTGAGTTAGATCATTGGCAATAAGCTTTGCAAAACGGCGCTCTTTTAATGCTTGCACCATCCAGCTGCACAAAAAGTGGCTTTCAGCGGTGGCAGTGTTAATCGCATTACCATTGGCGGCTCTTTGCTCAAGTGCCGCAAGCCCTGCTTGCACGAGTTGTAAAAGGGCTTGATTATAAGTTTGCTCAGTCATGGGCTCTCTATTCAGTGTTGTACTACATTCAGTGTTGTACTACGGCGACGACTAACGCATTTACTTTGATTTTTTTATCTTAGCGTTAGATGAGTTTTTCACTTTTACGCGACGACCTTGCATATTACGCTCAGCAATGACTTGCTCAGATACGTTGTCTTGACGATGCTGTTTTTTGGCAAAACTGCGGCGTGTTTGCAGTTGTTTTATCAATAATTCACGGCTACCGACTTCATATCCTGGGATGGTGATACGGGGCAGTTTTTTACCAATAAGCTTTTCGATATCGGCTAAGGTACGTTCTTCTTCACGGCTAACTAAAGAAATAGCGACACCGGACTTACCTGCGCGGCCAGTACGACCGATACGGTGAACATAATCTTCAGCTAAGAAAGGCAGATCATAGTTGACCACATAGGCTAAATCTTGGATATCCAAACCACGTGCAGCGACTTCTGTCGCGACTAATACACGTACCTTGCCCTCTTTAAACTCGCGCAGTGCACGGCGACGGTTGCCTTGGGCTTTTTCACCGTGAACGACCGATGAAGTAATGCCATCTAAGTTTAATTCTTTAACCAGTTTGTCAGCAGCGTCGCGAGTGGCGGTAAACACTAATACCTGCTGCCAGTTTTTCTTGCCGATCAACTCAGAGACAAGCTCGCGTTTACGACGTTGCTCGACAGGATAAACCACTTGGCTGACGGTATCTGCGGTGGTGTTTTGCTTATCGACGCTGATGAGTTTAGGTTTGACTAAAATATCATTGGCCAGTTTTTTTACCGATGCAGAGAAGGTGGCTGAAAACAGCATTTTTTGGCTGCTCTTATTTGCTGCTTGTAATACTTTTTGGATATCGGCAATAAAGCCCATATCGAGCATGCGATCCGCTTCATCTAATACGATAAAGTCAACATTTGAAAGGGTTAAGTTACAGGCTTGAATATGTTCGAGTAGGCGACCTGGTGTTGCGACGATAATGTCCGCGCCACGTTTAATTTTTTGCGCTTGAGTTTCAAGTTTTACCCCGCCATAGAGGGTGATGACTGATATTTGCATATGCTTGCTGTAATCATTGATATTATCAGCAATTTGACTGGCTAGTTCACGGGTTGGTGTCAATATCAGCGCCCGCGTGTTAGAACGCTGAGTCTCACTTGGTTTGTCTATCATTCTTTGTAAAATAGGCAAAGCAAATGCGGCTGTTTTACCTGTGCCAGTTTGGGCACTGGCCAGTACATCTTGGCCGCGACGAATAGCGGGGATCGCTTCTTGCTGAACTGGCGTCATTTTCTGATAACCACATTCAGAGATAGCGCGTAAAATCTCGGGAGCAAAACTAAAAGATTCGAATCTCATCTTGGGTTTCCTGTATTAAACCAATTCCCGACTGACCATCATTGGCGCCGGTTTCGCGAGTAAAAGCCATCAAAATGGCGGTGGCGGAGTATAGCAAGTCCACACTCAAAGCTCAATTAAGAGTTACTTTTGGGCTTGCGAGCGATCTTGGCAAAATCGCTGTTTGATTGGTGCTTTAGATAGCTTTAGTCGCATGTGTTAACCAAGTAAGTTCATCGCCCTGCATGAATGGAGATAAGGTTGTTAAAACAAGTTGGTGATAATCGTTAAACCAATTTATTTCAGTCTCTGTGAGCAGGCTTTTGTCGATAAGACGAGAGTCCATAGGGATCATGGTGAGGGC
This sequence comes from Shewanella sp. VB17, assembly GCF_013248905.1. Lineage (NCBI taxonomy): Bacteria > Pseudomonadati > Pseudomonadota > Gammaproteobacteria > Alteromonadales > Shewanellaceae > Shewanella > Shewanella sp. VB17. Next base: position 1,723,678 of record NZ_JABRVS010000001.1, read on the forward strand.
GCTAAACTCAAACATCTCTCGCTCAATCCCTGCTAATGCTTCACAGGGGCGAACGTACACAAGGTTTTCTAGACGGATACCGAATTCATTGGCTCGGTAGTAACCTGGTTCATTGGAGAGCACCATTCCGGGAAGCAGCGGGACATCATTACTGTTTTTTCCGATCCGTTGTGGCCCTTCATGGACGTTTAAGCAGTGACCGACACCATGGCCCGTGCCATGATCATAATCAAAACCGTGTTGCCAAAGGTATTGGCGCGCAAACCCATCGAGTTGTTGCCCTGTGGTTCCGCGAGGAAAGCGTGCTTGATCTAAGGCAATGTGTCCTTTTAGGACTAAGGTCACCATCTTTCTTTGTTCATCGCTGACCTGACCGATAGCGATGGTACGAGTAACATCTGTGGTGCCATCGAGGTATTGAGCCCCAGAGTCTACAAGATAGAGGCTGTTATTGGTCATTAATGCTGGCGTGCCATTGTTGTGGTTGTAATGACACATGGCTGCGTTGGCACCTACCGCAGAGATGGTATCGAAACTTGGCTCTAGGTATTGTGAGTCGCTTAAACGAAAGGTTTCTAGCTTATCGGCAAGTTGACCTTCATCAAAGAAGTTGTCGGCTGCGACTTCAGTGTCTAGCCAGGCCAGAAAGCGAGTGACGGCAACACCATCACGGATATGACAGGCTTTTATGCCGGCAAGTTCGCTGGGGTTCTTCTGCGCCTTGATGAGAGAGACGGGATCAGAGCCTGCAATTAAGTTGGCACCAGCTTGTTCTGCGGTCAGTTGTGACCATGCGTTGGCTGAGTGTGGATCTGCCAGTAGTTTACTGCCCGAAAGCGACTTTAAGGTTGGTTCTAGCTCAGTTTCAGCTTTAAAGCTGACTCCAGTACCGACATGGGTATTAATTCCTGTCGGCAGTTTATCTAATTGAGTAAAAACGAGCATATCACCGTTGGCGTGGAGTAGTGCTGAGCCTAAGATAACAGGTAAGCGAGGCACATCGCTGCCACGAATATTGAGCAACCAGCAAAATGAATCAAGCGAGGTGATAAGGGCCATATCAGCGCCAGAGTGGTTAACTATGTTACCGATCTCAAGGCGTTTTTGTTGACTGGTTTTTCCGGCGCTGTGGTGATCAAATAAGATTGCCGGCGCCGCTGAAGCCGCGGGTCTGTTTTGCCAATGGTTGTCGATAGGATTATCTTTAATAGCAATAAGTTGCATTGAGGCTTTAGTGAATTCAGTATTTGCTTTTTTTTGCCAACTTAATGGATGTAAGCGTGGATCATAGCCGATACGGGCATCAGCCGATAAAGTATCGACTAACCACTGAATTTGTGGAGTATCAGTTAGGCTTAAATATTGAAAAAGTTCACTATCTACCTGTTGTCGGACTTGCAAGGTGTAACGGCCATCGACAAAAATTGCTGCGCTATTTTTTAATACGATAACCATTCCTGCTGAGCCTGTGAAATGGCTTATCCATTGCAAGCGTTCATTACGTTCTGGTACATATTCACCTAAATACTCATCGGCCCGTGGGATAATAAACGCATCGAGGTTATCTTGGGCCATGTCGTGACGCACAGCATCGAGGCGTGAGGCAATGGTAGGTATCATATTAGCTCCAGTGATGGCTGAACGTGTGGATATGGGATGTTGATCAGCAGGGGTTAGCATTGCCTATGATTATCGCAGCTAACATTAGACTAGGGAAGTGACGCAAGCGTGATTTTTTTCATGTAGATTTAGCGTATATGTCAGCTACTTAAGCTTTTTTCGCGAATAATGGTTGCAATTAGCGACATTTTGCCACTATTTTCGAATGATTGTTAACACGAAAATAGTGGGCAGAGTAAGGTTAAGCTTCTGTGATAATCACAAAACCACGGGTTTTATTTTGATCTTGAGTTGCCATTGCTTGCAATAGATCGTGTGTGCTGACCCATACCCATGTTTGATAGGTGTTAGATACGTCCATAATAAGAAATGAATCGGATGTTTCATCATAGGCGGCTAAAGGTGAAAAGTGCCCACTACCCTGTTGATTTAAGGTCTTTCTAGAATAATTAGCGATCACATAGCTATCGGGTTGCTCAAGGGCACGTTTGAGTTGTTCCTTGGTTGATAGGACATAATTAGCATCGTCGAGTTGCTTTGGCATGACATTGGTGGATTGAACCTTTAGGGCTAAAGATTCGGCCAGCGCCGTGATCTCAGATAGCTGCATACCGTAATCGTGTTTTCCGCCTTTAATTTTAGGCTCACCTAATATCTGTGCCCGTGTTTTGTTGCTCTCTTTGAGTATCGACTCTTGGCTGTAGCGATGAAATAGGGGACTGACGCCTTTGGGGAAATAAGCGCCTTCAGCTTGAGTGAGGCGACTGTTATCTAAAGGAATGTCGGTATTTTCCGGGGAAGATCGCAGGGTATTAGCAATAATGACCATAGAAGCCACACCGCAGAAGGTCTTATTTGATTGTCCTTCAAATTGAGGGGCTAAATGGAAAAAATCTTGTTTTATCTTGGCAGCGCTGAGCCGGCTGACTCCCTCTTGGCTAGCCCAATCTAGAGTGTCGCCTGCAAAACTTGGAGCTTGTGATAATAACAAGATAAAGCAAGTCAGAGGGGCTAAGTATCGCTTCTTTTTTAATAACATCTAAAGTCTCATTAAAGTGAATACCTGTGCTGACAGGCATGATCTAATTATCGAGAGGTATTTTTAAGAATGACCACTTAATTTACCAATTAAATTTTATTCATTTAGATTAATTTTTGTTGGTCTAATAGGTATCTCTGCGGCTTTTTAAAGGCTGTTTAGCATGCTAATAAATCATCAATTTACATAAAAGTAAGCATGTGACATTGCATATTTTATCAAATATTACCTATGCTAATAATGGCTGACAGCGTTGTCATCCTATCGCTAACATGTATCTATATAAAGGCAGACCAACATAAAAGTTGGCACGCAAAGCCTCCAAATTAAAGAGATGGTTTGAGAGGGAGAGCTCTCAAAATCATGGTGGTATCTATGAACGTGGGGATATTACAGGGCGTTTCTTCATGTAGTGCTCGATGATTCAGATTACTGATAAGGTCAATGGATCAGGTACTCGTGGTATTCAAGATAGGCTTTACTCCTGTTGGTGCTTTGTTTGTCTTATTTTGATGAATGTATAAAAATAACAGAATAAGGACATCCAATGGTTAATACAAAACTATTCATGGCTGGGTTAGTCGTTGTAGGGGGGATTTCAACATCAGTGTATGCCGCCCCTGGAAAACCGACTATCGGCTGGGGTGAAACAAAATTTTCGATTATAGAAGTCAATCAATCTGCTTCTGCATATAACCAACTTGTGACGGTTAAGGATGCCGCCGAGGTCTCTGTTAGTTGGAGTTTGTGGAGTGGCTCACTCGGTGATAGAGCTAAAGTGTTACTTGATGGGGTTGAGGTGTGGTCTGGAGCATCAACGGCTTCTGGGGTCGCTAATTTTAATGTGCGCCAAGGTGGGCGTTATCAAATGCAGGTGGCGTTATGTGATGTTGACGGCTGTACGTTAAGTGACGAGAAATCCATTATTGTTGCTGACACCGATGGTAGTCATCTATTGCCGCTCGATACTCAGTTTGGTGAAAACAATCAACCTTATACTAATCAATCTGGCAAGGTGGTTGGCAGCTACTTTGTTGAGTGGGGGGTGTATGGCCGCCAATTCCCGTTAGATAAGGTTCCGACCAAGAATCTCACTCATATTCTTTATGGTTTCACGCCTATTTGTGGCGGTGATGGCATCAATGACAGTTTGAAAGAAATAGAAGGGAGTTTTCAATCGCTGCAGCGTGCTTGTAGTGGCCGTGAAGATTTTAAGGTGGCGATTCACGATCCGTGGGCTGCGCTGCAAATGCCTCAGTTAGGTGTCAGCGAATATTCAGACCCTTATAAGGGCAATTTTGGCCAGTTAATGGCCCTTAAACAGGCACAACCTGATCTTATTATTCTTCCTTCTGTTGGCGGCTGGACCTTATCTGATCCTTTTTACTTTTTGGGCGATAAAATTAAGCGTGATCGTTTTGTCGCTTCAGTGAAAGAGTTTTTACAGACTTGGAAGTTTTTTGATGGGGTTGATATCGATTGGGAATTTCCTGGTGGCAAAGGGGCGAATCCTGACTTAGGCGATCCTGAAACAGACGGTGAAACCTATGTTTTACTGATGAAAGAGTTACGTGCCATGCTTGATGAGTTAAGCATTGAAACCGGAAGGGATTACCAGTTAACCTCAGCGATTAGTGCGGGTGCGGATAAAATTGCGATAGTCGATTACCAAGATGCACAGCAATACATGGATCATATTTTTCTGATGACTTATGACTTCTACGGAGGATGGTCTAATACTGATTTAAACCATCAGACTGCGCTTTATGCCGCAAGCTGGAAACCAGAGACTGAATACACTACTGAGATAGCCGTAAACAAACTGTTAGCACAGGGGGTGACACCAGAAAAAATAGTGATTGGTACGGCCATGTATGGCCGTGGTTGGACTGGGGTTAATGATTATCAAGATGGCAATCCATTTACGGGAACAGCAACAGGAAAAGTAAAAGGAACTTGGGAAGGTGGCGTTGTCGATTATCGTCAGATAGTGAATGAATATATGTCTGGTGAATGGCAATACGAATATGATGAAGTTGCTGAGGCGCCTTATGTATTTAAACCATCAACGGGTGATTTAATTACTTTCGATGATCCTCGCTCTGTTAAAGCCAAAGGTCAGTATGTCACAAGGCATCAGTTAGGTGGGTTATTTGCTTGGGAAATCGATGCTGATAATGGTGATATTCTCAATGCCATGCATGAAGGTTTAGGTCATGGAGATGACACAATTCCACCTGTGAATAAGGCGCCAATTGCCAATGCTGGAATGGCGCAGCGAGTAACAGGGCCTGTTGATGTGACTCTTAATGGCAGCTTATCTCGCGATCCTGAAAATAAGGTGCTGACTTATGCATGGTCACAAATATCGGGTCCTGTTTTAGTGTTAGGTAATGTGGATAAGGCACAAGTGAGTTTCACTTTACCGATAACCGTTACCGATATTGTTTATGAGTTCTCATTGACAGTAACAGATCCTGAAGGTTTATTTGGTAGTGCATCAACTTCTGTCATTAATATGGCGCCTCAAGCTAATCGAGCTCCTGAGGTGCTACTTGATGCGAATGTATCAGTAAATTCAGCTAAACAAGTGACGATTAAAGCCAATGCCAGCGATCCTGATGGTGATAGCTTGACCTATAACTGGACGGTACCAGCAGGCTTAACAGTCACAGGTGACAGCTCTGATACTTTAGTCGTGACGGCGCCGAATGTGGCAGAAGATAGTACTTACACCTTAAGCCTCTTGGTTTCTGATGGCAGTTTGGATGCATCGGCTCAAACAGTATTGACAGTGAAAGCTGCATTACCTAATGATTGTGACATTATTGATCCCGATGCTGATAATTATCCAGCTTGGGTTTCCACAAAGGTCTATAACACCGATGATATTGTTAGCCATCAATGTGTAGTCTGGAAGGCTAAATATTGGACTCGCGCTAATGAACCGAGTGTGACAGCAGATCAATGGTTACTGATGAGCAGTGCTAGCTCAGCGTGGAATCCAGACATTGCTTATCATGGTGGTGATAAAACTACACATAATACTCATACTTGGCAGGCTAAATGGTGGACTAAAGGTGAAGAACCTGGCGTGACGTCTGCTTGGGATGATCTTGGTGTTACGACGGTTAAGTCACAAGATTAAGGACATGGCGATGAAGCATGATTTATTTACCATGTTAACAGTGGCAAGCTTAACCAGTTTTTCATCTTCCTTACTTGCAGTTGAGGCGGTTCATTTTACTCAAGATGAAATAGATGCAAAAGAAACGGCATTGACAGACTTTCCTTTAATGCGAGCGGTTAAATCATCAATAGCTACTCGTGATAATCGTATTGTTGAGAGAGTAACGGCAGGAAATGTGAATAATCCTGCTAATGTCAAACGACTAGAATCGATTGTCAGTGAGGTACAATTTGAGTTTCTCTTTCCCGTAAGAGCCGATGAATATACCTACCAAGGTTTACTTAGAGCGGCGGCTAAATTTCCAGCTTTATGTGGTGACTATGATGAAGGAGATGCTGATGCCATCTGCCGGCAATCACTGGCAACCATGTTTGCGCATTTCGCGCAAGAAACAGGAGCCCATGATAAGTGGTTACCTGAGCCGCAATGGCGGCAGGGTTTGTATTGGGTTCGAGAGATGGGATGGGATGAAACTAAGCAAGGGGGGTACAACACTGAGTGTGATCCAGATAGTTGGCAGGGTGAAGTATGGCCCTGTGGTAAATTTGCCAATGGTGAATATAAGAGCTATTTCGGACGTGGTGCTAAACAGCTTTCTTATAATTACAACTACGGTCCCTTTTCTTATGCCATGTTTGGTGATGTGAGTCTTCTTTTGGACAATCCTGAAAGGGTTGCTGATACTTGGCTTAACCTCGCCAGTGCGGTGTTCTTTTTCACTTATCCTCAGCCGCCTAAACCGTCTATGTTGCATGTGATAGATGGTACTTGGCAACCTAATACACACGACCTTCAAAGCGGCTTAACTGCCGGATTTGGTATGACTACCCATGTTATTAATGGGGGAATTGAGTGCGGTGGAGGCAGTGAAAAACAGCAATCGATAAACCGAATAGAGTACTATCAGGCTCAAGCTCAGTATCTAGGAGTGGAAGTTAAAGACAGTGAAGTGCTTGGTTGTAAAGACATGAAACCGTTTGATGTTAAAGGTGCTGGAGCGATGATGATCTATTGGGAGCTGGATTGGTCTTATATCCCAGGTAATCCTAATGGTGGTAAAAGTTATGCCTGTAAGCTGGTGGGGTACCAGACTCGATACAGCGCATTTAAGCCTGGGGACTATCTGAACTGCTTAATGCACTTTTTTCCTGAAGTGGTTATTGATGACGACAGTGGGCCAACAGATCCTAACAATCAGGCTCCAACGGCTAAGATTTCAGGTGTTGTTGTAGGTGAGGGGGGCTCTGTGGTTGTATTGGATGCTTCTTCATCAAACGATCCTGAAGGTAAGCCATTAAATTATCTTTGGCGTTTACCCGTAGGTGCGCGCAGTGATAGTACAGATAATGTTGACATTACAGTCACCTTGCCAAATCTGAGTGAGGCAAAAGTCTTAAGCTTTAGTGTGACGGTGACAGATGAAGGTGGCTTAACGGATACCGTTCATCATGCTATTAGGGTTCATGGTGGCGATATTCCTGATAACCCTCCGGCTTATCAAGTTGGTTATGCTTACATTTCTGGTGATAAAGTCAGTCATGCTGGTGGTATTTATGAGTGTAAACCTTTCCCATACACCGCTTGGTGTGCTGGGGCTGCATGGGCTTATGAACCGGGTGTGGGGACATCTTGGCAAGATGCTTGGATAGCCCATAAATAGTTTGTTTAGGAGAACATGAAAACGCGCACAGCAGGCGCGTTTTTATTTTGAGGCTTAATCGATACTGAGCAGTTCTACATCAAAAATCAATACTGAGCCGCCGACAATTTTACCTGTACTGCTGCTTCCATAAGCTAACGTACTTGGAATATAGAAACGTGTCTTTTGGCCAACGACCATTAACTGTACTCCTTCTGTCCAACCTTTAATGACTCGATTTAACGGGAAAGCAATAGGTTCTCCCCGTTCAACAGAGCTATCAAATACAGTGCCGTCGATCAGGGTTCCATGATAATGAACGGTAACAGTATCAGTGGCTTTAGGGTGTATTGTTCCTTCGCCATGAGTTAATACCTTATATTGAAGCCCAGATAGTGTTTCAATAACACCCTCACTATGTTTATTCTCAGCCAAGAAAATAGCACCTAGTTTACTGTTTTCCTTAGCAGCTTTTTGATTGTTCATCGAAGTGAAAAAATAAAAGATAACACCAGCGATAAGGACAACGGCTAATAGCATTTTCATTATGTATATTCGTTTTAGGGAAAGTCGAGTGCTATGATATCGAATCCCTTAACGGGGGTAAATATGCTTATTTAACAAATATAGCATGGCCTTTGTTCAGCTTAGTGCTGACGTATTTGTAAGTTGATAGTTAGCGTTACATTAAACGGCTCTGTAATAACCAAGATTGACCGATTGTTGAAATTAACCAGATAAGTATTGTGCAATTTGCGAGTATCATCATCCAAAGGGTTAACCTAAAAGAGTGTTTTTGGGATTTATGCCTTAACCATTTTTGTGCAAGTAATGCCCCTGGCCATCCTCCCATGAAAGACAGTAGTTGTAGCGTGTTTTCACTCGTGCGCCATTCACCTTTACGTGCTGAGGATTTGTCTATAGCGTAGGCAATAAAGGTGATGCAGCTCATCAGCAGATAAATCCATATGAGGGTTTGAGGTAATAACTGTTGCCAAACACAGGTTCCTAAAAAACCAGCTAGACAGCATATAAGTAATAGGCTCAATTGTTCGTGTAATCTACTCTTCTTTTGCTGAATCATGTTATCTAACTGATAATATTAGTGTGATTTTGCTATCATAATTTTTTTTATCATCGATTGGAAGTGGTCACTAAACACGCGGGTACTTAGCTTCAATAAGTCGGTGATATTATATTTTTTTAGGTTTTTCTGAGATCCATAATTTTATTTCGCCTTTAACCACAACCACTCCATCAGTATCATAAGCGGTAACGGGGACCATGAGATCGCCAGGTACCCATTGCTCAGGGTTGACTTGGGCGACACAGCGTATATCGCTATTTGCTTTGGCGGTATAATCTAGACTCATGCCTTTTGGTATCCACCTTAAGTGATGGGGTATCGAAGCTTCGGCCATCACGCCCATCGCCATTTCGAGTCCATTGCATATGGCAATGACGTGTACGGTTTTAATATGATTATGTACAGCAGGGCGTTTTTTTATTAAACACTCGCAGCGATGAGGCCTAAGTTCAGTGATTAAAGGTTTAATGGTGCTGAAATAGGGCGCCATACGCGCCAATATAATTGAAAAGAGTTTATTGCCGCAAGGAAAACGGGTGAGCTTGTTATACAGTGACATTACTTTGGTTTTTGTATGTGTTGTCATCGCAATGCTGCCTAAATATGATTGGTCTGGTCGGATGAGTTAGGGTATAGCAAGAACAAGTAATTAACAATATCTCTTTTTCTCTCGGTTTAACGCCATTTATTAAGGATATTCATTAAGTATGTTGAAAATGAAGTAAACTTCATTTTCCTTTGGCTATCTTTAAACCGTATAATACCCCCTTTATATTTGTCTATATTAGAGGATGAAAATTGAATTTCCTGTTTACCTATTTAAAGGGCATGGCGATGGGGGCTGCCGATGTGGTTCCTGGTGTCTCAGGGGGGACGATAGCGTTTATTACTGGTATTTTAGACACGCTATTGGAGAGCATTCGTCGAATTAATCCTACATTAATTTCAGTCATAAGAAAGCAGGGAATTAAGCAGGCTTTTGAGTATATCAATGGCTCTTTTCTTATGTGTGTTTTCGGCGGAATATTAACCAGTATTTTTTCTTTATCAAAGCTGATCACTTACCTTTTAGCGACTCATCCAATCCCAGTGTGGTCATTTTTCTTCGGACTGATTGTTATCTCAGTGGTCCATATGTTGAAGCAAGTAAAGGGCTTTTCATGTGTTCGACTACTGTTATTTACGCTGGGTGTAGCTTTTGCTTGGGGGATCACTATGTTGAATCCTATCGCACTTGAGATGACGTACCTTAATGTTTTTATTGGCGGTAGTATCGCGATTTGCGCCATGCTGTTACCCGGTATATCAGGCAGTTTTATTTTGTTGTTATTGGGCTTGTATCCTTCTATATTGGCGGCGGCTAAGAATTTTGATATCACTGTATTAGCGATTTTCGCATCTGGTTGTATCTTTGGTTTATTGACATTTAGTCATTTACTCTCTGCTTTGTTACGTAAGTTTCACGATGCCACGCTTATCTTTTTGACTGGGCTAATGTTAGGAACATTAGGTAAAATCTGGCCATGGAAAGAAGTGCTGACTTGGCGGATGAATTCAGCGGGTGAACAGGTCCCTTTGCTGGAGAAAAATCTCTCACCCATGCAGTTTGAACAAGTTACCGGGCAAACGGCTAATATTGCTTGGGCTATAGCGGCATTTGTTTGTGGCATTGTGTTGGTGTGGGCAATGGAGAAATTTGCTGCACGCAGTAATCCGGTTAGCGATAACTTACTAAAAGAAGAAAAGAGTAAACAAAAATGAATTTGAGTCATGTACTACTGATCACCGCACTATTAGGTATTTCTGCTTGTGCAACGTCTGTTTACGACACGATAGAGATGAATGTTGAACAGGATACATCAACAGAGGTATTGGATAATACAACAGATCCTATGGTTGAACATAATGAGCGGCTTATTAAGGAAGGTCGTGAAGATATGTGGCAAAAAAATATTTAGAGAGTAAATATATCGCTGATTTTAGCGCTTAGTTTTAATCGGCTACTATGATGTATTCGTTCAATGATTTTTCTTTTTTGTTTGTAACATATTGTATAATAATATAAATTTTGGTATTCAATCAGAGTGGAGAATGGTAATGTTTAATTAAATTTCACCACATGAATTTAAAATAAAAAGGGTATTAAAGTGATTACTATTTTTATCGGTGGACACGGCCGTCAATCTCCTTTTGAGTATAAGCATTTACCTTTAAATGTATCTATAAAATGGTATGGTGAAATCGGTAAATCGGTATCTAAAATGTATGCCAAACAAGTCTTAAATGGCAGCTTAAATGAAATAGCTGAAACGAAATATGGCGGCATGTATGTAGAACATTATTTATGTGAAACACTCGATCTTGAAGCCAATTCACGTTTACAGGCATTTCAATTAGGACCATGGAATTCAAATACTTATATGATACAACCCAAACCTCCTTCCTGTATTAAACTTTCAGATTTTATCATATATGCTCAAAAAAGGTGGCCAAGTGAACAGTTAGATATAAGGTGGGCTGTATGCAGAACATCAACTTCTGGAGGTGCTTCTCTTACTCATGATTTTCAATCTAATGTTGGTGAGGTTTTTAAAATAAGTGATGGTAAACGTGCAGCCTCTCCAATAAATTCATTAACGTCAAATGTAAATAATGGAACGGTTTGGTTAACTCAATGGAAAAGCAGATTGGTCAAGGACTACTTTTCACCAATCCCCAGCTCTAGTTTTTGATCATTAACATGCTGGAAGGTTTTATGGGAAGAACAAGCATGATTTTTAACTAATTTATGCTCCATTCTTCCGCTATTAGTATATCAGCTGGCTTGCCTGCTATTGTCCACCTGTTTTTTATCGTAATACTCGAAAGGGAATGCATTACGAATTCTCTGAGTTACCTGTTCATTGACGTTAGAAGAGACATGTAGTCTTACTGTTCCCGATTTTTCACATGTTATTGTCCCGGTCAATTTTTCGGCTTTAGCGATGGTACGACACTCTTTTTGAAATTTATCAGGGAGCTTACCTTTGTGGGATGCTAGGCGGCCATCTTTGAAATGCATTTCGAAAATAGTGAGCCCTTTTTTACCACTAAATATCATTTTATAAACGATAAAAATGACAAAAATAATAAAAATGGCTTTCAGCACTGTCGGTGTCATACAGGTGTCCTTTTTGACGGAACATAAGATTAAGATACGCTCAGAATAGGCATTATCATACAAGATAAGAGGCTGCCACATCATATTTCGTTAAGCTCTATTTATACTTTATTGAAAATGGTTTTACTCAATATTATTAACATACTCGTTTATCTATTTCATTGATATCAAATATTGTTACCACTGAGATCCAGAATTTACCATTCATCGCATGTTTGTCCTGCTAAATACCCGATAATAAAGCGTTGTGTTAATTCTATAGAGAGTGTGCAGAATAAGCTGCACACCTGGGATTATGTCATTGTCGGCATTACAAATTCGGCTTTAGTTTGATTTGATTTTGGCCAGCGAGCGGTAATGGCTTTGCGTTTAGTGTAGAAACGTACGCCATCTGGCCCGTGCATATGTAGTGGACCAAAGAGTGAACGTTTCCAGCCACCGAAGCTGTGAAAAGCCATCGGCACTGGAATAGGCACGTTGACTCCAACCATCCCCACCTGAACATGATGACAAAAGTGTCGTGCAGCCTCACCACTTTGAGTAAAAATAGCAGTACCGTTACCAAACTGATGATCGTTAATAAGATTGAGCGCCTCGGTATAATCGTTAACACGGACAATGGCAAGAACAGGCCCGAAGATCTCTTCTTTATAGATCGTCATCTCTGGTGTGACATTATCAAATAAGCAACCACCGAGAAAGTACCCTTGCTGGTGATCCTCGACACTTAATTGGCGACCATCGATGAGCAAATCCGCACCTTCGGTAACCCCTTTCTCGATATACCCCCTGACTTTTTCAAGATGCTGTGCTGAGATAAGTGGCCCCATGTCCATGTCGGTAAACAAGCCATTTCCAACCCGTAAGGACTGAATTTGCGGTAACAGTTTTTCGACTAGAAGGTCGCCAGAGCCACCGACGGCTAATACCACCGAAATGGCCATGCAGCGCTCACCTGCGGAGCCAAATGCAGCGCCCATTAACGCGCTTACAGCTTGGTCGATATCGGCATCGGGCATCAGTAGCATGTGATTTTTAGCGCCTCCTAAAGCCTGAACTCGTTTGCCATGTTTCGAGGCCGTTTCATAAATGTACTCTGCAATAGGTGTTGAGCCGACAAAGCTTATGGCTTGCACATCTTTGTGAGTTAATAAGGTATCAACCGCTTCTTTATCACCGTTGATGACATTAAACACACCCTCAGGCAGACCTGCTTCAGTCAGTAGCTCTGCCAAACGCATGACAGAACTTGGATCTTTTTCTGAAGGCTTCATAATAAATGTGTTACCCGCTGCAATCGCAATAGGGAACATCCACATAGGCACCATGACAGGAAAGTTAAACGGCGCAATACCTGCGACCACGCCTAAGGATTGATTAACGCACCAAGCATCCACGCCGCCGCCAACTTGCTCAGTATGTTCACCTTTTAAGAGGTGTGGGATACCACAGGCAAACTCGACCACTTCAAGGCCTCGTATGATCTCACCTTTAGCGTCATCGAGCACCTTGCCATGTTCACCGGTGATGAGTTTTGCTAGCTCATCCATATTCTGTTCAACTAATGCCTTAAACTTAAATAACACCCGTGAGCGATTGAGTGGTGAAATTTGTGACCAGCTAACATGAGCTTTTTTGGCAAGTTCGATAGCATCGATGACTTCAGCCGCAGAGGCTAAAGATACATTGGCCTTTTGTTCGCCAGTCGCGGGGTCAAAAACAAGGCTAACGCGTTTGCTGGCATGGGTATAAGAGCCATTGATGTAGTGGTTTATCTGTTGCATATCCTATGTTCCTATAATAAAAATACATGTTATTTACTGATGTTTATTCGGTAGCTCTGATAGCATCACTTAAGGTATTGACTATTTGATCTATCTCTTGTTTATTGATAATAAGTGGCGGGGAGATAGCGATAATATCTGCCGTGGCTCGCACTAATGTTCCTTTGGCAAAGCAGTCTGCAAAAATACTAAATCCTCGTTTACCGATCCCTTCAGCACTGGGAGAAAATTGAATCCCAGCCACTAATCCTATATTGCGTATATCGATGATATTGGGTAGGTCTTTAAGGCTATGAACCGCCTCTTCGAAATAACTTTCTAACTCTTTACTGCGATCAAACAATTGCTCATTTTCATAAATATCTAAGGTAGCGATCGCAGCAGCTGCGGCGACAGGGTGCCCTGAGTAGGTGTACCCATGAAAGAGCTCAATCCCATCGGGGCCTTGCATGCAAGCATCGTATATTTGGTCATGAATCAGCACGGCTCCCATAGGAACTGCGCCGTTGTTTAGCGCTTTTGCCGCAGTGATCATATCTGGCGTTACGTTCCAGCGTTGGCTGGCAAAGGTATCACCAACTCGGCCAAAACCTGTGATCACTTCATCAAAAATAAGTAAGATCCCATGTTTTTTGGTGATCGCACGTAGACGTTGGAGATAACCCTCCGGAGGTAAAATAACGCCAGCAGAACCAGACATTGGTTCCACAATCACAGCGGCAATATTTTCAGAACCATGCAGTGCAATGAGTTGTTCAAGCACATCGGCTTTTTCTGCCCCGTGTTTAGGTATGCCGTGAGAGAAGGCATTTTCTTGCAGATCTAATGTGTGAGGCAGATGGTCGACACCTGGTAGTAGTTGCTGGCTGAATGTTTTACGATTATTCCCAATCCCACCGACAGATATTCCCCCGAAACCGACACCATGATAACCCAGTTCACGTCCGATAAACCGAGTACGGCTTGGTTCGCCATTTGCTCTGTGGTAATTGATTGCTATTTTAAGGGCGCTGTCGACAGATTCTGATCCTGAATTAGTAAAAAAAACCTTATTTAACTCTTTAGGAGCGATATTTGCTAAGCGTTCTGCAAGTTCGAAGGCGAGCGGGTGGCCCATTTGAAAAGAGGGAGCATAATCCAATTTTTGGAGCTGACGGTTAACGGCTTCGGAAATTTCTTTGCGTCCATGACCAGCATTGCAGCACCAAAGGCCTGCAGTACCATCAAGCACTGAATTGCCAGAAGCATCTTTGTAATACATACCTTTTGCTTCGGTGAGCATTCTTGGATTTGCTTTGAACTGCCTATTGGCGGTAAAAGGCATCCAATAGTTTTCAAGAGAGGGAGCGTTGTGACGGGAATGGCTCTGAATATCAGTCATATTATCTATCCTGAGTTTGTGTGATTATTGTTATTATGAACGATTGATATTTTTTATGTTATGTCAAATATAACGAACAAAAAAGTATTTTTTACATTTATATTTTACAAAAAAATATTTTTGTAAAATATATTAGGCATCCGATCTATTGTAGAGCGGATCTTGGAGTCTGTTTAAGGTTACTTATTGCACGAGTCAATAAGTGAAGAGTGTGTCGCTATGACATGTCATTATTCACTTGCTAAGGGTTTTTTATGAGTACACCGACTAATTGTCAGCAATGGCAGCATTTGGCCGAAACTATCATCACTGAAGGACGAATAAGGACTGAAGCATTTATCGAAGGTGAGTACCGAACAGCAGTATCGGGTGAGCGATTTGATTGCATTAGCCCAATCGATGGCCGAATCTTATGTCGGGTTGCCAGTTGTGATGTTGCAGATGCCAATATTGCTGTAAGCAGTGCGCGGGCAGCTTTCAATTCAGGTGTTTGGTCGGAACTGCCACCGGTTAAACGTAAACAAATCATGCTTCGTTTTGCTGATCTGCTTGAAGCGAATAGTGATGAACTGGCACTGCTTGAAACCTTAGATATGGGCAAGCCGATACGTTATTCATGCACTGTAGATGTCAAAGGTGCGGCCAGTGCACTTCGTTGGTCTGGTGAAGCGATTGATAAAATATATGATGAAATTGCCCCCACCGCTCATAATGAAATCGGTATGATAACCCGTGAGCCTGTTGGTGTTGTTGCCGCTATTGTGCCTTGGAATTTTCCTATTTTGATGGCATGTTGGAAGTTGGGGCCAGCATTAGCCACGGGTAACAGTGTGGTATTAAAGCCTTCTGAAAAATCACCGTTAACGGCGATTAGAATGGCGCAAATCGCCATTAAAGCGGGTATACCAAGCGGAGTCCTTAATGTACTTCCGGGGTTAGGTGATAAAGTGGGCAAGGCGCTTGCCTTGCATAT
Organism: Shewanella sp. VB17; assembly: GCF_013248905.1. Classification (NCBI taxonomy): domain Bacteria; kingdom Pseudomonadati; phylum Pseudomonadota; class Gammaproteobacteria; order Alteromonadales; family Shewanellaceae; genus Shewanella; species Shewanella sp. VB17. The sequence goes on from NZ_JABRVS010000001.1 coordinate 1,739,551, forward strand.
GGATGTTGATACATTGGTATTTACTGGTTCGACTAAGGTCGCCAAACAGTTGATGATCTATGCGGGTGAATCGAATATGAAGCGTATTTGGTTAGAAGCTGGTGGTAAGAGTCCTAATATTGTTTTTAATGATGCGCCAGATCTTCAAAAAGCTGCCGAAGCCGCCGCCGCTGCTATTGCTTTTAATCAGGGGGAGGTGTGCACCGCAGGATCGCGTCTACTGGTGGAAGCTGAGGTTAAAGATGAGTTGCTGCGACTCATCATTAAAGAGATGGAGTTCTGGCAGCCTGGTCATCCACTCGATCCGGCCACAACCTGCGGTGCTGTGGTAGATAAACAGCAATTGGATACAGTGCTTAGCTATATCAGAGCTGGTGTTGCTGAAGGCGCAGAGCTGGTTATTGGTGGTGATCAGATCATGGCAGAAAGTGGCGGAATGTACATAGAACCTACGATTTTTTCAAATGTTAACAATAAGATGGTTATAGCTAAAGAGGAGATCTTTGGTCCAGTATTATCGGTTATTACTTTTGATGGTATGGATGAAGCGATCAGCATTGCTAATGATAGTATTTACGGGCTCGCTGCTGGAGTGTGGACAGCTAACCTCAGTAAGGCGCATAAAATGGCTAAGGCGTTGAGAAGTGGTATGGTGTGGATCAACCATTACGATGGTGGCGATATGACCGCCCCCTTCGGTGGTTATAAGCAATCAGGTAATGGTCGTGATAAGTCACTACATGCCTTTGATAAATACACAGAAATTAAAGCAACTTGGATAGCCTTAGATTAACGGTTAAGTCTACAATTAAGATAATTAACAGCTGAAGCTTATCTCGTATACCATAAGCTTCTGAATTGAATTTACTATTATCGCTGCCAATAATGGCTATCTTTTTCTAATCTGGGCTAGGTAAATAACTTTTTTGCTAAAGTTATTTACCTATTGATGCTTCTATAAATTGTGAAGGTCAATCCAAAGTGCTACTCTTCATTTCCATTAAATAGCTTCATATAATCCCAATGATATGGTTTGGGAGTGTCTACCAAGAGCCTTAAATTCTTGATTATGAAGTCTGTAACTTTATATGCACTACTCTAGTATTAAGCCTATATCGGCTGTTCATACTGGTATTCAATAAAGGTAGAGACTCATGAATTATCACGCATTGCCAAAAATCGATCTACATTGCCATTTAGATGGTAGTGTTCGCCCAAAGACCATGATCGAGTTGGCTAACCTACAAGATGTCACAATTCCAAGTCAGGATATTAATGAAATAAGTGCATTAATGACGGCTCCAGAGACCTGTCAAAACCTTGAAGAGTACTTGATGTGCTTCGATCTTCCTTTGTCAGTCATGCAAACGGAAGCGGGGATAGAGCGTATCTCGTTCGAACTATTTGAAGACGCCGCTAAAGAAAATGTTAAGTATTTTGAAGTACGTTTTGGCCCTCAGTTACATCAACAGCAGGGGTTAAGCTTAGACCAGATCATTGGCAGTGCTGTGAAAGGTATGCAGCGAGCCCAAGTTCAATATGGAATTAAGGGGAACTATATCCTCTCAATTTTAAGAACCATGGATAAAAGCAATATTCATGATGTGATTGATGTCGGTGCTGCTTATTTGAATAAAGGGGTCGTCGCTTTCGATTTAGCCGGTGCAGAGCTTGCTGGTTTTTGCAATGAGTTTATTCCCTATGTGGATCATGCCATCGAAAAAGGTTATCGGATCACCATTCATGCTGGAGAGCAAGGGATTGGACAAAACGTATTCGATGCGGTGACTTTGCTTAATGCAGAGCGTATTGGCCATGGCATTGATATTAAAGGTCATCAAAAGGCTTACGATGTAGTCAAAATGCGCTCGGTAGCACTGGAGAGCTGCCCAAGTAGCAATATTCAAACTAAAGCGGTCGACACCTTAAGTCAGCACCCGATTAAAGAATTCTATAAAGACGGTGTGTTGATCACGATCAATACCGACAATCGCACCGTATCTAATACAACGATGGTAAACGAAATACGTAAGGTGATGGAAGAGTTTCATCTCACTCGTGAAGATTATTTCGCGATTTACAAAGTGAGTGTTGCGCAGTCATTCGCATCAGATCAAGTTAAACAAGAGCTACTGAAGTTTATTGAGTAAAGCTGCGAATCATTAACTGTTATATGTTGTTACCCCCAAGTTATCTGAACGTGTTCATGCCAGATAGCAGGGGAGGTAAAGCTGTGAAAAATTGTACATAATCTGCCAAATGGCAGAACTAAGCTGGAGTCATGCAATAAGTCGAATATTGCTGAGATCTAGCCAGGACTCTGCATATTGAAGTGGTTTTGATATAAATAATCGGATTAGAACTCAAGAGAAATTATTTGATGGCTATATTTATGAAAAATTTATGATTTAGACGTTAATTTAATCCTTGTTTCGACCATCACGTTGAAATTATTTAAGAGTGGAAGTAAACTTTTTGTATGAATTAATATTTAAATTAGTTGTTTTTTGGATGTATTTCTTGAATCCAGAAGTAACTAAAATATTATACGGAGATAACTATGAATAAGGAAAATATAACCCCGCATGAAAATTAAGAGAAAAGTGTTTTTAAATCCAATTTGAATGAGAGGAGGCTAGTGTTAAAAGCCCCTGTATGGATAGCCACAATACTGTTGTATTTCCCAAGTTTATCACAGTTTAATCGTAATGATGTGATTTATGCATTTGACTTGTTTGAAAATGGTATAGCAAGCATTGAATTGGCACAAGTATCGATAGCAGGTGAAGTGATGGAGCGTGCACGGCATTTTTATAGTAATTACGCCAATGTTAATGGAGCCATTGTTGGCTTAGTTATTACGAGTTTTATTGAGTGGGTACAGGTACAATTTCCTGATATTAAGCAGTTGAAATTTGCGCATGTTGGGGCTGGTGCTATTGCGCTATGGACCGTCAATAATATAATGAATGAATATGACCGAAGGCTCCATGAACTGCGTGCTAAAGAACCTAGCCTATCTGAAAAAAGCGAATGTAATTAATATGATAAAAACCAAAAAAACACAACGTGAAAATTTAAGTAATAGTTAATATAAACATGAATTTATAGATTTTTCATGATGTGTTTTCCTATTTTGTTTGTGTTTATTTAACTGCGTTAGTGATGTATTCCAGTCGACTTATTATTACCCTTTTTAGTTCAAATTACTTCTTTATTACTTAATTAATACCTTTGTCATTAGGGTGAATTTTTGATGCCTCGAAGTTGTATTTATACCGCAATACTGTTGCGGTAGTGTTGTGTTTATGTTTAAATTCGCATGTTTTTTTTGTTGGCTAGTTTGTTGAGATTTGCGTGGGTTGTTTTTTTAGTCATTTTATTTTTCTGTTAGGTAGGTATTGATTATTTTATTTTTTATAACGTGTTTTTTGATTCTATTTACTAAAACCACGTTTTGGGTTTTAAGTGACTTTTGAAATAGATTATTTTTAGCAAATTTAAAGTTAAATATATATACGATCATGAGTGCATTTTTTATTGATGATTAATAATGATTTATAGAGGATTATATAATGTCTGGAAATATAGATAAAAACAATAAAACATCGAAGTGTTACGTATCAGACAATCAAATTTTTAAACTTCATCTTGCTCAAGAAGACATATATTATGATCAACTGCTAAATGAAGGTAACCCTAAAAATAATCTTGGGGGCTACACGACTATGCAAAATGTTGATCTTGCAATATTACAGCAAGTATGGGAATTACTTTATTTTCACTTGGATGCATTACACTTCACGATGACTACTAGTGAAGGTGGAACCCCCTTACAATTTATTCAATATGATAAAATACCAAGTGTGGTCGAATGTCATGATTTTTCAGTGTTAGCAGATGCAGAAAAAAAAGCATTAGATTGGATGCAAGATCAAATTGATAGTTTTGTGGGGTGTTTTAGTACTCATCTTAGTCGTATGGCCTTACTTAAAATTACCCCAAATTCATATTATGTGTTTTTTAAGTCTCATCATATCGCGATTGATGGTATAGGAATTTACCGACTATATGGATATATCCATCGCTTGTATCAAAATATTGTGCAAACTACAGCAACTGATTGGTTATTAGATATTCCTCAATTTAAAGACGTAATATTGCAATCTCATGAGTACCTAAATTCGGTAAAATACAATAAAGACAAAGTATATTGGCAACAATTTTTAAATAAGCAGCAAGTATCCCTTCTTCCTATTCGCTATTCATTACCTAAAAATGCTAACTGTACACGTATACTATCTGTTGAGCTAAGTGAACAATTACATCACTTCTGCAAAAATAATAAGTTGAATTTACTTGCCGTTTTTTCAAGTGCGGTGAGTCTGATTATTTCGAATATAGTTGGAAGTAATGAGGTTGTACTTAATACGCCTATACATGGTCGTAGAGGAAAGCAAGGAATGCACGTGGTGGGTATGCATGTTAATACCTGTTTATTCTCATCGGCTGTTCAGAGAGACATGAGTGTTGTTGAACAAATAAAAACAATAATGTCGTCGATCAAAAAGAGTTATGCTCATTGTCGCTTTCCTCGTTCCCATGTCAAACGTCTCGCAAGTCGTAGTAACATCTTATTACCTGACATTACCGTTTCCTATGATCTATTTAAACATGATTTGTTTAAAGATGAGCTGCTTAAACATGATTTACTTGAAAAACGGTTATATGAGAGTTTTCAAGTCGAGACGACTTTTGATGATAATCCTTTGTTGCTACGCTTAAAGGATTATGAAAGTAATCCATCCTTAGAAATTACAGCATCTTATGGACTGCAATATTTTAACCATTCAGAGATAACGCTCTTGCTTGAGCGACTTGAATATGTGCTGATGAGTTTTATTGAATCACCTACAACACACATTAGACAAATATCACAATTATTACCTCATGAGTGCAATACATTACTCTATGGCTTCAACGACAAGGATGCGCCATACCCACAAGATAAAACCTTGCATCAATTGTTTGCTGAGCAAGTGGCGAAAACCCCAAATAACATCGCTTTGGTATTTGAAGACACGCAGCTCACCTATAACGAACTCAATGACAAATCCAACCAGTTAGCGCACATTATCCGTCAAGAATACCTTGCTACCTGTGGCCATGAGCTAAAGGCTGACACACTTATTCCGCTGTATTTAGACCGCAGTCTTGAGATGGTGATAAGTATCTTAGCGGTACTCAAAGCGGGCGGTGCGTATGTGCCGATTTCCCCCGAGTATCCGGCAGAACGAACCCAGTTCATCTTAACTGATACGGCTGCCAAACTGGTGGTGACCCAGTCACAGTATCTTGGCAAGCTAAGCACACTAAGTGATGAGATAGGCCACCCTATTAGTTTACTGGCAGCAGACATATTATCGGTTGATATTGGTGTGCAGGTCATGATTCCTCCTGCGATGAGCAGCGTTAATGATTTAGCCTATGTGATTTACACCTCAGGCACCACAGGAAAACCGAAAGGAGTAATGGTAGAACATGGCAATGGGGTGCACCTTGTCGAGGCCTTAACCCAGCGCTTCAATGTGCAGGAGAGAGAAAAGGTATTACTGTTTTCATCTTATGTGTTTGATGTGTCGATATTTGAAATATTTGCAGGATTAAGTCAAGGCCTGACGGGGTACATGTGCAGTGAAAGCGAGCGAGATGTAGTGAGTGTGAGTGACATGCTGGCCAATGAGAGCATTGATATTACCTTGTTACCGCCAGTGATATTATCTCAGCTAACCCCAAGTGACTTTCCTGCACTGAAAACGGTGGTATCAGGTGGTGACTCACCTTCTTTGGGTTTATTGAACTCATTTAGTGAACATTGTCAGATATTTAATGCGTATGGCCCGACTGAAATTACCGTGTGTGCCACGGCCAACGAATATCTTGTAGGCGACAGCGCCAACAATATTGGCCGTGGTGTCAATAATACTAAGCTGTACGTTCTCGATGAATATTTGCAGCTAACGCCCTTGGGCGCCAGTGGTGAATTATACATCGGTGGTGCAGGTGTTGCCCGCGGTTACCTTAATCGTCCTGAGTTAACCCAAGCGTGTTTCATTGATAACCCGTTTGCGACAGAAGCTGACATAGCAAAAGGCTACACCCGTTTATACAAAACCGGGGATTTAGTGCGTTACTTACCTAATGGAAACGCTGATGGAAATACTGATGGCAATTTAGAATATTTAGGCCGTAATGACAGTCAGGTTAAAATTCGTGGTTACCGGATTGAATTGGGCGAAATAGAAACCGCACTATCAAGTCTTGATAGTGTCAAACAAGCGGTGGTGATAGACCGAGAGCGCGAGGGTAATAAATACTTAGCGGCGTATATTATTTCAAACGAATCACCTCTAGATGGGAAGAGCATAGAGACAGACAGCTTAATTGCATCTCTAACACAGGCCTTACCTGAATACATGGTGCCAGCGACCTTCACTGAAATTGATGCCATTCCGTTAACCATTAACGGCAAGTTAGACAGGCGTGCCTTGCCAGAGCCTGCGTGGGTGAGTGTTGATAACTACACTGCACCGCGTAATAACCTTGAGACTCAGCTGTGCCAGATTTGGCAGTCGGTATTGGGCCTTGAGCAGGTCGGCATACACGATAACTTTTTCCGCAGTGGCGGGGATTCAATTACCGCGATTAAATTGGTGGCCGCCATTCGTCGAGAGTTGAATGTTGATTTAGCCTTGAGTGCATTGTTTGAACAAAAGACCATCGCGGGTATCTCTTTGACGCTGAACGAGCAAATGTTGAATCAGGACGCTAGGGTGGTAATCCCTCATCTTAATTTGGGTGATAAGGCTCGCTACCCGGTGTCCTTTGCGCAAGCGCGTATGCTGTTTATCGAGCAATTTGAGCAAGGCAGCAGTGCTTATCACATTCCTTACTTGGCTCAGCTTGATGATAACGTGAATGTGTATTTACTGGAAAAAGCGATTAATGTGGTGAGTGGCCGTCATGCTGTGATGAATAGCGTGTATGGTTATAGTGAGTATGGTTATAGTGAGAATAACTATGATGATAGACATGTTGATAAGCATGGCTTTGATGAGTCAGGTATGGCTTATCAACAGGCATTAGACAGTCATTTAGCCTTTCGCTCACAGACTTGCCATGATGAGGTTGAATTGCTGGCTTTGGTTAAAGCTGATATCGCCCATCCTTTTGATTTGCAACACGAGCCCAGTTTGCGGCTTAACCATTACCAACTTGCTCAAAGCCAAAGCCAAAGCACAGAGCAAGGTCAATACATCTTACTCATGTGGCACCACATAGCGATGGATGGCTGGTCAACAGACATCTTTATCCGTGAGCTGGGTGAAGTGTATCAAGCATTAAAGGCGTCACGCGAAATAGACTTACTGGCATTGGACATTAATTACGGTGACTATGCGGTGTGGCAACGAGACTACTTGCAAGGTGAGGTGGGCACACAGCAGCTTGATTATTGGCGACAGACATTGTCAGGTTATGAGAACTTGGCATTGCCAACCGATAAGCCAAGGCCCGCGCAAATCGATTATCGCGGTCAAGACAGTGATTTTATCGTAGACACAGCATTGTCAGCTGAGCTTAGGGCATTAGCTAAGCAGCAAGAAACCACCCTGTACACAGTATTATTAAGTGCGTTTTACGTGAGTTTGGCCAAATTGACCGGACAAGAGGACATTATTGTTGGCTCGCCGTCAGATAATCGTCATCACGCCCAGACACAAAGCTTAATCGGCATGTTTGTTAACTCACTGGCACTGAGGACGCAAGTGTCAGGTGACAGCGACATCGCTGAATTTATCCAAACAGTGCATAAGGTGGTATCACAGGCTAAGTCGAATCAAGATATCCCGTTTGAGCAATTGGTGGATGGATTGGATGTCGAGCGTGATAGCTCACGTCACCCCATTTTCCAAGTGATGTTCAGCGTGCAGGACTTTGGTACAGACTTTGGCTCAGACTCTAGTCCAGACTCGGGTATGGGTGAAATGAGCGCGTGTCAGTTGCCGTTTAGCCCAGTCGTTTTAGAAGAGGCAGAAGAAGCACTGTACAGCCCTGCCAAGTTTGATTTGAGCTTGTTCCTTGCCAACAGCGAAGAAAATATCAGTGGTCAACTCAATTATGCCGTGGGTTTATTTGATGAAACCACCATTAGCCGTATATCAGCAATCTATACCCGGGTATTAACTGCCTTTGTTGCAGAGCCTACTCAAAAACTGGCAAATATCGATGTGCTTTCCACGCAAGAACGTAATACCTTACTCTATGATTTCAACGACACGGATGCGCCATACCCGCAAGATAAAACCTTGCATCAATTGTTTGCTGAGCAAGTGGCTAAAACCCCAGACAATATCGCTTTGGTGTTTGAAGACACGCAGCTCACCTATAACGAACTCAATGACAAATCCAACCAGCTTGCGCACATTATCCGTCAAGAATACCTTGCTACCTGTGGCCATGAGCTAAAGGCTGACACACTTATTCCGCTGTATTTAGACCGCAGTTTAGAGATGGTGATTAGCATCTTAGCGGTACTCAAAGCGGGCGGGGCCTATGTGCCGATTTCGCCTGAGTATCCGGCAGAGCGCACCGAGTTTATCTTAAGCGATACCGCCGCCAAACTAGTGGTGACCCAGTCTCAACACCTTGAAGCGCTAACAGCACTTAGTGACGATAAAACACATCAAATTAGCTTATTAGCGGCAAACATATTATCTACCTATGTTGATATGCCAACAGAGTCACCAAGCCCTATCAGCACCGCCACAGATTTAGCCTATGTGATTTACACCTCGGGTACCACGGGTCAACCTAAAGGGGTAATGATTGAGCACAAAAGTAGTGCCAGTCGAAATCAATATATGTCTTCTCGCGGGGAAACGGCTAAAAACACGTATTTGTTTAAAACCAGCTATGTATTTGATGTGTCTGTATCCGATTTGTTTAGCCACTTAAATGTGGGGGCTAAAATAGTGATGGCTCAGTCAAGTTTCGACATGGATGAAATCATGCATTTACTTGAATTTCATGATATCAATGCTTGCCATTTTGTTCCTTCTCAATTTTCAGCATTATTAGCATCGACTACCTTGCCTTGTGACTTCGAGCATATTTACTTCAGTGGTGAAAATCTAACACAAGAGCAGCTGGTTCATTTTGATTTTAATCTGACGAAAGTCATTAATTATTATGGGCCAACAGAAACGGGTGAAGCGACAAGTTATATGGTCAATTCGCTTAATGCTGCCAGTACCATTGGTCGTCCTTTCAATGATGTAAAAGTCTATGTGCTGCAAGGAATGGCATTAGCCCCTTTAGGGGCAATAGGTGAATTGTACATCGGTGGTGCAGGTGTTGCCCGCGGTTACCTTAATCGTCCTGAGTTAACCCAAGCGTGTTTCATTGATAACCCGTTTGCGACAGAAGCTGACATAGCAAAAGGCTACACCCGTTTATACAAAACCGGGGATTTAGTGCGTTACTTACCTAATGGAAACGCTGATGGAAATACTGATGGCAATTTAGAATATTTAGGCCGTAATGACAGTCAGGTTAAAATTCGTGGTTACCGGATTGAATTGGGCGAAATAGAAACCGCACTATCAAGTCTTGATAGTGTCAAACAAGCGGTGGTGATAGACCGAGAGCGCGAGGGTAATAAATACTTAGCGGCGTATATTATTTCAAACGAATCACCTCTAGATGGGAAGAGCATAGAGACAGACAGCTTAATTGCATCTCTAACACAGGCCTTACCTGAATACATGGTGCCAGCGACCTTCACTGAAATTGATGCCATTCCGTTAACCATTAACGGCAAGTTAGACAGGCGTGCCTTGCCAGAGCCTGCGTGGGTGAGTGTTGATAACTACACTGCACCGCGTAATAACCTTGAGACTCAGCTGTGCCAGATTTGGCAGTCGGTGTTGGGCCTTGAGCAGGTCGGCATACACGATAACTTTTTCCGCAGTGGCGGGGATTCAATTACCGCGATTAAATTGGTGGCCGCCATTCGTCGAGAGTTGAATGTTGATTTAGCCTTGAGTGCATTGTTTGAACAAAAGACCATCGCGGGTATCTCTTTGACGCTGAACGAGCAAATGTTGAATCAGGACGCTAGGGTGGTAATCCCTCATCTTAATTTGGGTGATAAGGCTCGCTACCCGGTGTCCTTTGCGCAAGCGCGTATGCTGTTTATCGAGCAATTTGAGCAAGGCAGCAGTGCTTATCATATGCCTTACTTGGCTCAGCTTGATGATAACGTGAATGTGTATTTACTGGAAAAAGCGATTAATGTGGTGAGTGGCCGTCATGCTGTGATGAATAGCGTGTATGGTTATAGTGAGTATGACCATGATGAGGCAGGTACGGCTTATCAGCAGGCATTAGACAGTCATTTAGCCTTTCGCTCACAGACTTGCCATGATGAGGCTGAATTACTGGCTTTGGTTAAAGCTGATATCGCTCACCCTTTTGATTTACAACACGAGCCAAGTTTGCGGCTTAACCATTATCAACTTGCTCAAAGCGAAAGCCAAGAGCAAGGTCAATACATCTTACTCATGTGGCACCACATTGCGATGGATGGCTGGTCAACAGACATCTTTATCCGTGAGCTGGGTGAAGTGTATCAAGCATTAAAGGCGTCACGTGAAATAGACTTACCGGCATTGGACATTAATTACGGTGACTATGCTGCGTGGCAACGTGACTACTTGCAAGGTGAGGTGGGCACACAGCAGCTTGATTATTGGCGACAGACATTGTCAGGTTATGAGACCTTGGCATTGCCAACCGATAAGCCAAGACCCGAGCAAGTCGATTATCGCGGTCAAGACAGTGCTTTTGTATTAGATACTCAATTGTCAACTGAACTCAGGGCGTTAGCTAAGCAGCAAGAAACCACCCTGTACACAGTATTATTAAGTGCGTTTTACGTGAGTTTGGCCAAATTGACCGGACAAGAGGACATTATTGTTGGCTCGCCTTCGGATAATCGTCATCACGCTCAGACACAAAGCTTAATCGGCATGTTTGTTAACTCACTGGCACTGAGGGCGCAAGTGTCAGGTGATAGCGACATTGCTGAATTTATCCAAACAGTGCATAAGGTGGTATCACAAGCTAAGTCGAATCAAGATATCCCGTTTGAGCAATTGGTGGATGGATTGGATGTCGAGCGTGATAGCTCGCGGCACCCCATTTTCCAAGTGATGTTCAGTGTGCAGGACTTTGGTGCAGGCTTTGGCTCAGACGCTAGTCCAGACTCGGGTATGGGTGAAATGAGCGCGTGTCAGTTGCCGTTTAGCCCAGTCGTTTTAGAAGAGGCAGAAGAAGCACTGTACAGCCCTGCCAAGTTTGATTTGAGCTTGTTCCTTGCCAACAGCGAAGAGAATATCAGTGGTCAACTCAATTATGCCGTGGGTTTATTTGATGAAACGACCATCACCCGTATATCAGCAATGTATACCCGAGTATTAACCGCTTTTGTTGCAGAGCCTGCTCAAAAACTGGCAAATATCGATGTGCTTTCCGCGCAAGAACGCAATACATTACTCTATGATTTCAACTACACGGATGCGCTGTACCCGCAAGATAAAACCTTGCATCAATTGTTTACTGAGCAAGTGGCGAAAACCCCAGACAATATCGCTTTGGTATTTGAAGACACGCAGCTCACCTATAACGAACTCAATGACAAATCCAACCAGTTAGCCCATGCTATTCGTCAAGAATACCTTGATACCTGTGGCCATGAGCTTATGGCTGACACACTCATTCCGCTGTATTTAGACCGCAGTCTGGAGATGGTGATAAGTATCTTAGCGGTACTCAAAGCGGGCGGGGCCTATGTGCCGATTTCCCCCGAGTATCCGGCAGAACGAACCCAGTTTATTTTAACCGATACGGCTGCCAAACTGGTGGTGACCCAGTCGCAGCATCTTGAAGCGCTAACAGCACTTAGTGACGATAAAACACATCAAATTAGCTTATTAGCGGCAAACATATTATCTACCTATGTTGATATGCCAAAAGAGTCACCAAGCCCTATCAGCACCGCCACTGATTTAGCCTATGTGATTTACACCTCAGGCACCACAGGAAAACCGAAAGGAGTAATGGTAGAACATGGCAATGGGGTGCACCTTGTCGAGGCCTTAACCCAGCGCTTCAATGTGCAGGAGAGAGAAAAGGTATTACTGTTTTCATCTTATGTGTTTGATGTGTCGATATTTGAAATATTTGCAGGATTAAGTCAAGGCCTGACGGGTTACATGTGCAGTGAAAGCGAGCGAGATGTAGTGAGTGTGAGTGATATGCTGGCCAATGAAAGCATTGATATTACCTTGTTACCGCCAGTGATATTATCTCAGCTAACCCCAAGTGACTTTCCTGCACTGAAAACGGTGGTATCAGGTGGTGACTCACCTTCTTTGGGTTTATTGAACTCATTTAGTGAACATTGTCAGATATTTAATGCGTATGGCCCGACTGAAATTACCGTGTGTGCCACGGCCAACGAATATCTTGTAGGCGACAGTGCCAACAATATTGGCCGTGGTGTTAATAATACTAAGCTGTACGTTCTCGATGAATATTTGCAGCTAACGCCCTTGGGCGCCAGTGGTGAATTATACATCGGTGGTGCGGGTGTGGCGCGCGGTTACCTTAATCGTCCTGAGTTAACCCAAGCGTGTTTCATTGATAACCCGTTTGCGACAGAAGCTGACATAGCAAAAGGCTACACCCGTTTATACAAAACCGGGGATTTAGTGCGTTACTTGCCTAATGGAAGCGCTGATGGAAATGCTAATACTAATGGAAATGCTGCTGGCAATTTAGAATATTTAGGCCGTAATGACAGCCAGGTTAAAATTCGTGGTTACCGGATTGAATTGGGCGAAATCGAAACGGCGTTATCCCTTATCGATAGTGTAAAGCAAGCGGTGGTGATAGACCGAGAGCGTGAGGGCAATAAATACTTAGCGGCGTATATTATTTCTAATGAACAGGTCTTAAATGAGCAGGCTCAGGATAGTCACGCCCTAGATACAGACAGCTTAATTGCCTCTTTGACGCAGGCCTTACCTGAATACATGGTGCCATCAACGTTCACCGTTATCGATGCCATCCCGTTAACCATTAACGGCAAGCTAGACAGGCGTGCCTTGCCAGAGCCTGCGTGGGTGAGTGTTGATAACTACACTGCACCGCGCAGCGCACTTGAGACTCAGCTGTGTGAGATTTGGCAGTCGGTGTTGGGCCTTGAGCAGGTGGGGATACACGATAACTTTTTCCGCAGTGGCGGTGATTCAATTATCAGTATTCAGCTGGTATCGAAATTACGTCAAGTGGGCTTTACTTTGCAGGTCAAAACGATTTTCGATGCACCGACCGTGGCGCAACTTACCAGCATGCTTGAAAAAGAAACTTCATCAGTTGACATCATCGCTGAGCAGGGGCGTCTGGAAGGTGAGTTTGCTTTACTGCCGATACAAGATTGGTTCTTTAATAAGGCGTGGGCGAGTGCGCATCACTGGAACCAAGCTTTTATGGTGCAGTTGCCAAGCGGTATTGACTTGCCAGCCATCGAGCTTGCGCTTGAGCGTTTAGCTGAGCGGCACGATATGCTCCGCGCTCGTTTTACTTTGTCAGAGCCGTTATCGACAGAGCAATTTTCATCAGAGCAGGCTTATTCAATCAAAAGGTATGGTCAGCGTTACGATGAACTCAGCACAATGTCACCTTTGGTGAGCTGTGATGTGAGTGCCCTGTCTGATGTTGAATTGCAGCAGCAATTAACCACGTGGCAGAGCCACTTTTCGCTTGATGTTGGCCCCTTATGGCAAGCTGCACATTTGAGCGGCTATATAGACGGTCGTTCGCGGATATTCTTTGCGTTTCATCACGTAATTATTGATGCGGTGTCATGGCGAATTATTGCTGAGGATATGCAATTGTTATTAACTGGGCAGAGCTTGCCAGCGAAAACCAGTAGCTATCGTCAGTGGGTGGCAGCGGTAGGTGATTATGCACAGCAGTCGGTCGATGAATGTGCATATTGGGAACAGGTAACCGCCGAGCTGAAGCCATTAATTGCACATGAAGCCAAACATCAACAAGTGATGATGTTATCAAATAAGCTAACTGACACCTTATTGCATGAGGCCAATGGCGGATATCACACCGACATTAATGATTTATTACTCAGTGCATTAGCCATCGCATTACAAGACACCTTGGGCGAGCCCGTTAATCATATTGTGTTAGAAGGTCATGGGCGAGAGTTCATTGATGACAGCTTGGATGTGTCACAGACGGTAGGTTGGTTTACCAGCATGTATCCGGTGAAATTAACCGCTGATGAGGATATTGCGGTTAATATTATTCAAACCAAAGAAATGCTCAGGGCGATGCCACACAAGGGCATTGGTTATGGCGCTTTGCGTCAGGCAGGAAAGCTCACTGGCCCACTGCCTAAGGTGAGTTTTAACTACCTCGGGCAATTGGGTGGAAAACGTGAAGGCGAAAATGAACGTGATTGGAGTCTCGTCACGGGTGATGCTGGGGTGCAAATGGCCTTGGATAATGAGGACGATTTAGCGCTCAATATTAACGGAGCTGTGCAGCAAGGGATGTTGTGTTTCAGTGTGGTATCACGCTTATTCTCTGTGCAAACAACCGCTTTTGTTGCCGCTTTTGAGGCAGGGCTTGGGGCGGTCATTAACACGGCTCAATGTCAAGCTCAAGCGGGTGGACTTAAAACGCCGAGTGATTATGGCGTTGAAAAGTTATCATTAACCACCTTGTCTCGATTACAACGTCAGCACGATATTGAAGCTATCTATCCTGCTACTAGTCTACAGCAAGGGTTTATTTACCATCATGTTAGTCAGCCTCAAGATGATGCTTACCGAGTGCAACTCTTGCTTGATTATCATCAAGAGATAAACCTTGAGGTATACCAGCAAGCCTGGCGTTTGGCGTCATTACGTTACCCTATTTTGCGCACCGCGTTTGATTGGCAAGAAGAAATGCTGCAAGTGGTAACGCGCGGAGCCAGTATTGATGAGTCTAATTTTCATTTTCATGATATTAGCCATTTATCAGAAAAAGAACGTGAGCTGGCTATTACGGATATTCAGCAGCAAGACCGTTTACTTGGGTTTGATTTAACCCAGCCAGGCTTAATCCGCTTGACCTTAATTAAGCAGGCTGACAACTTAACCACGGTACTAAAAAGTGAGCACCACAGTATTGCTGACGGTTGGAGCTTACCCGTGTTAATGCAGGCCGTGCACGGCAACTACGACCAACTTATGGCCGGTGAGACGCCCATTCTCGAGGTTGATAAGGCGTACTTGGCCACGCAACAATACTATCTCGATACCAAAGCTGAAACAGATACTTATTGGTCAGACATAAAAGACACCTATCAGGGCACGACTGATTTATCCAATTTGTTAAGTCAAAAAGTGGATTTGGCGCAAGTTAAGGCTATTGAAAAGCCAGCGGAGCAAGTGCTCACTATACAAGGTCAAGCGTACGAGAAATTAAAAAGCATGTGCAAAACCCAAGGAGTCACCTTGAATGTGGCGTTGCAGTTTGCTTGGCATAAATTATTGCAAACCTACAGTGGTGATAGCCAAACGATAGTGGGCACCACGGTCTCGGGCCGAGATGTACCGGTTGAGGGCATTGAGTCGAGTGTGGGTTTGTACATTAACACCTTGCCCTTGATGGTTAACTGGGAGCAAGCGGCATTAACGGTTGCTGAAGTGTTACAGGCCATTCAGCGTGATATTGCGGCATTAAACAGCCACAGCGCAGTATCACTGGCGAGCCTGCAACAAGACGGTGAGCGCTTATTTCACAGCTTGTTTGTGTTTGAAAACTACCCTATGGAAGCGATTAACGAACAGAGGAACGGCGTTGTAAGTGGCTTGGTATTTCGTCAGTCGGTAGAAAAGCTTGATTATCCCTTGTCGGTGACGGCATTTGAGCATGAGCAAAGTGTGGTGGTTAAATTAGGCTTCAGTGAGGCTTGGTTGAGTTTGCAAGATGTCACTCGTTTGCTCAATCAACTTGAAAGCATATTAGCTTCAATTGCCGCAGAGCCGGAGCAGTTATGTCGGTCCTTGTCTGTTATCAGTGAAGAGGAGCGCAATATTTTACTCTATAGCTTCAACGACACGGATGCGCCATACCCACAAGATAAAACCTTGCATCAATTGTTTGCTGATCAAGTGGCGAAAACCCCAAATAACATCGCTTTGGTGTTTGAAGACACGCAGCTCACTTATAACGAACTCAATGACAAATCCAACCAGTTAGCGCACATTATCCGTCAAGAATACCTTGCTATCTGTGGCCATGAGCTAAAGGCTGACACACTTATTCCGCTGTATTTAGACCGCAGTCTTGAGATGGTGATAAGTATCTTAGCGGTACTCAAAGCGGGCGGTGCGTATGTGCCGATTTCACCTGAGTATCCGGCTGAACGAACCCAGTTCATCTTAACTGATACGGCTGCCAAACTGGTGGTGACCCAGTCACAGTATCTTGGCAAGCTAAGCACACTAAGTGATGAGATAGGCCACCCTATTAGTTTACTGGCAGCAGACATATTATCGGTTGATATTGGTGTGCAGGTCATGATTCCTCCTGCGATGAGCAGCGTTAATGATTTAGCCTATGTGATTTACACCTCAGGCACCACAGGAAAACCGAAAGGAGTAATGGTAGAACATGGCAATGGGGTGCACCTTGTCGAGGCCTTAACCCAGCGCTTCAATGTGCAGGAGAGAGAAAAGGTATTACTGTTTTCATCTTATGTGTTTGATGTGTCGATATTTGAAATATTTGCAGGATTAAGTCAAGGCCTGACGGGGTACATGTGCAGTGAAAGCGAGCGAGATGTAGTGAGTGTGAGTGACATGCTGGCCAATGAGAGCATTGATATTACCTTGTTACCGCCAGTGATATTATCTCAGCTAACCCCAAGTGACTTTCCTGCACTGAAAACGGTGGTATCAGGTGGTGACTCACCTTCTTTGGGTTTATTGAACTCATTTAGTGAACATTGTCAGATATTTAATGCGTATGGCCCGACTGAAATTACCGTGTGTGCCACGGCCAACGAATATCTTGTAGGCGACAGCGCCAACAATATTGGCCGTGGTGTCAATAATACTAAGCTGTACGTTCTCGATGAATATTTGCAGCTAACGCCCTTGGGCGCCAGTGGTGAATTATACATCGGTGGTGCAGGTGTTGCCCGCGGTTACCTTAATCGTCCTGAGTTAACCCAAGCGTGTTTCATTGATAACCCGTTTGCGACAGAAGCTGACATAGCAAAAGGCTACACCCGTTTATACAAAACCGGGGATTTAGTGCGTTACTTACCTAATGGAAACGCTGATGGAAATACTGATGGCAATTTAGAATATTTAGGCCGTAATGACAGTCAGGTTAAAATTCGTGGTTACCGGATTGAATTGGGCGAAATAGAAACCGCACTATCAAGTCTTGATAGTGTCAAACAAGCGGTGGTGATAGACCGAGAGCGCGAGGGTAATAAATACTTAGCGGCGTATATTATTTCAAACGAATCACCTCTAGATGGGAAGAGCATAGAGACAGACAGCTTAATTGCATCTCTAACACAGGCCTTACCTGAATACATGGTGCCAGCGACCTTCACTGAAATTGATGCCATTCCGTTAACCATTAACGGCAAGTTAGACAGGCGTGCCTTGCCAGAGCCTGCGTGGGTGAGTGTTGATAACTACACTGCACCGCGCAATAACCTTGAGACTCAGCTGTGCCAGATTTGGCAGTCGGTGTTGGGCCTTGAGCAGGTGGGGATACACGATAACTTTTTCCGTAGTGGCGGTGATTCGATTTCGGCGATTAAGTTGACTGCAATGATCCGAGCTCAGTTAAGTATCGATATACCACTTAGTATATTTTTTAGTCATGCGACTATTTCTTCTTTATGTGAATGGTTTTATAACGATAGATATCAAGATCATTTACTGCAACATTTAACCCCTGAGTCTAGTGCATTGAATAAGTTGTTTATGATCCATGGTGCAGGCTCTGGCAGTGAAGTCTATGTACCGCTAGCATTAGCGTTGGCTGATAAATTTAATTGTATCGGTATCGATAATTATAACCATAGCTCGACAGTTAACATATCGTCTTTACAGCAAATGGCGGCAATGTATGTTGACCTGATACTTGCTCATACTTCAATTTCTGAATCAATTCATCTTTTAGGGTGGTCGTTAGGCGGTCAATTAGCCTTGGAAATGGCCTATCTACTGGAGTCTCGTGGTGCGAAAGATATTAAGGTGTTCTTACTTGATTCAGTCATGAACTCTGAGTCTATTAATAGGTTAAGGCGGCAACAGGATATACCATCATCCCAGCTAAAAATAAGAGCTAGGTTGCATGAGTCAGGTAACATTGATTTAAATTATATTGAAACAATACTGCAAGCTTATCCGTTTGAAGTCGAGATGGCTCAGTGCGAACAAAGTGGTAAGTTACACTATGCAGAGGTGACTCTGTTTAAGGCCGGTTTAGTCGATGATAGCATTGAGAACGATGATGATATTCCATATCAATTGAGCCAGCTAACTTCTCAATTACCAGATAACAACGTGACTCAGTGGGCAGACAAACCGATTTCGGTGATATTAATTAGTGACAAAAACCATATAAATATCATTGAATCTATTGAGAAGATAAGAGCGGAGATATTGAAGGATAAGGTATTAGATGCAGCTGTTGAATTGATCTAGCTATTTTTTAATACACTGGATAGTCGATAAAGTGGATCATGATGGCAGATAAACTGTGAGGGTACCTGTCATCAGCGATAAATGTACCTTGCTAAAAGGGTGAGTCATTGTGCTACTTACTAGTAAATAGCGCTTAATTGTTTCTCATTATGACTCACTGAACGTTCATTCACGGGTGACTTGGTTTGTATTTAATGATTTTATAGAGTCTGAAAGTAAGTGTTCTCTAGAGTATGTAAGGCATTCAGCATAACAAAAACTAGCAAAATCCATGCATTGAAAATGCTAAAATCAGCTAGTATTTAAGCAAGCTCTAGGCTGTTTTTCTGTTTACTCGCTAAAAATGATGACTTGATAGTTTCACTCACTTTAATACCAGTAAAACAAATGACGAGTCTGAATGGGGATGAAAATGTCAACTGAACATGATTTGTTAGCCAGCCTTTTAAATAAATTAAAAAATGATGAGTTAGTATTACCGACTTTACCTGAAGTTGCGATGAGAATTCAGGAAGTGGTCTCTCAGCCTGATTCAAGTCCTAAGCAGGTTGCTGAAATTATTGGGCAAGATGCAGCTATTTCTGCGCGTATGATAAAGGTTGCTAATAGTGCTTTATATCGTCGAGGTGCTAAAGCTGAAAATGTAAACGGCGCCGTTAGCAGAATTGGGTTAACTCAGATAAAAACGATTGCAACTTCTGCGGCAATGGAACAGTTATTTATCTCAACCAATGAGATGGTTTGGGAGATTATGGATGAGGTGTGGGCTTGTTCTGTTGACGTGACTTCATCGGCTTGTGCTATGTTGACAATCTACAATCAAACTCATCAAGATAGTGGTCTTAGCTTAGATACTCTGACATTAGCAGGTTTGGTACACAACATAGGTTCACTACCAGTGCTTAAGGAAGCTGAAGCACATCCAGAGATGTTTAATGGCATAGAGCAATTAAGGGATCTCGTTCGAAAAATGCAGGGGCCGATAGGTCGTGCTGTGTTGAAAAGCTGGGCATTTGCACCTGAAGTCACAGAGGTTGTTGAGCGATGGTCAGATCTTTCTTACCTTCCTGATAATGTTGGGTATTTGGATTTTATCAGAGTGGCAGCTTTCTATACGGGTGAGCTTAAAGCCGGAGTTGAGATTGAACAGAGGTTAGACTTTTTTGCAAAACGTGGACTACCTGCTTCTGTTGAAAACCTTACTAGTGATGAGTTTTTAGAAATATATCAATCGATTAAATCAAGTTATGAATAAGTCATAGTGTGAGATGATATTACCGTGAATGTGGTTTTTAGGGTCTTCAATGTAGAGTAAATCGTTTCTCGACATACTCATTCTGAATGTCGAGTTGGTATACTGGTGCATATTCACAGTTTTAAAGGACGATAGCTGAATCGAAAGACTGACTGAGTTGGGCAAGTAATTTTGGTGTCATCGGGATTAGCTGGCGGGCTTTATTCATGCATACCATCTCTATATTTGCTGTCACGGCAGGTTTGCTAGTATTGGGGCGCCATATGGTTTGTTTCCAAATGGTTCTGTATTTACTTTCGAAGCAAAATTGGGTGCGAACATCGATAATATCAGCAAATTCTACACCATCATGGCAAAGCATATCACTGCGATAAACGGCGAATCCTAGCGCTTCATTTAACCACAGAGAAGAGAGTACATCTGCACCTATCACATGCTCTCTTGCACGTTCAAAATACTTAAGAAAGTTTGGATGATAAACAACACCTGAAAAATCAGTATCTTCATAATAGATCTGAACGGGGAAGTGGTAAGTTTTACTGTAATTCATCTCTTTCTTGGTTTGCATGGTGTCATCGATCCTAGGAAATGGAGGCTAGTCTAGCATATTGATGATAAAGAGAGGTTATACCTGTTATATATTTAAATATTTTCCACATTATTGTTTAGTCACAATTTCACTATGGTGTTATTTGCTACGATTGAGCTTTGCTCGTGGGCCGCAGTATTGGCATTTATGCTACACTAAAGTCTTGATATTTACCATTTGCTTGCGAGAGCAGTTAGGACTATGGATCCAGATGTAATCTTTACTTTAGTGCAAAATGCTGCGCTGCTTTTAGCGATGGTATTTGTCTATGATGCCGTACCCAAAAAGCAGAAAAGTCAGTACTTTTTTGTTTGGCAGTGCTCCGTTGGTGTCATTATTGCTGGTATTACCATGACGACCATGATGACGCCTTGGGAATATGCCGAAGGCGTATATTTTGATGCCCGCTCTGTCATATTGGGTATTTCGGGACTTTTTTTTGGTGGATTACCAACCTTAGTTGCTGTTGTTATTACTTCATTTTTTCGGTTTTATCAAGCAGGAACGGGCATTCTAGCCGGAGTCGGTGTCATTATCACATCCGGACTCTTAGGCAGTCTATTGCGTTATTATCACTATCGTTCAATAGCCAGTATCTCTAATTTACAGCTCTATTCCTTTGGTTTCGTTCTCCAATTAATCGCTCTTTTTTGGCTTTTTGTTTTGCCATTCGACATGGCGTTAAACATATTAACTGTTATCGCTATCCCTACTTTAATTATCTACCCAGCTGTTTTTCTATTACTTAGCTCATTATTGTCTAGGCGTTTGGAAGGCAAAATAAATGCCAAAATTCAACTGGAAGATGATCTTATTTTTCGATCACAATTTAATATCGGTAACATAGGTATCGCGATTTCTTCAGTGGATCAACACTGGATTAAGGTGAACCCTAGGGTGTGCCAGATGTTGAAATACAGTGAAAAAGAGCTATTGGCTAAAAAATGGGGAGATATTACCTATTTTGAAGATATTCAAACTGATTTCACACATTTTGAACGTATGTTAAAGGGGGAAATTGATGAATATGAAATGGATAAACGATTTGTGGCTAAAGATAACTCAATTGTTTATACCCATTTAACGGTAGCTTGCCAGAGAGTGAATAACGAGGTGCAGTTGATTATCTGTGGATTGTTAGACATTACTTCGCAAAAGTTGGCTGAGGCAGCAATGTGCGCAAGCCAAGAACAGCTAGCTTTGGTACTTGATAGTAGTGAATTGGGAATATGGGATTGGGACATCAAATCGAATAAAGTGGAGAGAAATGTTCGTTGTGCTAGTTTGCTAGGGTGCAGTGTCGATAGGTTAAACAGCGATGAAAGAATGTGGATTAATGCCATCCATATGTCAGATAGGGTTGATGTATTGCATTCGATTGATACACACCTTAAGGGTGAGACATCTCAACATAGTATTGAGTATCGTTTAAATCGTTTTTCTGGTGAAACAATCTGGATCCAAGATTGTGGTAAGGTTGTGAGTAAAGATTTAAAGGGCAACCCTACAAGGATGTGTGGTACACATATGGATATCACCGCCAGAAAAAGAGGCGAAGAGTCGCTCAAGTTGGCCGCCTCTGTGTATAATAATTCCAGTGAAGCGATGAGTGTTCAAGATAACCATGGGAACATTATTACCGTTAATGCCGCATTTACTGAAATAACGGGTTATCAAGAAAGTGAGGTGATCCATCAAAATATCAGCATGCTTCAATGCAGTCGTTCTATCAAAAAAACCTTTGTGCAGATGGGTAGTACGATTGAGGAAACGGGTCGTTGGAGCGGTGAAATCTGGTTAAAACACAAGTCTGGCTCTGAATATATTGTTTCGTTAACTATGAATACCATTCTTGATAATAGAGGATGTGTGTATCGGCGTGTGGCACTTTTTTCTAATATTACCGAGAAAAAACAGGCTGAACATATTATTTGGAAACAAGCCAACTACGATCCCCTAACCAATTTACCGAATCGGCGAATGCTACTTGAATATTTAGGCACTGAGCTACTTAAATCAGATCGCAGTCATCATCATTTTGCTTTGATGTTTTTAGACTTAGATTTATTTAAAGAGGTGAATGATGCACTCGGTCACGATATGGGGGATCTTTTGTTGATTGAAACGTCTAAGCGATTAAAAGGTTGCATTCGTGAATCTGATGTCGTGGCCAGATTAGGAGGAGATGAGTTCACGATTGTGCTGTCTTCGATTGCCGATCACAAAGGAGTAGAGAAAGTGGCTGGAAATATACTTTCGAGACTCTCTGAGCCATTTAGTTTAGAAAATGAAACGGTTTACATTAGTGCGAGCATCGGGATCACGCTTTATCCAGACGATGCTCAAACGATTGATAGTTTACTTAAGAATGCCGATCAAGCTATGTATGCGGCCAAGGAGCAAGGAAGAAATCGATTTCACTATTTTACCCCCTCGATGCAAGAATATGCGAAGCATCGCATGCTGCTTATTCGTGATCTTCGTAGTGCGATAACCAATCAAGAATTCGAAATTTATTTTCAACCTATTGTTGATATGTCGACAATGCAGGTACTTAAAGCTGAGGCACTTATACGTTGGCATCATCCTGAAAGAGGTGTCATCTCTCCCAGTGAGTTTATTCCGGTTGCTGAAGATACAGGTTTAATAACCGCAATAGGTAACTGGGTATTTGAGCAAGCCGCTAAACAGTGTGCGTATTGGCGTACTCAATTTGGTGTTGAAATACAGATAAGCATTAATAAATCTCCTGTGCAGTTTCGTGATGAAGGAGAAAATTTTGAATCTTGGATCACACAGCTGAAAGAATTAACACTTGATTGTAATAGTATCTGCATTGAGATAACGGAAGGTTTATTGCTTGATGGCAATACGGGAGTCAGTGAAAAATTATTGGCATACCGTGATGCAGGTATTCAGGTTTCATTGGATGACTTTGGTACTGGGTACTCTTCTTTGTCTTACCTTAAAAAATATGACATTGATTACCTTAAAATTGATCAATCATTTACCCAAAATTTGGAATCAGATAAAGATGATCACACCTTATGTGAAGCCATTATTGTGATGGCGCATAAACTCGGGATGAAAGTCATTGCTGAGGGAGTCGAGACACAATATCAATTTGATACATTGTTTGCTGCTGGGTGTGATTATGGCCAAGGGTACCTTTTTTCAAAACCACTTCCGGCCGAGGACTTTGAAAAAAAGTATATTATCACGCTCCCTGACTTGAATAACGAAAAGGCATCTTCATAGCTAGTACGCTTTGTTTTTGATAGACTCCGCTTCATTTATTTTTCCAGATGAGATTTCCATGACATTCGATACACTTGGTTTAACTGCTTCAATTATAAAAGCCATGGAGGTATGTGATTATCGGCAGTTAACTGAGGTGCAATTGGCTGTGATCCCCGTAGCCTTAGTAGGCAGTGATCTTATGGCTTGTGCTGAAACCGGAACAGGTAAAACGGCGGCATTTGCTTTACCATTATTGGAAAAATTATTGGCTGAATCGTTAAATGTGAATTCATTACGCGGCTTGATATTGACGCCTACACGTGAACTTGCCATTCAAGTTGCTGATAGCATTTCGCGCTATAGTCAGTTTACTTCATTAAAAACATTGGCGGTTTATGGCGGCGCTAATATGAATCCACAGCGTAAAGCATTAAACGCAGGTGTGGATATATTAGTGGCCACGCCAGGGCGCTTGTTCGATTTTATCGGTCAACATGGTTTAGATCTTTCTGGTGTGACCAGCTTAGTGATCGATGAAGCCGACAGAATGCTTGATATGGGGTTTGTGCGTGATATTGAACGTGTCAAAGCACTCGTTGCTCGTCAACATGTGACCCACTTTTTTTCGGCAACATACAGTGATGATGTCAAAAACTTAGCTTTGAGGATGTTATCAGATCCTCAGTGGATCAATGTGACCACAAGTAAGTCGGCATCGAGCGTAGAACAACAGATTTATTTAGTCGATAAGCGCCGGAAAACCGAGTTATTATCAGAGCTTGTGGGGCGTAATAACTGGCAGCAGGTTTTAGTGTTTGCAAGTTCAAAAGAGAGCGCTGAACATATTCATAAAGAGTTAATACTCGATGGGCTCAAAAGCGCCGTGTTTCATGGGGATAAAACTCAAGGTGCACGAAATAAAGCACTAGAAGACTTTAAAAGTGGCGGGTTACGTGTATTGGTGGCCACCGATGTGGCTGCTAGAGGATTAGATATTCAAGCATTACCTTTGGTGGTTAATATAGAGCTACCGTTTGATGCTCAAGATTACATTCACCGTATAGGCCGCACAGGCCGTGCAGGACTGACAGGTCATGCAATCTCGTTTGTTTGTCCATCCGATGAAAAAATGCTTGATGAAATCGAAGGGTTAATTGAACGTAAACTGCCCCGAATTGTTGTTCCCGGTTACGAAGAAGGTGCACCACTTCCAGCTCGTTATCGTGACAACTCAGCAGTCGTATCGACCAAAAAGCGCGTACAAAGACGTAAAGGCAAGCCTGAGGGTCATAAAAACCAAGGGGGTCGAGGTAAAAACTCGGGTTCAGATAAGACAAGTTATGCAAGTCGCAGAAATAAGTCTTAGCATACATGCTGATATCTTTTTCCTGTGTTAGTGTTCTGGTTTATTATTGCCCCTTTATCATTTTTGCAGGCTAAAAGGTAATCAAACCGAATAAGGTTTTTGCTTTAGAAAAGCTTAATGTGGAAGGCTTTCGTATCGTCTATAAAGTCATGCCTATCCCATCTTTTTCTTCTTGTTCATCAACTCGCACTCTTTAATCGTAAATAGGGCTAGCGGCTTGACCACCAAGGATGGTGGAAATTCAGATATTGCAGGAGCAACATATCAGTCATTCAGACTAATCCTCGCGGATAAGCCCTTGCCATTAGCTAATAGTTAACGTTTAATAACAGCATGTTATTGAACGGTGATCTTCCTATAGGGGACTTTCACCTCATTAGTTCATGCCCATGCTGGGCGTACACAAGCGCAAGCACGCGGAACAATTTTTCGTGGCTTCGCCACTACAAATCGTCCGGTGTTGCGGGCGTTATATTTTAAGGAGAGTTCAGTGGATATGTCTGATAAAGAATCTAAAGGCGTTATGAATATTGGTGATATTGACTGGGAAGAAGGCACACCAGGTAAATTAAAAAATGTTTCTATCGCTGAAATTGAAGCTAAATTAAGCCTTGTCATAGATGAACTCATTGGAAAAGGCGCTGATACAGTTGCTAACATTGATACTATTGATTTTTCTGGTGGAGTAAATTCTTCAGTAAAACTTAATATTACTTTTTCTAAAAAAATGGGTTCTTTATTTTAAATTAAAATATAACAAGGCGCTCAAAAAAGATAGGACACAAAAAAGATAGGACAGGCATATCTTTAGTCTGCTGGGTATTGTTGATGAAAGCAAAGTTTGGTCTCTACCATTCATGATTAACCCTATGAGGGTCAAGAGGACGGAGCAAATCTGGTTCTACAAAGAATCTAAGATACTTTTTCTAATCTGAATCGCCCTAATTAGAACCTAAGAACTAAATTATTTCTGTCCAAAAGCGTGTTAGTAACCAAGAATCAAAATCGAAGAAACAAGGCTTTGCTTTTAACAAAGGTGTAGATACGGCTGCGAGTTTCGGTTTCAAGGATGAAACCGTAAAGCGGCCATGGATGGCTTCACAGCGTCTCGCAGAAGTGTCTACACATAGGCCCACGGCAGGTGATTAATAAAATTTGAAACTTTGGTCATCAATAAGCCTATCAAACACCAAACCTGCCTAATGAACCCAATAAAAAAGATATGTAACACTTGTTAGCCGACAAGTTAACCAATTTTTGTCCAAAACCTTGCTAGTGGCGGCGAGGAGTTATTCATTCTATGGCTGAAAATGTTAGGTTATCTCGTGAGATTACACATTTTATTCGGCGAGTATCTTTCAAATAGTTAAAGGTATTTTTAAATAGTGAAATCTAGAGTTTTATCAGTTTTCTCACCCATCAATGAAAGTTTTCGCGCGCGGCATCAATTTTGGGAGGGACGATTTAAATCGCAAGCTTTACTTGATGATGTAGCCGTACTGCCTTCTAGTTATCAAGAAGACATACGCTACGTAATGTAATGGTCTAATGAAACTGAGAGAGTGGCAGCCACAGTTAAAGCGAAAATTAGTCGGATTTATAAATTATTTTGGTTTGCCAGATAACAGTCGAAGCTTGAGCTATGTATACTGTTATGTTCTGCATAACTTGTATAAATGGCTGAACAGACGCAGTGGTCGTCGAAGTTACAACTGGTGTAATTTCAAGAAGATGTTAGAGTATTTTAGAATTGAGAGCCCAAAGGTCAGCAAGCGTTTGGTGTTGATTGATTGGTACTAGGGTCGTGTTTTACACGAGTGAATAGAGAACTGAAGAGCCGGATGGGGTAGTTCCGCACGTCCGGATCTGTAGGGACGGTTCAGTAATGACCCGCTCTACCACGATTATTTCAAGGAAGATTCGGCATTGAATTTACTAAAGTTAAACGATTTTCTTCACCCAAGACCTTCTCCTAAAGGGATTGACGTTCTATGCAAGTTACAACATTTTGCAATAATCACGTACGCTGTAAATCCTTCTAGATTTGATGGACTTTTTCCTGAACGTTTTAAATTAGATACCTTACAAATAGATGGAGAAGAAAAAGCCTTAATCTCAGTCGTTCCGTTTATCGATGTTGATTTTACATCAGCAGTCTTTCCATTTCCTAAGTTCACTATGGGTCAAACTAATTACAGAATTTATATTATCGATAAAGAAACTAACGAACGGTGTGTTTGGTTTCTGGGTACGACTTTAGATTCTTGGACCGTTGCTGTCCCTAGGCTTTGTTGGAACTTACCTTGGTATAGTGGTGAAGTTAAATTTGATTGTGAATTTGATGAATCACAACAAACATATAGTAAATATAAAATGACGACAGAAGCCACTTGGGCTCCTGCTAAAGTTGAATTAACACAAACCAAAGATTCACAAATTGAATTGTCAGGCTTCCCTAATACAGAAACAGGATTAGTATATTTAACTCATCCTTTAGCTGGTTTTTATCATCGTCGCGATGGTAAATTGGGTACATATAGGGTGTGGCACAAGCAATTAGAAGTATCTTCTGCAAACCTCGAATTTGCTAGTTTTGATTTATTATCTCGCTTAGGTTTAGTCACTCAAGAAGAGCAACAAGTTCCGCATAGCGTACTAATTGAACCAATTAATGAATTTACTATTTATTTACCACCAAAAGTGGTTATATCGAAATATAAAAAATAAGGATAGGCTGCGGGCAGCCGCGTCATTATTCCAAGTGTTGAACAAGCTCGAGCATGACTCTTCTACACAAATCTGTACCACAATGAACGTGTTACAAATCGATGTTCAGAGCAGGTAGCTCAATTAATTTGCAAATTAATTGAGTTATTTTAGTTCAGGAGATCTGAACTGATTTAAATTGGCTTCTAATGCAATATCGGTTTTCAATTGTACCAATTTATAGCTAATTTTAGCCATCTGCTTTCCTATTTAGAGCTTTTTTGCTTGTTTAGCACCAACTTGATCAAGAGAAGCGTAAATATTTGACAAAGAACGGAATATTTTAAGTAATTCACTGGCTGACTTTGGACCTATGCCAGGTACGCCTGGAATTTTATTGCCACTATCACCCGCCAAAGCTAAATAATCGATAAATTGAGACCGCTCAATCCCTAGCCCTTGTTCTCTTTGTTCAATGGTGATGTAGGTTTTATTAAAATGATCCCAACGTTCAATATTGGGGTGAGTTAATTGTGTAAAGCCTTTATCGGTGGAAACAATAATGGCTTTATCTTGATTTTTAACCAGTTTAGTGGCCAGTGTCGCAATAACATCATCGGCTTCAGACTCAGCATTTATCGAATTTATGTTACGTTCGCTTAAATAAACCTGCAATGCCGGCAGTGTGTTAGCTAACAAATCCATAGACAGCCATTGTTAATTGCACTTCCTGTCGCTGTGACTAAAATTTAATCATGGTGATGTCATTGGAGTGAGTTATGCCTCAGCCTAGAAGAACGCTAATCAGTATCGAAGACACGCCTTATTATCATTGTTGTAGCCGTGTCGTGCGCCGCGCATATCTCTGTGGTGACGATAAGTACACAGGGAAAAACTATGACCATCGACGTGGTTGGGTTGAGGCGCAAGTGCTTAAATTATCTGACGTTTTTGCGATTGATGTGGCTGCCTATGCGGTGATGAGTAATCATTTGCATATTGTGTTATATATCGATTTAGATAAAGCCAATGTCTGGTCAGATAGGGAGGTGGTAGAACAATGGCATCAATGCTTTAACGGCACAGCACTCACACAAAAATTTGCTCGAGGTGAAGTGATTGATGAGCACCAAGTGAGTCAGTTAAAACATCTTATTGCGACTTACCGCTCACGGCTGAGTGATATTAGCTGGTTTATGCGATGTCTTAATGAGCCGATTGCTAGGCAAGCCAACTTTGAAGATAACTGCACGGGTCATTTCTGGGAAGGACGGTTTAAATCTCAAGCGCTTTTGGATGAAGCGGCAGTGCTGGCTTGTATGGCCTACGTTGAACTTAATCCGATTCGGGCTAAGATGGCCAATACGCCAGAGAATTCAGACTACACCAGCCTTCAATTGCGAGTCAACGCAGCAATTAATGGAAAGCAACCCGCCAGATTACTGCCCTTTATTGGGGATGAACGACTGAATCAACCCAAAGGCATAAACTTCGCGCTGAAAGACTATCTTGAATTAATTGATGAAACAGGTCGTATTATTCGAGATGATAAACGCGGGGCAATCTCAGCCAATGCAGATAAGATATTAACGAGGTTAAACATTCCTGCTGAAAATTGGCTCAAAATCACCACAGAGTTTGGGCACCTATTTCATGGGCCAGTAGGGACACTGCAAGAGCTAAGTCGCTACTGTGAACACTTAAATAAAAGACGACGGCATTTTTCCACGAGTTGCGAGTATCTTAAAGTAGGCTAGCCGCTGGATTCAAGTAATAAGAGCAACAGAACTCTAATATACCTGTAATAGCATCTTCCTCAGTTTATCAACAGAGCAGATATTCCTTGCCTGAAAATCAACTTTTTACGACAAAAAAACTCATTTTGTTAAGAGTACTCGGTTATATGAGCTTAACACTCCTTCCTTTCATGAGTTGATAGTTGCAAAACATAGAGCGTTCGCTAGAATATAGGTATGTTATTGATTAACAATGGCTGGCTATGATTTGCTCTATGATTTGCTACTAATATACCTGTAATAGCATCTTCCTCAGTTTATCAACAGAGCAGATATTCCTTGCCTGAAAATCAACTTTTTACGACAAAAAACCTCATTTTGTTAAGAGTACTCGGTTATATGAGCTTAACACTCCTTCCTTTCATGAGTTGATAGTTGCAAAACATAGAGCGTTCGCTAGAATATAGGTATGTTATTGATTAACAATGGCTGGCTATGATTTGCTAAAACAAAAAACGTCGATGTTTAATGGCCAATTCGGCATCCCAGCCTCTCGTTCGGAGAGTATAACTTCGCGATACCTCACCCTATTTTGGAAGCTCACAGCCGTATCTACACCCGTTATTTCAAGCAAACATGTCTTTTTTATTTGGCTTTGTTGGTGATTTATCTAGCAGGCGATTTATCTAGCAGGCTGTCTCAAGACAGCCCATAAGACTGATGGGCATATTCTAACCACAAGGATATGTTAAAAACATTATGGGTGTCCACTTAGTGCAATTGCAGCGACTAAGTGATGAAGACAGTAAATATATCTTAAAATCAATAGTTTAAATATTATCTTGCTCGGGTGTATTGTAGGTTGTAAATGGTAAATTTATCTTATTTTAACTATGGGTGATTAGATGGACGCTCCCTAATTCGGCGTCAATGCGCCAAACTGATGTTTCACCATTCAGTTACATTAAGGAGCGTCCACTATGAAAGTTACCACTATTGCTATCGATCTTGCAAAGAATGTCTTCCAAGTACTTGGTATGGATGAGCATGCAAAGTCAGTCTTCAATAAACGGCTTAATCGAGCCCAACTGGCTGAGTTCATGCTGCAGCAACCCGCTTGCGATGTCATATTTGAAGCGTGCTATTCAGCTCATTATTGGGGGCGGAAATTCCTTGCCATGGGGCACAACGTTAAATTAATACCAGCACAACATGTGACCCCATTTGTTCGAGGTAATAAGAACGATAAAAACGATGTATTAGCTATTTTTGAAGCGAGTTTCAGACCTCACATCCGTTTTGTACCTGTGAAAACGGAGGAACAGCAAGAAGTATTAATGCTTCACCGGATCAGAGAGCGCCTTGTTAAACAAAAAAACGGCCTGTACTAACCAAGTTCGAGGTGTATTTGTTGATTTTGGCCTCAGTTTTCCTCAAGGCTACAGCGCATTTGAAAGAGCCATGTGGGAAATTATGAGTGATGAGCATCAGCGACCAATGATAAAATTAATGGCCAATGACTTTTGGGATGAATATCAAACGCTCAACCAGCGCCTTGATCGAATTAACTCATTGATAAAGCAAATTGTTAAGCGAGATCCTAATGGGAGAATTTTATTAACAATCCCTGGTGTTGGGCCAATCATCGCTTCGGCATTTGCAGCCTCAATTGGTGGTGGCCAAGCCTTTAACAGCCCAAAAGAGCTCGCAGTGTGGCTAGGGTTAACCCCGAAACAATTTGCTTCAGGTAATAAGAGTGTCAACGGTAAGATCAGCAAGAGAGGTAATTGCTATTTACGTAAACAATTGATCCATGGAGCAAGGACAGTCGTCAGTCATGCGAGTAAAAAACAAGATGATTTAAACATGTGGATAAATCAGCTGAGGGGTCGAAAAAGCATATGCTGTACCGTTGTGGCAACAGCACATCGTTTGGCAAGACTGATATGGATTTTACTTCAAAAACAGAGCCCATATGAGGCTCAATATGGTGGCTATCATGGCACATGTTAAAAGTGTTGTAGCTATCTTGCCAAGCTCGGTCAGGCCAAGGGTTTTTAGCCCGTCTGGGTGATAAGAGCGGCAAGGTAGCACATTAAAAACTAATCAAGGTTGTGGTAAACGATGAAGTAATGGCTCAGTCCAACCAATGTCAGCCAGAACAGGCCAAGGATATGCAGTAAACATAATCCGTATGGGTGTTTAAATTTTAACAGGCGCAAGGGTACGGATTTCATTTGGGGCGCATTTCCTTTTAAAAAAGACTTGTTAAGCC
Source organism: Shewanella sp. VB17 (assembly GCF_013248905.1). Lineage (NCBI taxonomy): Bacteria > Pseudomonadati > Pseudomonadota > Gammaproteobacteria > Alteromonadales > Shewanellaceae > Shewanella > Shewanella sp. VB17. The sequence goes on from NZ_JABRVS010000001.1 coordinate 1,771,587, forward strand.
CGTATATATGGCAGTACAACCGCTTTTAGCGGAAAAGAGTCACATCAAATGACAACGAGATTAGTAGCAGGAAAGTAGATAACTGAGGTTAAAAATACCTTGGTTAGGCAGGTATTAGCTTGACTAACCGGGAGCGTCCATATATGGCTAGTTAACTTTCTGTTTTTATAGTACGTTCTAATCAACAATTTCATAATGAGAATAAAAATGATTAGAATATACAATGAAACTGATATTAGTACTGTCTTAGATATATGGCTTCAAGGATCAATCAAGGCACATAGCTTTGTAGCACCCGAATTCTGGGAGTCACAAGTTGAAAACATGAGAAATATATATATTCCAGCATCACAGACTTTCGTATTTGAATCAGATTCAAAAATCATTGGTTTCTACTCTTTATTTGAGGATACTTTAGCCGCTATTTTTGTATCTCCTGAATTCCAAGGGAAAGGAACAGGTAAGCAACTAATTATTCATGCAAAAAATCAATGTACAGAATTAGAATTAAATGTTTACAAAGAAAATGAAGCGAGTGTTCAATTCTACTTATCTCAAGGTTTCAATATCGTAAGTGAGCAAACAGATGAACATACAGGTCATCAAGAGTACTCGATGCAACAAAAATCATAGCCAGGGATATTTTTGCGTATGCTCCCCAAATTTATACATGAATCATTTGTTGCTCCAATATCTCTAGATACTGAACATTTTCATTTAAAAGTTCTTGAAGACTCACTTGCAACATTAGATTTTGAAGCTGTGATGTCTAGCCAAAAAAGACTCCAAGGGATTTTTGGCTTAGGCTCAGAGTGGCCTAAAATAAACATGTCGTTAGAAGAAAATATTGAAAGCCTCAAAATTCACAAAAAAGAATTTGAATCCAAAGAGGCGTTTGCTTATTCAGTCTTTAATCATAATAAAACTAAATGCCTTGGCTCTGTTTATATAGATCCTAGTCAATCCCCAAATTACGATTGTGAGGTATATTTATGGGTTAGAGATGATAGTTTGGCCTTAGATGAAAAGCTTTATAATGCAGTTATTAAATGGCTATCTAACGATTGGCCTTTTTCTAAAATAGCATTTCCAGGACGATGTATTTCGTGGTTAGAATGGGGTAAACAGTTAAAAGTCGTCTCATAAAAAATAAGGATAGGCTGCGGGCAGCCGAGTCATTATTCCAAGTGTTGAACAAGCTCGAGCATGACTCTTCTACACAAATCTGTACCACAATGAACGTGTTACAAATCGATGTTCAGAGCAGGTAGCTCAATTAATTTGCAAATTAATTGAGTTATTTTAGTTCAGGAGATCTGAACTGATTTAAATTGGCTTCTAATGCAATATCGGTTTTCAATTGTACCAATTTATAGCTAATTTTAGCCATCTGCTTTCCTATTTCGAGCTTTTTTGCTTGTTTAGCACCAACTTGATCAAGAGAAGCGTAAATATTTGACAAAGAACGGAATATTTTAAGTAATTCACTGGCTGACTTTGGACCTATGCCAGGTACGCCTGGAATTTTATTGCCACTATCACCCGCCAAAGCTAAATAATCGATAAATTGAGACCGCTCAATCCCTAGCCCTTGTTCTCTTTGTTCAATGGTGATGTAGGTTTTATTAAAATGATCCCAACGTTCAATATTGGGGTGAGTTAATTGTGTAAAGCCTTTATCGGTGGAAACAATAATGGCTTTATCTTGATTTTTAACCAGTTTAGTGGCCAGTGTCGCAATAACATCATCGGCTTCAGACTCAGCATTTATCGAATTTATGTTACGTTCGCTTAAATAAACCTGCAATGCCGGCAGTGTGTTAGCTAAGGCCTCTGGCATAGGCTTTCTGCCCTTTTTGTAATCATCATAAAGGGATTTTCGCCATGAGGGGGCATTGCCATCCCATACTATCGCGACATGAGTCGGTTGATGATATTTAAGTAATTTATTACAGGCTGAGCCAATGCGAATATCTAGGCCATTAATATCATTTTCATTAGGTTGTGCAGCGTGAATACGACGCACCAAATTTAGACCATCAATGATTAAAAAAGTGTTCATGAGTTGCCACGGGACTTATTTTTATAGGATTATGAGTACAAAACTTATTTTTACTTGGCTAAAGGATACCGAGTATTAGCCTATTATGCAGGTTAATACTCGGTATATGCCGCTTATTACGTATTTATTTTATAACAAGGGAGATATTTACTGCCTGGTAGCTTCATTCTTTGCTGTTTAACAAAGGCCTTCAGGAGCTTATCCATTAGTGCCATCAAGGTGGGATCGCCTTTTAGTTGGAAAGGACCATTCTTAACCACACTTTTAATGGTTTCCATTTTTACATTACCGGCGACAATACCTGAGAAAGCTCTTCTGAGATTGGCTGCTAGTTCTGCTTTATTGGATTGAAAATGTAAGTCGAGGTTACCCATCATTTCGTGTGTTGGATCAAAAGGAAGCTGAAATTCAGGTTCAATTTTTAATGACCAATTGTACTGGTAAGAGTCGCCTAATGCTTTTCGGTGATCTTTAACAACATCCATGCCATGGCTCATCACTCGAGCGACACGAACTGGATCGTCGATGATAATTTCATACTTACTTTGAGCTTCTTTGCCTAAAGTTGCGGCGATAAATTCATCGATGCGCAAAAAGTAATCAGCGCTTTCTTTTGGGCCTGTGAGCACCAGTGGAAATGGCATATCCTGATTTTCTTCGTTAAGCAGTATACCTAATAAATAGAGCAGTTCTTCAGCTGTGCCAGCACCGCCAGGGAAAATCACAATACCGTGACCAAGTCGGACAAAAGCTTCTAACCGTTTTTCTATATCGGGTAGGATCACTAATTCATTAACAATTTGATTGGGGGGCTCAGCGGCAATTATACTTGGCTCTGTGAGCCCAATATAACGTGCTTTAACGATACGCTGTTTAGCATGGCCTATGGCCGCGCCCTTCATTGGGCCTTCCATTGCACCTGGCCCACAGCCGGTACAAATGTTCATTTCGCGTAATCCCAGTTCGTAACCCACATTTTGAGTATATTGGAACTCGATATCATTGATACTATGTCCCCCCCAGCAGACGACAATACTGGGTTCTTCTAAGGGAATAACGTGTCCATTTCTTAGAATATCGAACACAACATTGGTGATATGACTCGGATTGGTTAAATTGATATGACTGAGATTGTCGTAGCGATCACTAAGATAAACAATATCACGTAATACAGCGAATAAGTGCTCTTGAATACCCGCTATTATTTTGCCATCGACAAAGGCTGCTTCAGGTGGATTAATTAGCTCGATTTTTATACCGCGTTCACGACGAAGTATATTGATATTAAAATCACTGAACTGGTGAAACAGACCTTCTGCATTATCACTATGTAGACCTGAGGCGAGCACAGCGAGTGAGCAGCTGCGATAAAGTTGATAAAGCTCACTTTTTGAGTTTTGTTTGAGGCGATCGACTTCCAGTTGGGAAAGTTGATCCATGCTACCTCGAGGACTGACCTTTACTATCATAACAACTCCTTAGCTCTGATGGGAGTTCAAGGGTGTGCTGCAAAAGCACCTTTATTAAGGTGCTAAGCCTACTCCTATTAATGCTAAATAACGGTAGACTTACACGTCAATGGTGACCCAGTTTTTGCTTTTATGTTTAGCTCTGTAGAGTGCTGTATTTACTTGATCAAAGGTATCATTGATCAGCTTATGTACTAAAATTTGTGCAGTACTTATAGATACTGTAACCATAATTTACTGATTTTTAAACTTTAAATGAATACTTTTTATTCTTTTGGTTTAATTAGTTTGATTTTTGTTCATTTCGGGTGACATTTTTATCCAGTATAAACAGAAATTTTTTGGCAATACTGATGTTATACTCGCGAAATAAAATGTTTGAAATAGATAACAATAATAACAGAAGGATGTAAAGAGTGAAGCCGATTATGACATTGATGTTAGTGAGCGAGCTATTTTTTTCAATACCAGTTCAAGCTGAGGTTAATTATCGCGTTGATTTAACCCAGTCTCAGCACCATCTAGCACATGTAGAAGTCGATTTTCCTCGTTCTGATAGTCAAGAGCTTACAGTACATCTCCCTGTGTGGAGAACAGGAAAGTATCAAGTATTACCGCTGGCTGATTCAATCAGAATGTTTAGCGCTAAAGATGATATGGGAGCTGAGTTGCCTGTATCACGTATTGCGAGTGGAGAATGGTTGGTTTCTCTTAGTCAACCTACAGCTGTCTCAATTAGCTATCAGCTTTATGCTAATAAACTGGGACAACGAGTGGGTCATGTCGATGCCAGTCATGCTTTTCTCGATGCCAGTGGCGCATTTGTTTACAGCCCTGAATTTAGAGATGAGCCTATTCGTGTGTCGATGAATGTTCCGTCCAACTGGAAGAGTTATTCAGGCATGTCTGCTGGTGCTCAGGTGAATTCTTTTATTGCCACTAATTATGATGTCTTGGTCGACTCCCCGATTGAAACTGGGATTAATCAACATAGGGTATTTTCAGCCGATGGCCGTGACTATGAATTAGTCGTCTGGGGAGAGGGGAATTATGATATCGAGCAAATGGTTATCGATCTAACGAAATTAAGTGGTGAGGCTGGAGTCATATGGGACGATTATCCGTTTGAACGTTATGTTTATATGGTGCAGGCCACTAGCGGGGAAAGTGGTGCCACAGAACATCTAAATTCGACCATCATTCAAAGACCTAGATTTAGTTATCGTGAACGTGATGATTACTTGGAGTTTATTAAAACAGCATCCCATGAATTTATTCATACTTGGAATGTCAAAGCGTATCGGCCTCAGGATTTGGTACCTTACGATTACCAGCAAGAAAATATTAGTGAACTATTATGGATTGCAGAAGGCTCGACCAGTTATTTTGAGAGTCAATTATTACTGCGGGCGGGCGTGATAACGATCAAAGAATTTCTCGCTGATCTGGCTAAGCGTATCGAAAGAAATGAGTCTACTCCTGGTCGAAAAGTACAATCAGTTGCCGAAGCCAGTGTCAACCAGTGGGCGAGCACTGGTGGTGATTATGCCATCAATCACAGTGCGAATATTTATTTTGAAGGTTTTCTGGTGTCATTAGCATTAGATTTTTCCTTGCTAGACAATACTGATTTAAAGTATTCCTATCGTGATGTGCACAAAAGGCTGTATCGCGAGCACAAGCTTCCTCTTGGGTATGGTGTTGTCGATGTACTCAATATTCTTAAACATATTAGTGGTAAAGATTATAGTGCTTGGTGGCAGAGTCATGTGAATAGCCCTTTGACGATCGATTTTTCTGACTTATTAGCACTATCAGGCTTGAAGATGAATAATGACGAGGGAGCCAAAGTCACGGCTTATTCTGGTATGGATGCCAGTAACACATCTCTTAAATTAAAGCATGTGTTAAAAAATGGACCCGCTTGGAATGCTGGTATTGTACAAGGTGATGACATCGTTGCAATTAATAGTCTTAAAGTATCAGCAGGAGAGCTAAAGTCACGCATTAACGATTTCAAACCAGGTGCCAAAATTGAAGTAACGCTGTTTAGTAATGATAAGCTTAGAACGGTGATTTTAACTTTAGGTGAGCAACCGTTGGATAAACTTCAACTGATCAGTGTGAAGCATCCGAGCCGCCGTCAGAAAGCATTTTTTAAAGCCTGGTTAGGTATCGATTGGCCCTTCGATAAGAAGGGAAATATTAAAGATGAAGATTAATTGTTAAAAGAGAGCGTTATGATTTTTTGGACATCAATAGCAGAGACAAAGTAAATTTCTTACCGTCTTTGGGAAATTGACATAAGTGTTCCAGACACAAAGTAAATTTCTTACCGTCCTTGGGAAATTGACATAAGTGTTCCAGACACAAAAAAGGTGCTAATTAGCACCTTTTTTATGGGTATTTAAAGGGTATCTTCTACACCACCTAACACCTCTACCAATGAATTAATTAAGGCGATAATTTCACTGCCCATAAGGACAAAATCGGCGTCTAAACGTGCCATAGGGTCTTCGGTGCCAATTTCGTCATTGCCAGCTCTGAATTCTTCAGAGAATTTGAGGCGTTTAATGCCTGCATCAGATTGCATCAAAAATGCGATTGATTGACCGAAATGTAGCGCCAGTTTATGTACCTGTTTACCCACTTCGATATGAGCGAGTACTTCATCTTCGGTGAGATCTTGTTGCTTAAAGCGAACAATTCCTCCTTCATCAGAGTCGGTTTTAAATTCAGCCTCATCCTGCATAATAAAAGGTGTTGGTGTGCAGTTTCCTTTCACCCATTCCGTGAGTTGAGTTTCGATAGGGGCTTTAAAGCTTAACGGAATAATGGGCAGTGAGCCTAAGGCTTTTCTTAACAAAGCTAAGAGTTCTTCCGATTTAGCGGCGCTTGAGCTATCGACTAAAATCATTTCAATTTCAGGGATGATAAGAGCATGGATTTGGCTACGTCTGGTGAAAGCACGAGGAAGTAAGGTCATGATGATTTCTTCTTTCATCGCATCCTTTTCTTTTTTAGCCAATTTACGATCTTCTTCAGCTTCAATTTGGGTTATTTTTTCTTCGAGAGCTTCTTTTATCACTTGGCTTGGAAGGATTTTTTCTTCTTTTGTGGCACAGATAAGGTGACGATCACTTGCACTGTGTACTAAAGAAAGGCCTTTTTTTCCCAGTGCGTTAGAGAAACCAAATTTGCTAATGTCTTGGCTTGAACATGGAGAGAAGGTGAAGTCCTCCAATGATTTTTCAAGCGCTTCTGCATCAACAGAGAAAGGTTTATTGAAACGGTAAACAGTCAGGTTTTTAAACCACATAATGAGCGCCCAAGTAAAATTAAAGGCGCAGTGTAAGGCATTGCCGAGTTCGGGTAAACCGCAAAACCTGTAAACATGGCTATCGAATTTTGAGTAGCGTTCATATTTAACAAAAGTGTCATAAAAACATTATCCTATCTTTATTTATTAGTTTTAAAGGCATGTAGGTGGAAAATCACATTATCTTGACTATGTTTTATTTGCACTGAACGATAATTGAAATAAAAATGTAACACAAGTATAGCAAACTCGTTGATATTACAACCTATAACCAAAGACGAATGTATACGTCGAAAGGATAAAATGATGAACAATTTTTATAAAACAGTACTCGCTTCTTCTCTTACGCTCGCGACATTGGCTTCAGCCAATGCTGCAGAACCTATCACGGTTTACGGCAAGTTGAATGTCACAGCTCAATCTAATGATGTCCAGAATGAGTCGGAAACAACTATTCAGAGTAATGCTTCACGTTTAGGTGTGAAAGGTGCATTTGAACTAAGCAGTGCATTAGAAGCTTTTTATACAATTGAATATGAAGTCGATACGGGCAATGATAGCAAGGACAATTTTAAAGCCCGTAATCAATTTGTGGGGTTAAGAGGTGGTTTTGGTGCCATATCTGTGGGTCGTAATGATACGATGCTTAAGCAGTCTCAAGGTAAAATCGATCTATTTAATGATCTTTCTGGAGATTTAAAAAACTTGTTTAAGGGAGAGAATCGTCTGGCACAAACTGCAACATATCTTTCTCCGTCATTTAGTGGTTTTAAGTTGGGTGCAACTTATGCAGCCAGTGGCGATGGCGATCAGTTTGAGCAAGATGGATACAGTTTAGCGGCGATGTACGGTGATGCTAAATTGAAAAAATCCCCTATTTATGTGGCGGTTGCTTATGATTCAGATGTTAAGGGCTACGAAGTTGTACGTGCAACGCTACAAGGTAAAATCGCAGGTTTAATGATAGGCGGTATGTATCAGCAAGAAGAGAAGGTATATGCAATGACTGGAACTACTGTTAATCCTTTTGATGGCGACAGTTATACCGGTTATCTATTCAATGCGGCTTATACGATTAATGCTGTTGTACTTAAAGCACAATATCAAGACATGGAAGACAAGGGGGACTCTTGGTCTGTCGGTGGTGATTATAAGCTAGGTAAACCGACTAAATTGTTTGCTTTTTATACCAGCCGTTCGTACGAAAGTAGCGATGATGACGATAATTTCTTTGGCTTAGGTATCGAGCACAAGTTTTAATCTAGCTTAGCATAATAAAAAAACGTGTTAAATGCCGATCAGTTGAGCTGATTGGCATTTTTATTTAAAGGCTGGCTTTGTGAGCCTTAAATTATGACAAGTTTTCGTTATTTATGACAATATAGTATTGTTGGTCATAATTTTGTAATAAAACTGACCAATAATAGACGTGTGAACATTCATCGGATAGAAGATCTTATATGACTGCTAGGATATTAATTGTTGAAGATGAGTTAGCGATTAGAGAAATGCTAACTTTTGTATTGGAACAGCATGGTTTTGTTACCACCACAGCTGAAGATTTTGATTCTGCATTAGACATGATTTCGGAGCCGTATCCCGATCTTATTTTACTTGATTGGATGTTTCCCGGTGGTAGCGGTATTCAGTTAGCTAAACGTTTACGTCAAGATGAATTTACTCGTCAAATTCCGATCATTATGTTGACAGCTCGAGGTGAAGAGGAAGATAAGTTACGGGGTCTCGAAGTGGGGGCTGATGATTATATGACGAAACCTTTTTCGCCTAAAGAGTTAGTGGCAAGAATTAAAGCGGTCATACGCCGCAGTTCTCCCACGAGTTTAGAAGAGCCTATTGATGTGCAGGGGCTCATGTTAGATCCTATTAGTCACAGAGTGACTGTGGGTGATCATGTTTTGGATATGGGACCGACAGAATTCAGATTACTGCACTTTTTTATGACACACCCAGAACGCGTTTATAGCCGTGAGCAATTACTTGATAACGTATGGGGGATGAATGTTTATGTTGAAGATCGTACGGTTGATGTGCATATTAGGCGATTAAGGAAGGCGATTGAGGTCTCAAGCCATGATCGTTTAATTCAAACGGTAAGAGGATCGGGTTACCGTTTTTCAACTCGACTATAACTGCATGATTTGATTGTTTATACTTTGTGAGTTCGGGGTGTAAGTTAGTTGGGGTATTTTGTGCTTCATTATTTTCTTTAATAGTCTGGATAGTATTTATATGTTCGCGTCATATTCAGGTTATCGGCTTATCTCTCGCTTAATAACCTACTTAGTTATCTGTTTTATTTTAGGGATATTTATTGGAGAGGTTGTTTGGGTGTTACTCATTAGTACTGTGATCCTCCTATTTTGGCATTATCGCCAGCTTTCTAGGCTTAATTTTTGGCTGTGGCGAGATAGACGTCTTACTCCACCTAATGGACAAGGCAGTTGGGAGGGCGTATTTAATGGTATTTATCGCCTTCAAGGGAAAAATCGTAAGCGAGTGTCACAATTGGCTTTTCTTCTTAGCCGCTTTCGACAAGGTGCAGAAGCTCTCCCTGATGCTGCTGTTGTATTAGATGCAGAATACAATATTGTTTGGTGTAATAAACTGGCTCAGCTGTTACTGGGTCTGGTTTGGCCATTAGACAGCGGGCAGAGAATTGATAATCTATTACGTCATCCAGACTTCTCTCATTATTTAAAAAAAGGGACCTATCATGAGCCATTAGAACTCGCTTCTGCGTATTCAGAAAGGCGAATTCTTGAGGTGCGGATCATGGGTTATGGTACCGGTCAGTTTTTATTAATCGCGCGCGATATTACACGAGTAAGACAACTAGAAAGTATGCGTAAAGATTTTGTCGCTAATGTGTCGCATGAGCTTAAGACTCCCCTGACGGTGTTGCAAGGGTATCTTGAGATGATGCAAGACATGGCAGAGCCTGATTCTCCTAATACTAAGGCGATAGAGCAGATGCAGCAGCAGACAGACAGAATGCGATCTATGGTTGAACAGCTTTTGGTATTGTCTCGAATAGAGGCTGCTAGAGAAATTAATCTTGAGATTACGGTTAATATGGCGCATATGATGGATGTGCTAAGAGAAGAGGCCAAAGCATTGTCGATGGGAGAGCATGTACTCAGTTTCCACTGTGATGATAACTGTCATCTTTATGGCAATGAACTTGAACTGCGCAGTGCTTGTTCAAACCTGATATCCAATGCTATTCGTTATACTCAAGCAGCAGGTAAGATTGAGGTGAGTTGGAGAAAAACTGTGTCTGGAGCTGTTTTTAGTGTCACCGATACCGGAGAAGGTATCGCATTGCAACATATCGGTAGATTAACTGAGCGCTTCTATCGTGTGGACACTGCTAGAACTCGCCAAAAAGGTGGAACAGGGCTGGGTTTAGCGATAACGAAGCATGCACTTAGCCATCATCAGAGTGAGTTAATGATCACCAGTGAACTGGGTAAGGGAAGTACGTTTAGTTTTCTTATCCCTAACGCGTTAATTGAACATAAAGTCCATTAGTCATGTCAGCCACTAAATACCAAGCCTGCTTATTTATTCGTTTCTTTAACTTGGGTTTGTCATCGTAACGTCATATGAAAGTCATAGAATTGTCATGCTGGCAACTGATACTTGCTGCAACTTAATTGTTCATTAATTTAATCAGCAAGCACGTCTCAATACTGGAGCAAAGAATGAAACTGAAGCAACTTGTCGGTGCGATGAGCTTAATTGTCGCGAGTGCATTTTCCGCAGCCTCTATGGCTGCAATCGATTCATCACTGCCTGTTTATGAAAAAACCAGTGGAGTATCGGGCAACCTATCATCGGTAGGCTCAGATACTCTGGCTAATATGATGACACTTTGGGCCGAAGAATTCAGAGAGATGTACCCTAATGTGAATATTCAGATCCAAGCTGCGGGTTCATCTACGGCACCACCAGCACTGACTGAAGGGACTTCTCAATTCGGTCCAATGAGCCGTAAAATGAAGCCTAATGAAATGGAAGCTTTTGAAAAGCACTATGGCTACCAACCAACAATGATTCGTGTTGCTATCGACGCGCTTGCTGTATTTGTGCATAAAGATAATCCTATTGAAGGGTTAAGCATAGAGCAGATTGATGCCATTTTTTCTGCGACACACAAGTGTGGCGGTAATGATGTTACACGTTGGGGAGATGTTGGGTTACAAGGTGGATGGTCAGCCAAAGATGTACAACTTTATGGTCGTAATTCAGTTTCTGGAACCTATGGCTATTTTAAGAAAAAAGCCCTCTGTAAAGGTGATTTTAAGACGAATGTAAATGAACAACCAGGTTCTGCATCAGTTGTTCAGTCAGTGTCTCAATCGTTAAATGCTATCGGTTATTCAGGTATTGGTTACAAGACTGCTGGTGTTAAAGCGGTTGCTATTTCTAAAAAAGGCACTAAGTACATCGAAGCGAGTGCTGAAAATGCTGCGAGTGGTACTTATCCATTATCTCGTTATCTGTATGTGTATGTGAACAAGCATCCTAATAAAGATCTTGCTCCAATGGATCGTGAGTTTCTGAAGTTTGTCTTATCTAAACAAGGTCAGCAAATTGTTGAGAAGGATGGTTATGTGCCACTTCCACGTAGTGTGACCGCGAAAGATTTAGTTAAAGTCGGTATCCGTCTTTAAGCGAGTTGTGTGTCTTAAAAGCTCCATTTTGATCATGCCAGTAAGTTAAGCTTACTGGCATTTTTTGTTTGCCCAGCGAAGCTGGCAAACCCAGCAGGTTGAAAGAAACCTGTATCACCCTGACTAAGGGGAAGATAATCCGAATGGCAAGGGCGTTGCTGGCTAACGGCAGGGTCTGAAGGAAGCCATAGGAAGTGAGGTGTACACAACTAACCGTAACCTGTTTCGGCACTATTGGTGGGTGAGCGTGCAAAATAGCGCGAAGCCCAATACTTAGTCAGACTAATAGTGTGTTTGAGGGTGGAATACCTTATAGGGAGCCAGTGCAGTAACTGGGGAAGCCTGGCATCAGTTCCAGTGATAAGGGCTGGAGGCATTATCCCAAGAGGTGACTCAAGGGAAATGTTGGTGTGAGGTGGCAGATGAATCCGTAGTAGTGAGTAAGGCTCGGCCTGTGAAGCCCAGTAATGGTGTGGAGGATAAAACCAAGCTGACCATCAGCATCAAGTCTGGTGGAGTATTAAGTTGCCAAAAGCGCTTAATATTGCGAAGGGAGGAAGCGTGCTTTAAGTCTGTAATGAGCAGATGTTTTTTTTTCAGAGGTACACAAGTCGATTCGCTATCGAAGTCTTTTTGAACTGGTCACCTTAGGAGTAAGGCTCTGGCTTAAGAAACTGTACAAGGGAGTAGTTTTGTCACTGTTTAGTAGATTGCCATTGCGCTAGAACGCTAAGCAACAAAGTGAAATAGACCGACTTTGAGGAAGTCATATCCGTCCCCATACAGCACACATGTGAGGAATATGCGAGTTTATCAAAGTTTATACGGGCAACTTCTGAGTAAAGAGAAGCTGTATAAAGGATTTAGAAGAGTGTGGAAAGCCAAAGGCGCGGCCGGCATAGACAGGCAGAGCCTAAGCGACTTCGCCTCAAATCTGAGTGATAACCTCGATCAACTTCTTCATGAACTCAGCACTAAGCAATATCAAGCTCAGCCAGTCAGGCGGGTTGAGATCCCCAAAGAGGATGGCGGCGTGAGATTGCTTGGTATTCCAACTATTAGGGATAGAGTCGTTCAACAACCCCTAAACGATCTACTTAGCCCCCATCTTTGAAGAGCAATTTCACCCGTCAAGCTACGGCTATAGGCCAAGGCGAAGTTGTCACGATGCGATCAACAAAGCGACATTGTTTATGCGTCGGTACGAGCTTAAACATGTAGTGGATATGGACTTGTCAAAGTGTTTCGATAAATTAGACCACGGGCTAATCTTATCAAGCATCGAAAAGCGAGTTAGTGATGGTAGCGTGCTAAAGCTGCTCGTTCAGTTTTTTGAAAAGTGGTGTGATGGTAGATGGGCACAAGCAAGCGACAGAAGTAGGGAGTCCGCAAGGTGGTGTAATAAGCCCACTGATAGCGAATATCTATCTGGATGCGTTTGATCAAGAGATGAAAAAACGGGGTCACAGAATAGTGCGCTACGCAGACGATATCTTGATTTTATGTCGCAGCCGAGCAGGGGCAGAAAACGCACTCAAGCAGGCGAAGAAGATACTGGAAGTCGAGTTAAAGCTTGAGGTAAACTCGCGTAAAACCCACATAGCAGACAGCAATGAAGGTGTGAAGTTTTTAGGAGTGGAGATAGGTAGTCGATACACACGTATCGAGCCGAAGAAACTAGCAGGGTTTAAATCGAAGCTAAAACAGATGACAAAGCGCAATGGTGGTAAGCCATTAAGCGAAGTGATCAAAGCGGTGAATCCTATTTTAAGAGGGTTCAGTCAGTATTTTCGGATAGCGAATGCGAATAGGGAGTTCGAGAAAATAGCAAGCTGGCTAAGGCGTAGGTTGAGGAGCGTCCAACTGAAGCTGTGGAAAACGCCACAGCGACTTCACAGACGGTTGAAGCAGATGGGGTATAAGCCCCCGTTTAAATCAATCAAGATGAACAGTTGGCGTAACTCACTGATTCCGTTAGCAAACTATGCGCTGCCCAATAAATGGTTTGATAGCTCAGGGTTAGTGAATCTTGGACATGTAAAAACGGGATATGTGTTCAGCGCAAAGCTGAGTTAAGTATGCAGGAGCCGTATACGAGGTCCGTACGTACGGTTCTGTGAGAGGGATGAGGCGGTAACGCCTCACCCTACTCGATATGTCTATGAGAGGACCTTAAAAAAGAGTGAGTTTTCCGAGGTTCTAAAATCATGTCATAGAAGAATGTAAGTTGACGCACTATTGCAGTTGGGCCGAACAAGGCAAGCCGACTATACCGCTTAATAAATCACTAAATGATTAGTATTATCCCATTTGGGGCTTTTTCAATAGATAAAAAAAAGCGACCTAATTAGGTCGCCACATGTTCCAAATTTGGAATAGTTTGATAGTCGCGCTAGAAACTATCTAATTTAAGGGAGAACGATGAACAGTAAAAATAAGCTTAAATTTAGTACTCATCAATTAAATTTAAACAAAAAACCAGTTCATATAATCAGAGTCAAGTTTGATTAAAAAGTTCAAATTATTTTTCTAAATGTTTATATTTAGCGTACATAAACCTGTTGTTGACACCATTCTTATCATGGTTCTAATTGACTATTAGTGTTTGCTTGGGGCTTGGTAGTATTGTGGCATTATCCTGACTGTTTTTATCTTATTGCCCCCTACTTCTACGATTTCGATAGGGTAGCCGGCTATACGCATACTCGTATTGATGCAAGGGATCTCTTCGAGATACTCTATTATCAGGCCATTGATGGTTTTTGGACCGTTGATAGGAAAGTGCCACTGCATTTCTTTGTTAAGTTCTCGAATGTTAATGGCGGCTTCAATAAGGTAGCTACCATCTTGTTGTTTATTGATTTCCTCACTCGTTGCAGGCTCTGGTGAGGTGGTGAAATCGCCGACGATTTCTTCAAGAATATCTTCTAATGTTACTAAGCCTTGAATATCACCATATTCATCAACCACAAGACCTGTACGCTCTTTGTTTTGTTGAAAGTTACTTAGCTGTACGTTAAGTGGTGTGCCTTCAGGAATAAAATAGAGTTCTTTTACAGCACGCAGCAGTGAAGATTTACTGAACTGGTTCTTAGATTGCAGGCGAAGAGCATCTCGTAAATGTACGAATCCTACGGCGTCATCAATGGTTTCTCTATAGAGTAAGACTCGAGTGTGAGGACTTTGGATCACTTGTTTCGTAATGCTCTTAAAGTCGTCATTAATGTTGATGGCAAATAGTTCTGAACGTGGGATCATAATATCTTCAACAGTGACTTTTTCCAGATCCATGATAGACAATAACATTTCTTGGTGACGTCTTGGAATGAGTGCTCCGGCTTCATGCACGACTGTCCTTAACTCTTCTTGACTTAATGCATCGGAAGATTGGACTGAACGAATTCCAATAATGAACAATACGCCTGATGTGATGAAGTTAACGGCTTTTACTAATGGAGACAAGATCACCAGTAACCATTTAAGGATTAAACTGGAAGGAAAGGCGACACGTTCAGGATGTAGTGCGGCGATGGTTTTTGGAGTGACCTCGGAAAAAACAAGCACAATTAAGGTTAATGCCCCTGTCGCGATGGCGACTCCCACGTCACCAAACAAGCGTATTCCTATAATGGTTGCTATGGCTGAAGCCAGTATATTCACGAGGTTATTACCGATAAGAATCAGTCCTATCAGCCTATCAGGGCGTTCAAGCATCTTGATCGCGCGTTGAGCGCCTTTATTTCCGCTGGATGCCAAGTGTTTTAGTCGATAGCGATTTAGTGACATCATAGCAGTTTCAGATCCTGAAAAATAAGCTGAAATGATGAGTAAAACAAAAAGTATGATCAGAAGTACACTGGTTGATATGGCGTCCAAAAAGGAGCTCCATTAGTTTAGTCGTAAATTACGCTGAACGGTGAAATAAGTTTTAGACACTAGTAATTACAGCGATTTGGTTACAGTGTCAAGTCAGTCCTTTATATCTTGTCTGTTAAAATAGGATGAATACAGGACTTAACATGGCCAGTAAATTCAATTTTATACTGAATTTTTCTGAGATGCACAATTTTGCAATCCTGGCGTGTTGATGAATATTGTTAATTTAAAATCAGTTCTTTGACGATGCGAGCACCAAAATAGGCTAATGACAATAAAGTGGCTCCTGACAAAGTATAAATAACAGCTGTCCTTATCTTACAACCGACCCAATATTGTTGAGCTAACATGGATATATAGGTAAACCAAGCAAGAATAGACAGTATTGCTTTATGGCCTTTTCCATCTTCAAACATATCATCGAGAAAAATGAAACCTGTAGCCAGTGATAAACTGAGTAAGATAACGCCAACAATCACTAAATGATAAAGCTGCTTTTCAACGGTCATTAAAGGTGGCATTACAGTGCTCATGATTAACTTTTTACTTTTCAACTTGTTTTGAATAATCGCAAGTTGGATGGCATATAGAGCAGCAATCATGAGCGCACTGTAGGCCATCAGTGATAAAACCACATGAACCAAAATATCAGGGTGAATGTCAAAGTGAGTAATGTATTCAGGTGGTACTAACCAAAGTAATGCGACGGATATGATAGAGCATGCATACACAACAGGGATGACGACAATCATTTTGAGTCTAAATAATAATACCGTAAAGCTAAAGGCGATGATCCAGTTAACTAAAGAGATCACATTGGTAAGACTGAAATTTTGTCCATTATCGGTGAACATGGCTTGCGATAGGGCACCAGCATGTAATATGACAGCAATTGCTGCCAAACTTGCGACGATACGGCGATTTGGACCGTTCACATGAAACAGGCGACTTACCACTAGCACTAAGGCGATGCAGTAAAAAAACATGGCTGAAGCGGAAAATATAACCATTAAGTATTAACCTATCGTTTTTGTTTACAATGCTAGCACTTTGTTTGTCAACAGAGCTCAATGGGCTTGTTATGTTATTGACAAGCAAAGACAGTATAAAAAGCTACAGATAGAATAACACGAGCAGCGGCTAATTGTGCACTAGCTTTAAGTACAAAAATAGGCTTTGTTAGCGTGAGTCATAATTCTTGAATGTTTGTCATCCAATTTAACGTTACTCAGAGGCAAAAGAGTCAGTTTGTAAGGGGGTGTTCTTTACTTATTTACCTAAAGGATCCTGAACTAGCTTCTTGGCTTGGCTTGGGTATATAATGTCGATTAATTAATATAAATTCTAAATGATAAGAACTCGATAATGTTTGAGAACCTAACGGACAGACTGTCACGTTCACTAAAAAATATTAGTGGTCGTGGCCGCTTAACAGAAGATAATGTTAAGGAAACCTTACGAGAAGTGCGCATGGCATTACTCGAAGCTGATGTGGCCTTACCTGTTGTACGTGATTTCGTTAACAGCGTAAAAGAGCGTGCTGTAGGGCAGGAAGTTTCTAAGAGTCTAAGTCCAGGCCAAGCATTTATTAAAATTGTCCAAAGCGAATTAGAAAACGCGATGGGTGAAGCCAATGAAGCGTTAGACCTTTCAGCTCAACCTCCAGCTGTGATTATGATGGCAGGTCTTCAAGGTGCGGGTAAAACGACCAGTGTTGCCAAGCTTGCTAAGTTTTTACGTGAGCGTGAGAAGAAATCTGTTTTGGTTGTGAGTGCTGACGTATATCGTCCAGCCGCCATTAAACAGTTAGAAACATTGGCAACAGAGGTTGAAGTTGAATTCTTCCCATCTGATGTTAGCCAAAAGCCTATCGATATCGTTAATGCGGCGATGGCGCATGCCAAGCTCAAATTTATTGATGTTGTGATTGTTGATACCGCTGGCCGTTTGCATGTCGATGAGGGCATGATGGATGAGATCAAAGCACTTCATGCTGCGGTCAATCCTGTTGAAACATTGTTTGTTGTTGATGCGATGACTGGTCAAGATGCGGCTAATATCGCCAAAGCATTCAATGAAGCTTTACCTTTAACGGGTGTGGTACTGACGAAGGTTGATGGTGATGCGCGCGGTGGTGCTGCTTTATCTATTCGTCATATTACCGGTAAACCAATAAAATTCTTAGGTGTTGGCGAGAAGACCGATGCACTTGAGGCATTTTATCCAGATCGTGTTGCATCACGTATTTTAGGCATGGGCGATGTACTGTCACTTATCGAAGAAGTTGAACGCGGTGTCGATAAAGACAAAGCGATGAAGCTTGCTGCTAAAGTGAAGAAAGGAGGCCGTTTTGACCTTGAGGATTTTCGCGAACAACTTCAACAGATGAAGAATATGGGCGGAATGATGAATATGATTGAAAAATTACCCGGTGTGGGGCAACTGCCACCAGAAGCTCTGGCTCAAGTTCAAAATGGTAAGATGACCAATCAGATGGAAGCGATTATTAATTCCATGACTAAAGGTGAGCGTTCGAACCCAGATATGATTAAAGGTTCACGTAAGCGCCGTATTGCTCAAGGCTCAGGTACTCAAATTCAAGATGTAAACCGCTTATTAAAGCAGTTTAGTCAGATGCAGAAAATGATGAAAAAAATGTCGGCTAAGGGCGGCATGAAAAAAATGATGCGTGGCATGAGCGGTATGTTGCCACCAGGCATGAAGATGCCAGGACGTTAATATTATTTTAAATTTGAGATTCGATTGGGGCTAGCCCTAACTTGGACCTGTAAACCACAATTCCACTCAATATCGCGATACTAGGGATGAGTGGTAGTGGTCAAAAAACATTGCATTTGCCGGTAAGTAAGGTACACTCGTCCGGCTTTCTACACTGGGACACTTCGCGAACACGGAGTCCCAGTTTTTATTTTGCTTCGAAGAAGCAAACCATTAGAGGATTGAAGACGCATGGTTACCATTCGTTTAGCTCGTGGCGGCGCAAAAAAGCGTCCATTTTATAACATCGTTGTTGCTGATAGCCGTAATGCCCGTGATGGTCGTTTCATTGAGCGTGTTGGTTTTTTTAACCCAATGGCTCGTGGTCAGGAAGAAACGTTACGTTTAGACCTAGATCGTGTTGAGCACTGGGTGACTAACGGTGCTGGAACATCAGATCGTGTAGCAAAGTTGATCAAAGACGCACGTAAAGCTGTTGCTTAATAGCGTTAAGGTATAGTTTGATGAGTAGTAAACAAGAACCTGTCGTACTGGGAAAAATAGGCTCCAGTCATGGCATTAAGGGTTGGTTGAAGATCACTACCTATACCGATTCTGTTGAAGGCATTTTTGACTATTCACCTTGGTTGATTAAAGAACAAGGTGAGTGGCGCGAAGTAAAAGTGACCCAGTGGCGTTTTCAGGGGAAAGCTGTAGTGGCTTCTCTTGAAGGTGTAGAAACACGGGATCAAGCTCAGATGCTCACAAATTGTGAGATTGCTGTGCTTGCAGAACAGATAGAAGCACTGCCTGAAGATGAATTCTACTGGCGTGATCTTATCGGTTGTGAAGTGACAAATACTAAAGGCTATAACATGGGTAAGGTTCAGGAGATCGTGGAAACAGGATCGAATGACGTACTTCTTGTTAAAGCTAACGCAAAAGATGGCTTTGGCAAAGTGGAACGTATGATCCCCTTTGTCACCGAGCAGTTCGTCCTAGAGGTGAACTTAACGGACAAACAGATCTTAGTGGATTGGGATCCGGACTTTTAAGTCGAGGTAGGACATATGTGGTTAGGGGTAGTAACCCTGTTTCCAGAGATGTTTCGTGCCGTAACAGACTTTGGAGTAACGGGTCGGGCCGTTAACAAAGGCCTGCTTAAGTTGCACACGTGGAATCCAAGAGATTTCACCCATGATAAACATAATACTGTGGACGATCGCCCTTATGGTGGTGGGCCTGGTATGTTAATGATGGTGCAGCCTTTACGCGACGCTATTCATGCTGCAAAAACTGCAGCTGGCGACAGTACGAAGGTGATTTATCTGTCTCCTCAAGGACGTAAGCTTACACAGCAAGGCGTTGAAGAGTTAGCTAAATCAGACAGTTTGATTTTAGTATGCGGTCGATACGAAGGTGTTGATGAACGTATTATTCAAACTGAAGTGGATGAAGAGTGGTCAATTGGTGATTACGTGCTTTCGGGCGGTGAACTTCCTGCGATGACTTTGATTGATTCAGTATCTAGGCTGGTTCCGGGTGTTCTCGGAAAACAAGCGTCGGCAGAGCAAGATTCTTTCTCTGACGGTTTACTGGATTGCCCCCACTACACTCGTCCTGAAACTTTGGATGGTTTAGATGTTCCGGCAGTTTTGTTAAGTGGTAACCACGAACATATTAGACGCTGGCGTCTACAGCAGAGTCTCGGTAGAACTTTGTTAAGACGACCAGAATTATTAGAAAATCTAGCTCTGACTGACGAACAAACGAAGCTTTTAAATCAGTTTGTTGATTCAACAAATGAGTGTGGATAGTGACGATCAGTTATTACTAGTATGGAGTTTATTTCATGAATAATATCATTAAAATGCTCAACGAAGAGCAAATGAAAACAGATGTACCAGAATTTGGTGCAGGCGACACAGTCGTTGTTAAAGTACGTGTTGTAGAAGGTGGTAAAGAACGTTTACAGGCGTTCGAAGGTATTGTTATCGCTAAGCGTAACCGCGGTGTACATTCTGCATTCACAGTACGTAAAATCTCTAATGGTGAAGGTGTTGAGCGTGCATTCCAAACGCATAGCCCAATCATCTCTGGTATCGAAGTTAAGCGTCGTGGCCGTGTTCGTCGTGCTAAGCTTTACTATCTACGTGAACGTTCAGGTAAATCTGCACGTATTCGTGAGAAGTTAGCGACTAAATAATAATAGTTGTTGCTTTAAAGTAAGAAAAAGACGCAGTGTTCGCACAATAGCCCGCTTATAGCGGGTTTTTGTGATCTTGGAACTGAGAAAAATATTATAATCAGAATAAATGGACTAATTTTTAAAAATCTTCTTTTGTGTGCATAACTCGCTTGATCTTAAGGGCAAGTAAAGGCATTATTAACATATTAATGTAATGGTGTAGCAATACACTATTACGGGGGGTTAGTGAAATAATAGATGTATAGTGTTAATTTAACGCAATGTAGACAATTTAAGAAAACTATCAGGTGGTTAGTATGCAGCAAGATACGATAAATAATGTTCATATCAGTTCAGAAACCGTATTAGTGACTCCTCAAGAGTTAAAGTTTGAGTTACCTTTATCTGAGCATGCATACCGTTACGTGCTTAATGCGCGTAAAACTGTCGCCGATATTGTACATAAACGAGATAACAGAGTGCTTATCATAACAGGGCCTTGCTCTATTCATGATATTGATTCAGCAAAGGAGTACGCATTAAAACTTAAGAAATTGCATGATGAATTGAATGATGATTTTTTCATATTGATGCGAGTTTATTTTGAGAAGCCAAGAACGACGGTTGGTTGGAAGGGGATGATTAATGATCCTGATATGGACGAGTCGTTCGATGTGGAGAAAGGACTTCGCAAAGCCAGAGAATTAATGATTTGGTTGGCAGAGTTGGGATTACCCGTTGCAACTGAAGCTCTCGATCCCATCAGCCCACAGTATATGTCTGAGTTGATCACATGGTCTGCTATTGGAGCACGAACCACAGAGTCACAAACTCATAGGGAAATGGCATCAGGTTTATCTATGCCTGTTGGGTTTAAAAATGGCACAGATGGTAAGCTTGGGGTGGCGATAAATGCACTTGAATCAGCAGCCAGTAGTCATCGATTTATGGGGATAAATCAAAAGGGGCAGGTTGCACTGCTTCAAACAGCGGGTAATCCTGATGGGCATGTCATTTTACGTGGTGGAAAAACGCCAAATTATGATGCTGAAAGCGTTGAGGATTGTGAACAACAACTCCATAGTGCTAATTTGAATGCACGCTTAATCGTCGATTGTAGCCATGGAAACTCTGCGAAAGATCACCGCAAGCAAAAAGGGGTTTGTGAAGACGTTTTTAAGCAGATTTTATCGGGTAATCAATCTATTATTGGTGTGATGCTTGAAAGTCACCTTAATGAGGGCAAACAAAGTAGTAATAAACCAATGTGTGAACTCGCCTACGGTGTGTCAGTGACTGATGCTTGTATCGATTGGGCAACCACAGAACATTTATTACGCGAAGGTGCGGCATCGCTTTCAGCTGTGTTGCCTAATCGTTTTGCTCAGCTTAAAGTTTCTAATGGTTAATATTGAACGTTTTGTGAGTAATACAATTTTTATATGCCTCTGGCGGGAAGACAACGAATGAATGAGAGAACAACAGCTGAACTTGAGAACTTAAGAGGCTTGATAGATGGTGTTGATCAACAACTGATCCACCTTCTTAGAAAACGTTTGGATTTGGTTGCTCAGGTTGGTGCGGTAAAACATGGGGCAGGTTTACCTATATATGCACCTCAGCGCGAAGCTGCTATGTTGTCGAAGCGTCGTGATGAAGCTCAAAAGATGAACGTGTCACCGCAACTTATTGAGGATATTTTAAGACGCTTGATGCGTGAGTCTTACCTTAATGAGAAGGATATCGGTTTTAAGCAGGTAAACCCTAATTTAGGTCGTGTTGTTATTGTAGGGGGAAGCGGGAAATTAGGAGGGTTGTTTTCCCAGATGCTGACTTTATCAGGTTATCAGGTTAACATTATCGACAAGGATGATTGGGCTAAAGCGGATGATATTTTTGATGAAGCCGGTTTAGTGCTTGTGACAGTCCCTATTGGTATCACGTGTGACTTAATAAAAGATAAACTGACTACTTTGCCTGCTCGTTGTATTTTGGCGGATTTAACATCGATTAAAGGTAAGCCACTAGCAGCGATGTTAGCAGCCCATAAAGGGCCTGTAGTAGGTTTTCACCCAATGTTTGGTCCTGATGTTGGTAGTTTAGCGAAACAAGTCGTGGTTGTTTGTCATGGACGTCAAAGTGAGGAGTACCAATGGTTGTTGGAGCAAATCCAAATATGGGGTGCCAGAATTGTAGAAGCAGAAGCTGAGAGACATGATAAAGCGATGCAGCTAGTGCAAGCAATGCGACATTTTTCTTCTTTTGTTTATGGTTTAAACCTCTATAAAGAAGGGGCTGATATCGAAAGTTTACTGCAATTTAGTTCACCTATTTATCGCCTCGAACTCGCAATGGTTGGTCGTTTGTTTGCCCAAAGCCCTGATCTCTATGCTGATATCATTTTTGCCCAAAAAGAGAGCATGCAGGCTATTGGTGATTACTTAGATAATTACTCACAGGCATTATCCTTGTTACAAACAGGTGATAGAGAAGCATTTGTGCTTCAGTTTAAAGAAGTGGCACAGTGGTTTGGTGATTTTGCTCCTCAGTTTCAGCGTGAAAGCCGTGTTATGCTGCAGTCTGTCAATGATATGAGAACTGATTAATCGATCATTCAATGGGCTTATTTCCGTAAGACAGGGTGAAATTTGAACCTTCTTACTTTGTAAATTTGAGCGCTGATATGGATTATTGACGGCGAGTTTGGTGGTAAGCTAAAGAAAGTTGGATTTGCGTAATAGCGATTGAGAAAGTATTGTTAAGGGATGTGTTATCTCTATTTGTCATTATTGGAGCTTATCTATGATATCAATGACCTCAGAGAAAGTATCCATAAACGATCCCAGTTTAGTGCATTTTTTGTATGGTTTGATGATCGCTTTCCCTCTATTTTTTCTTCCGACCTTATTAGGGTTAGTGATTAATCTTTATCATAAACCTGTGTGTGTCAGTTTACTTATTAAGTCACATCTACGCTGGCAACGTCATTCAATTATTGGCTTTGCTATTTTAAGTGGGGTTGGATTTTTACTCTCACCCCTTTGGCTTAGTGTGAGTGTTTATTTACTTGCAACCCTTTGGTTTTGTCACCGCATCCTTAAAGGCTGGTTAAATTTGACCGAAGGTCTTACTGTCTAATATCTTATCTATCTTGAATAAAAAAAGAGGACTAAAGTCCTCATTTTTTTATCGTTTATCTAATGGTATAGGCTTCTAAGCAATTCACTGTGATGAGCTAGCTCAGCGTCAAATTCATTTTGCTGTGATGAAAAGCAGAGTATTAAGCCGTCGGCATTGAGTTTTTTCCCAGCCTTAGCATGAGGTGAAAGTGTGTGTTGATTAGATGCATAGCTGGGATTAATTAAAATAGGAAGGTGACTCATTGCCTTAATATCGACGAGTGCAGCCAAATCGAGTGAAGGCATAATAGAATTATTGAATGTCCTTACTCCTGACTCGCAAAGTATCAATTGTTGATTACCCTGAGTTAATATGGTCTCTGCGGCATTGAGTAACTCTTCAATACTTGCCATGGTATTACGTTCTAATATCACAGGCATATGCAGCGAACCTACATGCCTTAGCAGGGTTTTATTGTACATTTGTTTACCAGCGATAAGCAGCATATTGGCATGCTCAGTAGCAAATTTCAATTCAGATTCATGTTCGACAGAAATAATGCATTCTAGGTTAAATTGGTGCAGTGATTTTTTTAATTTAATGATATCAGCGTTCATATCTAACTGTCGGGATAGTCCTTCTAAAACCACTGCCTGAAAACCTGCTTCTTTTAGTGATTTTGCCTTGTGACTATAGAGATCGCTGTCTTGTGGCAAAGAGATAAGCGCCATCGCACCGAAATGTCCATCACCGACTTGTAGCTGTCCTATAGTGACTTCAGTAGCATCTTCTTTGCTGGTTTTACTGTATCTGAGCTTGTCAGTGCTGATAAGCTCACTTGGTGTTAATGTCTTTGTTGAACGTTCAGCACGGCTGGTATCGGGTTCTATCATTAACTGGCTGTTAGACAGTTGAGTTGGGTTAACTGTCTCACATGGATAGCAGCCTAATACTTTAATAAACCGGGTAATACGCTCAAGTTCCTTGAGTGCCGACTGCATCGCCTCGCTGTTCAGATTAGCATCGAGGTCAAGATAAAACATTTCTTCCCAAGGAGTACCCGGTATCGGGCGGGATTCAAGTTTACTCATATTTAAATTGTGGGCTTTTAACACTAAAAGTGCTTCAACTAGCGCTCCAGGCTTTTGCCCTGTCGCCATAATTAACGTTGATTTAGCTGGGATTTGTTCAGGTACAGCAATGGCTTTTCTAGCGACAACGATAAAGCGACTCTGGTTAATTTTCTGATTAGCCAGATCTTGATCGATCGCTTCTAATTGATAAAGTGCGCCACCTTCAGTGCTGCCAATGGCTGCTACGGTAGGATCGTCACTATTAATCACTTTCTCCATTGCTTCAGCACTGCTAGAACAATACTCCAATTTATAGTCGGAATGAAGGGTTAAATATCGACTGCATTGACTGATAGGCTGAGGGTGAGCATAAACGGTTTTAATTTGGGTTAATTTACTGCCATTTTTAGCGAGTAGGCAGTGATCGACTTCGATAGTTGTTTCACCAACAATAGCTAGACTTGTATGTTGAAGGACATCATAGACTTCATTAATCGAACCTGATGAGGTGTTTTCTATGGGGAGGAACCCATAATCTGCATGTCCTGACTCTACAGCTTGAACTATGTCATCGAAACTTTTGCAACCTAAGTCCAGCATATCAACCTGTCGTCGCTCGCAGTAACGATTAGCCGCCAAGTAGGAGTATGAACCTCGTGCACCAAGGTAGGCTACATTATATTGCTGTTGTTGAGTTTCGGGATTGGCACGGTTTTGCAGATAGGCTTGTTGGTTAAGTACCGAATCTTCTATGATATTTTGATAAAGGGAGATAACATAATGAGCATCTAGACCTTGTTCACGACCTTGTTTAACTAATCGAGAAAGCAATTCTTTTTCTCTTTGAGTATCACGTATTGGGCGTATGTCGACTTCTTTACTGCGGGCTACGTTCAAACTGAGCTCACGTCTCTTAGCCAACAACGCCAGTAGATCTTTATCTAGTGCAGTGATCTGTTCACGGGTATGATTTAATGGCTGTGGTTTGCTCATGCTGTCCTCTATATTTTAATCAAATGCAGATATAAAAAAACCTCCCACTAGGGAGGCTTTGGAATTTTCACTTTCGTTTTCACACCGAAATTCCGCCTCCCTACTTGGGGGGAATAAAAAAGAAAGTAAAAAAGTTAGCATTAGGTCGTTTCATTCTTACAAAAGTAAAGCGCGAAGCCATGCGTGTCAATTAAAACTTTTTTATATTTCAGTGTACATCGACAGTACACTGTTTTTTTAATGAGATACAACATTTATGTTGTGACATAAAAAAGCACACCTTATAGGTACGCTTTTGATAAATTGTTTGTGAAAATCAAACCAATAATACTCTTTTTTAACAGAGTAATAAGTCATGTACCCATGTTACTTTTAAGCGGCAACATTATGGTTTTCTTCATTTTCAATATCGGTGTCTACCACCTCTCCTTGCCTCTTTAAAGTGTCATATCGTTGGGCTTCAGATTTATGAGTTAGGCGATTGAGTTGCTTTTCAAGTTTTTGCCCCATCGCATTCATCGCGGAGTAAAAGTCTTCATGTTTTGCTTGAGCAAAAAGCGTGTGGTTGGGGATCCCGACAGTGGCTTCAATTTTAAATAATAGTTTCTCTTGGGTAATGATGACATGTGGGTTGAGCAGTTGAATATCATGCCTAGCAAGCTTATTTAAGCGAGTTTGAACACGTTCACGAATAAGAGGGGTTACTTCAAGATTTTTGCTAGTGATCTTTATCATATAGTTAGCCTTTTATTGTTACATTAAGTGCAGACTACCAATGTTGACAGTTAAAGTTGTGATCAATGTCACGTTTTAGTGGCTGCTATGTATCGGTAGGCTTTTATTTGATCGCTTAAACAATTTTTGAAAATATTTGTTAAAAATCGCTTGTAAAAAAGAGAGGAGAAAGTCATATTTGAATGGATAAGTTGTAGTGTTTTTTTTATAATACTCGCCTAATTCGCAGCACATTCTTTCGCATACTCCATTCAACACTTTATGTATCTGGTAAAAAATGAACAATAAAATTAAAGTTTGGGATCTTCCTACTCGGTTTTTTCACTGGGGCATGATCTTGTTATTAGGGTCTCTGTGGTGGACAGCTGATATTGGAGAGATGGATTGGCATCAGATATTGGCATACTCCTTGATGATTCTGATTATCTTTAGGCTTATTTGGGGGGTAATAGGGAGTGATACTGCACGTTTCAGTCATTTTATTAAGCATCCTAAAACCGTATTAGGTTATATGAAGTTGACTAAGGAGCAAGGCGTGTCTTCTAGTGTAGGGCATAATCCTTTGGGGGGATATATGGTGATTGCCTTAATTACATTCATCTCTGCACAATTAATAAGTGGCTTATTTGCTTCAGATGAGATTTTTACAGAAGGGCCATTATATTCACTTGTTTCTAATGAAGTGGGCTCTTTGATGACTTGGCTGCATAAAAAAGTGTTTTATGTCATGTTAGGCTTGGCAGGTATTCATGTGTTAGCTGTGATTTATCATGGAATAAAGGGTGATAAGTTAATTATTCCCATGATCACAGGTTATAAACAAGTACCCGAAAAAACAGAGTTGAAACTAAGGTTTCGTTCGGTATTAATAGCCTTGCTACTTTTGGCTATGATTGCGGGAATGGTTGGATACTATTTGATTTTTCCTGTGTTAGAGATGATGTAGATAACATGGTGCAGAGTCAATTATAAACCTGATATCTCACAGAGAGATCAGGTTTTAACTGCTATTTAGTCTTTTTTATATACATCGTGACAACCTTTACAATTTTTTGCAGTGGCTTGGAATGCTTGCTTTAACATCTTTTTATCATCAGTCTTTGCTAAGATAGCAAGTGCAGCAGCATCTTTTTGAAGCTGAAGCATTTTTGTGTCGAAATCAGACTTTTCCTCCCAGATTTTAGCGAGTGCCTCTGTGTTGCCTTTATCTGAACCCGGTGTAAAACCCTCTAAAGGAAGTTTTGACAATGCTGCGACATTATCTGCACGCATAGCAAAAATCTGGGCATCAAACGCTTTTTTCTCTTTTAACATGGCGCCCATATCACCGAAGTTGTAAGCAAGTAAACTGAATGCTGACTGACGGTATTCGATCGCATCATCTGTATTTTTGAAATTATGTGCTTGTACATTCGCAACTAAAGTTGTGCTAGTTACGAGTGACAATATGGCCATTTTGGCTTTATTGTTCATTATATTGCTCTCACGTTTTGTGTCATTACTTTATTATTGTATTCCTTTTTTATCTGCTGATACTATGAAAATATTCAATAGTTTACATGTAAAGATGATTTTTTTGGTAACAGTGTTTGTATTCCTGTTACGGTGTGGACAAATGAGCTTGGATAAGATGATAGCTTGGGATTTGGTTGGCATTTTGATAGACTTTTACTGAAGTAATACAGTTACATTAAATCGTGACTCATTCAGCTAGAGGCACTCAAATATTACACTGTAGCTAGTATTGATTCATAAAAAATAAGATTAAGCTTATGTTCGACATAAATGAAAGGGAAGATAAATGAGAGCTGATTGGGATTCTGTGTTAGAAAAAGTGGTGAGTCACCAAGATCATAATGCCCTGCTTAACTTATTTGAACTCTTATTAACAGAAGAGGAACGTAGTGCGATTGCTGGCAGACTCAA
Source organism: Shewanella sp. VB17 (assembly GCF_013248905.1). Lineage (NCBI taxonomy): Bacteria > Pseudomonadati > Pseudomonadota > Gammaproteobacteria > Alteromonadales > Shewanellaceae > Shewanella > Shewanella sp. VB17. The sequence goes on from NZ_JABRVS010000001.1 coordinate 1,799,763, forward strand.
GGTTTTTCAAGCCTTGCTTTTCGGTGAAATGAGTCAGCGTCAGATAGCTTCCGAGTGTCAGATCAGTATTGCTACTATCACTCGTTGTTCAAATTATCTAAAGCATATGAAGCAAGAGCAAAGAGATAAAATAAAACAACTCATTTTGTGAACGAGTACCAAACACAAGTGTGTATAAGCGAGTGGGTTAATGAACGTCTCATTAACCCTTTTTCCATGTCGTAACTAGAATAGCTGACTCGTATTCTATATCCAAATCACTCCTAAATTTCCGAGTCGAGAATAACGAGTTCATCAATTTATTGCCTTGAACTCGTTACTTTTCGACATACTGAATCTTGAAGTCACTTGGGGATATGATCTCAATGGTTTGCTAATGATTGTGTTCTGAGGCACAACGACTACCGTCATCATGAATGTGCCCATGTGCTATTTCTTCTGCAGTCGCTTCACGAACGTCGATCACTTCAACAATAAAGTTCAATGATTGGCCTGCTAATGGATGATTGCCGTCGACAACAATAACATCATCTTTTATTTCTATAACTTGAACAGGACGTTGACCCATTTCGGTCTCAGCAATAAAGCGCATACCTGGTGAGATATCTTGAGTATCACCAAATGCAGTGACAGGAACCTCTTGACGTAAACCATCATGATATGGACCATAACCATGTTCTTGGTCAACGGTAACATTTAATTTATCACCCGAAACTTTACCTTCTAGTTCATTTTCTAGGCCTGGGATCATGTTTTCAGTTCCGTGGAGATAAAGCATTGGCTCACCTTCGAAAGAGTCTTCGATGACAAGGCCTTTCTCATCAGATAAACGATAATGAATGCTTACTGCACAGTGTTTGGTGATTTTCATATTGGCTCCAATTCAGAATGTGTGCACATTTTAACTTGGTTTTTACACATTGAAAATCAATTTTCAATGAATAAAATAGAAGTGATATGGAAATAATGATGACGTTTAGATTATTAGAGTCATTTTTTATTATCGAAAAGCTTTACTGGTTTGATGTTTACATTTTTGTGAAGTTAAAAGCCATTTAATTTCAAATGTATAACTATTATTTTACCATGGTTGATAAGCATGGTTTAGTTCTTTTACTGTTGTTCTCTTAGTCTGAGTAGAGGTTAATCTTTTTATGATTAGAGGTGAAAATAGAGCATTAATGGCATTATTTTCGTTAAATTATGCTTAGGGGTTGACATGGGCATAGGAAAAAGCAATTCTGTTCTCATTGATATTTACGTTTATTTGGATTAATTAATTTCTAATGCATTGCCTCAATAGCGTTGTAACCAGCATTATTACAACCACTACCACGATTATTTTCGTGGGAGCAGGCTAAACGTACTTAAGATTTTGAATAAGACAAGCCCGCTCCCATACCAAGGAGCGGGCTTTTTTGTTTCTTGAGTGGCGCGGTACAAGGAGAAAGTAATGAAAGTAATGAAGTTTGGTGGTACCTCGTTAGCTAACTGGCAACGATTTAGTGCAGCAGCGGCCATTATTGCCGATACTGCAAAAATTGAATCAGTCGCTGTCGTGTTGTCGGCACCAGCAACCGTCACAAATGGGTTATTAGAAGTCGTCGACCTTGCGATTAAGGGGGATGACTTTACCGCTGTGTTAGCGGATATTGAGCTTGTATTTACTCATTTATACCAAAGCGCAAGTTCTGCATTAACTCAGTTGCAACTATCTCAATTGATGAAGACGCTAGCTGAACAAATGAGCTTTTGGGAAAAGAAGTTACTCGGCATTAGTTTGCTTAATGAGTGTCCAGATTTTGTGAGAGCTGAAGTATTAGTTGCTGGTGAAAAACTGTCATCTCAACTGATGGTGCAGTTGATGATAGCTAACGATCTTAGTTCAGACTTATTTGAGCCTCAAGTCTTGTTGGTCGCTACTGGTGATCCATTGGAATCTATGGTTGATATCGAGTTGAGTAAAGCTAATTTTGCACAACTGCCGTTAACAAGTCAACGTGTCTGGGTGATGCCTGGATTTACAGCAGGAGATAAACAAGGACGAACTGTCATTCTTGGGCGCAATGGCTCCGACTATTCAGCAGCCGTGTTATCTGCTTGCTTAGAGGCCACATGTTGTGAGATCTGGACTGATGTCGATGGTGTGTATAATACTGATCCTCGTGTTGTGACTGATGCAAAATTGCTTTCTCAGCTTAGTTATCAAGAGGCCATGGAACTCTCCTACTTTGGTGCTAAGGTGTTGCATCCTAAAACGATATTGCCTATTGCTCGTTACCATATTCCTTGTTATATCCGTAATAGTTTTAATCCATCAGCTATCGGCACATTAGTGTCCAATGATGCTGATAAGAGTGGTTTGAATGTTAAAGCTATTTCTAATTTAGATAACCAAACCATGTTTGATATTTCAGGTCCCGGCATGAAAGGTATGGTGGGGATGGCAAGCCGTACGCTAGGAGCGATATCTCGTTCTGGGATCTCTGTTTCACTCATTACACAGAGCTCGTCTGAATACAGTATCAGTTTTTGTATCGCCACCGAAGATGCACTTAAAGCCAAAGAGTCATTGGAATTGGAGTTCGAATTAGAGCTTAAAAATGACATGTTAGAACCTATTGAGATGCGAGATAATTTATCCATTGTGTCATTGATAGGCGATGGTATGCGCACTCACAAAGGGGTTGCGGGTAAGTTTTTCCAAGCGCTAGCGCAAGCGTCAGTGAATATTATTGCTATTTCACAAGGGTCTTCAGAGCGCTCAATCTCAACAGTCATTGAACAGCGTAAAACAAAGCATGCTATTTCAGCTTGCCACCAACGTTTTTTTGATGTGCAGCATTATCTAGATGTATTCTTGGTGGGCTGTGGTAATGTTGGATCTGGGTTGCTTGAGCAAATAAAAATGCAAAGTCCAATGCTGAAAAAAGAGCACATTACTGTCAGAGTGTGCGGTATTGCTAATTCTCGTCATATGTTACTCGATGCAGAGGGAGTGGACCTCAATGGTTGGGGTAGCTTACTCAGTGATAGCCAAACAGCATATGATCTTGATTATATGTTGAAGTGGGCAAAAGAGCAGCAATTACTCAATCCTGTGTTAGTCGATTGTACGTCGAGTGAGCATGTATCTAATCAATATTTAGATGTGATGAATGCTGGTTTACATGTCGTAACACCAAACAAGAAGTCCAATACCCGAGATATCCAATATTATCGCGACTTGCGCCAAACAGCGCTGAAACAACGTAGACAATTTTTGTATGAGACAACTGTCGGTGCTGGATTACCAGTCATTGATAATCTTAAAAAACTACTTTTTGCCGGCGATAAGCTTCTGAAGTTCAATGGGATACTATCAGGTTCACTGTCTTACATTTTTGGTATGTTAGACGAAGGAATGACACTTTCTGAAGCAACTGGAATTGCACGTGATAAATGTTTCACTGAGCCAGATCCTAGAGATGACCTCAGTGGTATGGACGTGGCTCGTAAAGTGCTTATTTTAGCGCGTGAGGTGGGATTAGATCTCGAATTAAGCGATATTACTATCGAGTCGGTACTGCCAGATGGGTTTGATGCTAGTGGTGATGTCGAAACGTTTATGAGTCATTTACCTAAACTTGATCAGTATATAGCCCAATGGGTCGAGAAAGCTCGTGTTGAAGGGAAAGTGCTGCGTTATTTAGGTCAAATTGACGATAATGGTTGCCGAGTCAAAATAGCAGAAGTCGATGCTGCAGATCCTCTTTACAGTGTTAAAGGTGGTGAAAACGCTTTAGCCTTCTATAGTCGCTATTATCAACCTATCCCATTTGTGCTTCGTGGTTATGGTGCGGGCACAGATGTCACCGCCGCTGGTGTGTTTGCTGATTTACTGAGAACCTTAAATTGGACTCGGGAGATGAGCGCATGAGCATAACCGTTTACGCTCCAGCTTCTATGGGTAATGTTGGTGTCGGTTACGATTTACTCGGTGCTGCATTGGCACCGATTGATGGTTCTTTATTCGGAGACAGAGTGTCTATTACATCTTCGACATCAGGTATTGCATTAAGTGTTGAAGGCTTGTGGGCAGATAAATTACCTCCAGCTCCTGAAGATAATATTGTTTACCAATGTGCGTTATTTTTTATGCAGCAGTTGAATAAACAACAAGGAATAGCACTGACGTTGGAGAAAAATTTGCCCGTAGGGAGTGGACTAGGCTCTAGTGCTAGCTCTGTGGTGGCTGCACTGTATGCTCTCAATGAGTATTTTAACCATCCTTATGATGAGCAGGCTTTACTGATACTGATGGGAGAATTTGAGGGCAAGATCAGTGGCTCTGTTCATTATGATAATGTCGCGCCCAGCTATTTAGGGGGGATGCAGTTGATGCTCAATACTCAGCTTAAAGTCTGTGATAGCATTCCATCATTTGAAGCTTGGTATTGGGTTGTGGCTTATCCGGGGATATCGCTTTCGACGGCCAAGATGCGTGAGCTTTTACCTGCCCAATATAGCCAGTCTGTCACCATCGACTTTGGACGTAATTTAAGTGCTTTTGTTCATGCTTCTTATCAACAAGATGCTGAGCTGGCGATGTGTGTATTAAAAGATGTATTGGCCGAGCCTTACCGCGCATCAGCCATACCAGGGTATGAGTCTGCAAGGGAAGCGTTAGATAAACTAGGGATGTTATCGACAGGGATCTCTGGCAGCGGACCGACCCTTTTTTCTATCACTGACAGTTTGGCAACGGCTCAAGCAGCGCAAGCTTGGTTAGAGACAAACTACGTAGAGCAAGGGCTAGGTTTTTCTCATATTTGTAAGTTAGATGCCTTAGGCGCCCGTAGAATAGATAAATAAGTATTGATAAAAGGTAGTTGAAATCATGGAACTGTATAATTTAAAACATCCCTCTCAAGTGGTCAGTTTTACTGAGGCTTTAACGTTAGGACTTGGTAAAGATAGAGGTTTATTTTTTCCAAGTGAAATCCCAGTATTGGAGGACATGGATGCCTTATTAGCACTGCCTTTTGTTGAACGCAGCCAAAAGGTATTAGGCGCCTGGTTAGCCTCAGAAATAGGACAAGATGCTGTAGACTCTCTGGTCGAAAAAGCTTTCAATTTTGATGTTAAGTTGGTTAAGGCTGATGACAGTAAATACTGCCTTGAGCTATTTCATGGACCGACGTTAGCGTTTAAAGATTTTGGTGCCCGTTTTATGGCACAATGCTTAAATGAATTAGCCGGTGATAAAAAAATCAATATATTAACGGCAACCTCTGGTGATACAGGCGCTGCAGTCGCGGATGCCTTTTTTGGACTGGACAACATTCAGGTAGTGGTGCTTTATCCCAAAGGCAAGATCAGTATCTTGCAGGAAAAGATGTTCACAACTTTGGGTGGGAATATTCATACTGTGTCGGTTGAGTCTGATTTTGATGCATGCCAAGCACTGGTGAAGCATGCGTTTGAAGACAGCGATGTTCGTGATGGTTTGCACCTTAATTCTGCCAATTCGATTAACATTAGTCGCTTATTGGCGCAAACTTGTTATTACTTTGAGGCGGTAGCTCAATTTAAACGTCAACATAATCAAGATCCTGTGATTGCAGTTCCTAGCGGTAACTTTGGTAATTTGACCGCAGGTTTGTTTGCGAAAGCCATGGGGTTGCCCATCGCGGGTTTTGTTGCTGCAACCAACAGTAACGACACTGTCCCTCGTTATTTAGAACAAGGTGATTGGCTTCCGCAAGCGACGGTTGCGACGATGTCAAATGCCATGGATGTGGCTGAGCCGAGTAATTGGCCAAGGGTCGAAGCGATTGTTGAGAAAATGGGTTGGTCTTTGTCTGATATAAAAGGGGTAGCCTTGTCTGAAGAAGATACCTCTGATTCGCTAAAGGCACTGATCTGCCAAGGTTACCTGTCTGAACCACATGCCGCCATTGCTGCTAAAGCATTAGAGCTAACCTTGTCTACCGAGGAAAAAGGGATATTTTTAGGCACTGCACACCCTGCGAAATTTAAAGATGTCGTTGATAAAGAACTTGATATTGAACTTGCTTTGCCTATAGAGCTTGCTGCGGTAGAAAATAAGGATATCTTGTCTGTGACGCTTGCTGCAAACTTTAATCAATTAAAAAGCTACTTGTTTAACGTACTGTAGTTTTGAATCTGAAAGAGAGCTAAGGCTCTCTTTTTTAGTCCGTATTCACCAATAGACAATAGGGTGAATTATTTATGGTTATTTTTACATAAGTATCTTGCATCTCTTTTAGCTTATAAATCAACATGTATTCTCATCTACAGCCCTAATTTTTTGTAACACCACTCTGTAAATTCAATATCTTTTTTCCCTATGTTAGCTGGGTCTGCTATCAGCTTTATATAGAATAAAGTCGCGAAATAGCAGGGCTAAACTATGCTATTAACAATAGACTAATAAAGTTAATAATGAGTATGGACTAGATAATAAGGGTTGTAAGAATGGACTCTAGGATGTTTAAAGAATTATCTCAAACAGATATTAATCCTTTTTGGCCCAAATTGCTGGCTGAGTTAGGGAAGCTGCAGGCGGATCTGATTAATGGCAAAGATGTTCTGCTACCTCTTTGCCGGATCCTAGCTGAGCTTAGTCAATCTCAAGCGGTATTAATATTTCCCAAAGACACATTCAATTCAGAAGAGATGCCTGCTTGTACTACTTGTTGGTGTCGCGATCCCGTGCGCTATCTCACCTTATGGAAAGAAGCTAAAGATTGGCCATTTATGAGCCAGGAGCCAATTGTTCATCGCTGGAAGTCATTTATTATCTGGCCAACTAAAAGAGCGAATATGCAAATATTTTTTGACTCAGGAAGTGAAGATTGGTTGTCATTTCTTTTAGGGTCTAATGAGATGTTGTCAGATATTATTATGGGTATGTTGGTACAGGGATCTGGCAATCGGCAAGGTCATACTAAAGGTGTCGTGGCTCCCATTGTTGATAGAGAGATGTTTCAATCAATCGTAAGCAATAGTGAAGATCTCATTTTAGTGGCAAGTCGTTCTCCTTTTGGTGTGCCTAGTATCATGTATGCTAATGCAGCTGCGACGAGTGTTAGCCATTACCCTCGAAGTCAGTTAATCGGCAAACCTATTACTATGTTGTTTGAGTTGGGTCAAACAGAGTATGAGGGAGGTGGCCTTTTACAAGCAATCAATCAGCGTACAGATTTTGACGGTGAACTCATCTGTACCACTGCAGATAATGAAGAAGCATTACTGCACATGCATTTAGTGGCACTGGAGGAAACCAGTGGCCATGGTAGTTTATTCGCTTTGGTTGGCAGAGATATTACCGAGCAGAGGCAGCTACAATACATTATGGCTAGAACCCAAAAAATGCAAGCTATGGGGCAATTGGTGGGTGGGATAGCCCATGACTTTAATAATATTTTGGGTGTTTTAAAGGGAAATTTGGAATTGCTGGAATTGAAAAATACTGAGCAAAAGTTATTGCGCTACCTCAGTAATGCCTATAAAGCTTGCCACAGAGGGACCGATTTGACTCGGAGATTACTGCAATTTTCCAGGCAAGAGCAGTTTAGGGCCCAGGCTTGTCAGGTGGATGATGTTATTACTGAGATGGAGGAATTATTAAGAAAGTCACTCACGACACAAATAAAACTAAACGTTGAAATTAAAGCAGAGACAACGGATATATATGTTGATCGTGGCGATTTGGAGGATGCATTATTAAATTTGGTGTTAAATGCTAAAGATGCGATGAATGGAAAGGGAGATATTTCGATAAAAACGGATATCAGCCATTTGAGTGGCCAGCTTCCAGGGATCACCGGAAGCCTAAAAGTAGAAGATGGTGAGTATGTCACTATTTCGGTAATTGACTCAGGTTGTGGTATTCCAGCGCATCTTTTGGAAAAAATATTTGAACCATTTTTTACCACCAAAGATAAAAGTAAGGGAACAGGTTTGGGTTTATCGATGGTGTATGGTTTTGTTAAACGATCTAAAGGTTACATGAGCGTGATTAAGTCTGACGAGCAAGGTACTGAATTTCGTCTTTGGTTTCCAGTGATCAAAAAAGTGATAGATGTCGAGGTCGAAAGTAATCAGCGTATAACAATGCCAGTAGTAGCAAATAAGTTAAAGGTGTTGATAGTTGATGATGAAGTGGAACTATTGATTGTACTTTCTGATTATTGTGAACTGCTAGGAATGGAAGTTGAAGCTTATGTCGATCCCTTAGAGGTGAGAAGAAAATATGAGGATGGATTAGGAGATATCAAATTATTGATCACCGATGTTCTTATGCCTGGTGGTATTAATGGTTATGAATTAGCGAAAGAGCTCTCGGCAAAGGCTGATATTTCAGTGTTACTTATTTCTGGCTTTATTGGTGATATAGGGATTAATAAAAATGAAGATATGCCATATAGAGTGTTACACAAACCCTTTGATTTAAATGGGTTGGTTAATTCATTGGAATTGATTGGGATACAATTTTCTTCAGATGAGGAATGATCATATGATCGATAGAATAATCCTCATGGTGTGATTAAACTGAGTCAGTCTGCTATTGAGTTAAAAATAAGTAAGGTATGTGTCGTTAGCATTGATATAAGGAGATAGAAGATTATGGATCAAATATTGGTTTGGGTTGTAGATGACGATATCGATTACTGTGAGTTGATCTCTGAGGTGCTTCAGGATGACTACCGGATCTCGCTCTTTAATGACGCGAGTTCATACCGGGCGGCATTAGAGCTAGAAACACCCAATTTGATCTTAATGGACATTAATCTACCTGATGTCAGTGGCATTGAATTATGTCGTGAACTGATGGGTTTAGGCAAAGATGTCGCAGTCATATTTGTGTCTGGGATGAACACACTTGAAGAGAGGTTAAGGGCCTATGAGGTCAGTGCGGTTGATTTTATTGCTAAGCCTTTTGAATTAAAGGAATTGCAGGCAAAGGTTCAAACAGTAGCTTTATATCAAGAAAAAAAACAATCTTTGCTTCAAGCTGAATCAATGTCGCGAAATATGGCGTTTCAATCCATGACCGAATCATCGCAATATGGTGCGGTATTGCAGTTTTTCAGGCAATGCTTCTTATGTGGTGATTACCAGAGTTTAGCGGATGCTTTTTTTGAATTGATGCAACAGCTAAACCTCAATGCTTGTTTAGAGATCCGTGATAGTAAAATACACTATTTTGCACCTAAACATGCAGACATAAGCCCTATAGAAGCTAATATTTTGGAACTTTTGGATAAATATGGTCGACTATATGACTTTGGCTGTCGCACGATATGCAATGATAAGCATGTTTCGTTTCTAATAAAAAATATGCCGGTCGATGATGAAGTGTTATATGGGCGTGTCAGGGATATTATTGCTGTAATTGTCGAAGGGTTAGAAGCCAGAGTTTTAGATATTTGCCGTCAAAATACGCTAAATCATGTTTTTATAGAGATCCAAGGTCTTCTGGGTCATATTACAGGTGCAATTGTAGAGCATGATGAAAAGTTCAGTGCAGCATTGACTGGGGTGACTCGTGAGATCCGTAGTAGTTTTCATGTGCTTGATATGACTGAGGAGCAAGAAGATTATTTTGCCTCGATGGTAGAAAGAAACCTCAAGAAGGCAAGTTCAGCAGGCGATGCTTTTTATCGTTTACAGGGATCACTTAAAACAGTGAAGAGTGTGGTTGAGTCGAGTGTGTCCTAAATTCAAAAAAGAGTGCGTTAAGCACTCTTTTTTGTGGGATTGGTTTAATTTATAGGTTATCTATTTCATATTTAAAACTTTCATCTATATCTCTAAGCTCATTAAGTAAGCGATACTTTTCTTTAATGGCTTCTATTTCACGCCATCGACGCTTTTTGTTGGTGCTTTTTGAGGGACTGGGTCTTTCGACGACCACATCTAGCGAACTATCATCATCTAGTGCACTACCATAATCGAGTCGATTCATAGCAACCTCCTGTTATTATTCAGTTCAATAAATAAATACCACACTTTTAAAATAGTATGCAACACAAATGTTTCAATATTGTTAATTTAATGTTTTTGTGAGGTTGAAGTAGGCATCAAAACGAGGTGTGATAGATTTAAAGCCAGTGAAACTGGCTTTTTTTATGAAGTAAAGGTTAAATTTTTCCTTGTCTAAATAAGTTTATTAGACCATTGCTTGAACAATCTAATGCCGTTGCGTCGATATCTGATTTGAGCCTATTTAATACGTCATTACCTAAGTTTTTTCCAAGCTCAACGCCCCATTGATCGAAGGAGTTTATATTCCAAATTGCGCCCTGTACGAAAGTTCTATGTTCATAAAGAGCGATCAGTGAGCCTAAGGTGGATGGGGTTAATTTATCCATTAGAATCGTATTACTGGGTTTATTGCCTAGCATCACCTTATGTTTGGCAATTAATGCTTTTTCATCAGTCGATAGTTGATTGCCGGAAAGTTCATCGAGTGCTTCATCATAGTTCCTCCCTTGCATTAACGCCTGAGTTTGACCAAAGCAGTTAGAAGCGAGTTGAACATGATGTTCACCAAGAGGATTATGACTATTAAGAGGCATAATAAAATCTGCTGGGATTAAGGCTGTCCCTTGATGAAGCAGCTGGTGATAAGCATGTTGTCCGTTTGTTCCTTCTCCGCCCCAAATAACAGGACCTGTGCTAAAGTCAACTTTATTGCCATCTAAGGTTACTGATTTACCATTACTTTCCATGTCAAGTTGTTGAAAATAAGCAGGTAAGCCACGTAAATAATGATCATAAGTTAGTACTACATGTGACTGAGCATCATGGAAGTTTCCATAAAGTAGTGAAAAAAGTCCCATAATCACAGGCATATTTTTATTGAGTGGCGCATTCAAAAAATGCTGATCCATCTCATTAGCACCTTGTAATAAGGCCTGAAAATTCTTCATACCAATTAACAATGCGACAGGTAATCCAATTGCCGACCACAGAGAGTATCTGCCTCCTACCCAGTCCCACATAGGAAAGATGTTATCAGCATCGATGCCGAACTCAGTGGCTTTAACGATATTTGATGTGACAGCTACAAAATGCTTAGCGACATCTTTGTGCTCACCACCTTGCTTTAAGAACCAATCTTTAGCACTAATAGTATTGGTTAATGTTTCTTGTGTGCTGAAAGATTTTGAAGATATAACAAATATCGTTGTTTCAGCATTTAACAGTTTAAGTTTTTCTGTAATAGAACTTGCGTCAACATTAGCAACAAAATGGCAATTTAATTTACTCGTCCAATACGGCTTCAGTGCTTGAGAGACAATCTTAGGTCCTAAGAATGACCCACCTATTCCTATGCTAACGACATCAGTGATTGTTTTACCCGTATAGCCTTTCCAAATTCCTGTACTAACAGCGTCAACGAATGTCGTCATTTTTAGCTGTGTTTCTTGTACTTCCTGAACAATATTGAGCCCATCGAGTAATATCTTTTGTTCAGGTTTCGCTCGAAGAGCTGTATGCAGCACGGCTCTATTTTCGGTTGTGTTGATTGCTTTACCATTAAACATGGCAGTAATTTTTGACTCTAGCTTGGCCTCATCAGCAAGTGTAAACAAGAAGGAGAGCGTTTCTTGTGTGGCTCTATTTTTAGAGTAATCTAAAAATAGGCCACATGCTGAAGTCGACATTTGGTTAAAGCGCTGCGCATTATCTTCGAATAAGTGTCTCATATGAGGTAATGCTTGTGTATGAGCTTTAAGCGCTTTCCAAGTTTGACTCTGAGTTAGTTTAGTCATCTCTGTCATTCCTTTTTAAGAGGTTATTTGCTCTTTAAGCATGACTTCAAGTTTTCCTTGGTCAATTGCAAAGTTTCGAATACCCTCGGCAAGCTTTTCAACGGCCATGGGGTCTTCATTGAAGTCCCAACGGAATTGAGCTTCAGTGAGTGGTTCTGCAGCTTCTACTGTTGTTGTAGCTGGTATCAGTTTACGTATAACGTGTGTTTGTGAGTTGGCCATCTCTTCGAGTAGGGCGGGTCCAATGGTTAGCCTGTCACAGCCTGCAAGTTCTATTATCTCGCCAGTATTACGGAAACTCGCGCCCATAACGACAGTATTAAAGCCATGATGCTTGTAATAGTTATAGATTTCTGTGACAGACACGACACCAGGATCTTCTGTTGCTGAGTAATCAAGTCCAGTGTCTTTTTTGTACCAGTCAAGAATTCTACCGACGAATGGAGAGATAAGGAAAACACCAGCTTCAGCACATGCTCGTGCTTGGGCAAAACTAAAAAGTAAGGTTAGGTTACAATTGATACCTTCATTTTCAAGTTGTTTTGCAGCACATATACCTTCCCAGGTGGAAGCTAATTTTATCAGAATTCGAGATTTATCTACGCCTGCGTCTTTATAAAGTTGAATGAGTTTGTGTGCTTTATTGATTGATCCGGCTTTATCGAAGGAAAGTCGAGCATCGACTTCTGTCGAGATGCGGCCAGGAATTATTTTTAAAATTTCCACACCGATATTGACGGCGAGTTTGTCACCAGCATCTTCAATTTGCTGTTCAATCAAATCACTTTGTGATTTTGCCCATTTAACAGCATTTTCAATAAGATGGCTGTAATCTGGGATGTGAGCTGCTTTTAAAATTAACGATGGATTTGTTGTGGCGTCTTCCGGTTGATAACGTTTGATGGCCTCAATGTCCCCAGTATCAGCGACAATGGTAGTGATTGATTTAAATTGCTCTAGTGTATTAGCCATAAAATTACATCCTGCTTAAAGAAGCTGCTTAAAGTGGGTGATTTACTGTTGGTATTAGAAGCTATCTTGATAATAAATCCAACCATAAATGAAAAAAAATTACAGAAAAGTTGTAAATTACCAATAAAAAAGCATAAATGATAAGGTTACTAGAAAATACAGACTTAACCTTAACTCGAAATAATGAGTGCCAAAGCAGCTTAATACTTCATTTAAAGTCAGTAACTTAAAAGAAATTAAGTTGTTTTTTATTTTTATATTTGGCTTAATGCCAACATTTTTGTCGATATTAAGGTCAGATTTCGTATTTTTAGCATTCCGTCAGATCCTGAGTCGAAGTCACATGTTATTTAAGGTATATAGCTTCAGTTTAACGATGTATGTTGTTTTCACTGGAAATATATTTTAAATCGATTTAAAAAAATTATTGACTTTATTTATTATTATCTTTTCATGTTTTTAGTGTGGCTAATATGGGTGTATTTTTAATAATGACGCAGCGACACGTGCTTTAAATATGGCTTCTCACATGTGATTAGTTGTTGTTAATACCAAACTTACTCCCTTTATCATTAGGCTTTATGGCATAAATGAGGGGAGGGTAGTGCTTGAGTATTACGCCGTTGTTGATGTGACATCGATACCGTCATTGAGTGATCTTAAGTTCACTAAGCCTGATAATAAAGACAGCATCATAATTTTTTACGAAATAAGTTGAGCCTCTTTATTTACATAAAGCCATAAAATCTACTTAAATCCGCAGTTTCATCTGTATGTATTTTGTTAATTATGGGTGTTATGTGTTAGTATTGATGATTCTATGTTTGCCTTGTGATCCTAAGGTGTTTAAGTGTGATCTTGATCACACTATGGTTTTTTAATGGTATGCTATTTTGCTGCATCGAATTTTGTGAGCGTAGCGTTTAATGCGCTTGTGGAAGGGAAGTTCTTATAGACATTCTTTGAGATAAATGTGGAATGAAATTTAAATCAGTCAAACACGATCGAATAAAAATAATGAGTTCGTGTTCGTCATGGGGATAAAGATTAGCTTATGTTTGAAAATTTAATAACTTCGATAGAGTCAGTGATAAATGCCATTAATGGACTGCTTTGGGGCAGTGTTCTTATTTATGTGCTAGTTGCAGCTGGTCTCTTATTTACCCTACGTTTAGGTTTTATCCAGTTTCGTTTATTCGGACATGGTGTAAAGCTTGTTTTTCAAGGGCGTGAAAAAACCGATGGCATTTCATCCTTTCAAGTTTTTTGTACTTCGATGGCTGCACGAGTTGGTACAGGAAACATGGCGGGTGTTGCCGTTGCAATTACTGTGGGTGGTGCTGGTGCCATTTTCTGGATGTGGCTTATTGCCATGCTAGGCATGGCGACGGCGTTTATTGAGTCAACGTTAGCGCAAGTTTATAAGGTTAAAGACAGCGAAGGTCAATATCGAGGCGGTCCTGCATATTATATGGAGCTTGGATTAGGCAAACGTTGGATGGGCAGCGTTTTCTCAGTATTACTTATCATCGCGTTTGGTTTTGCTTTTAATGCTGCGCAAGCTAATACCATGACAGATGCGTTAAATAATGCGTTTGGTTTTGATAAAACGATTGTCGGTATCATCATTGTACTTGCTTCTGCTTATATTATCTGTGGCGGCTTAAAGAAAGTCGCTCGTGCATCTGAACTTATTGTTCCTGTGATGGCAATAGCATATTTAGGTATTGCTATGGTTGTTTTAGTGATGAATATAGAGCAAGTACCGGCCGCGTTATCATTAATCGTTAAAAGCGCGATGGGTTGGGAAGAAGCTGCTGGTGGCGCGATGGGTGCGATGATGGCAGGTATTGCTCGTGGTTTATTCTCAAATGAAGCGGGTATGGGAAGTGCTGCCAATATTGCAGCGTCAGCTACGCCAAACCCAAATCACCCAGCTTCTCAAGGCTTTGTGCAGATGATTGGTGTATTTGTTGATACCATTGTTATCTGTACCGCTTCAGCTGCTATCATTTTGCTTTCAGGTGTGCTTAATAATCCAGATGGACAGCAAGGTATTGGTTTATTACAACTTGCATTAACCAATGAACTGGGTGGTTGGGCTGCTTATTTCTTAGCGTTTGCGATTATTCTATTTTGCTTCTCTTCTATCATAGCTAATTACAGTTATGCTGAGAGTAATATAATGTTTCTTACTAAGTGTAAGAAAGTATTATTTATTTTCCGTGGCTTGGTACTTGCGATGGTAATGGCAGGCTCTGTTGCATCGCTTAAGCTTGTATGGAATTTTGCTGATGTCTCTATGGGCTTGATGGCACTCGTTAATATCGCAGCGATTGTGATGTTATCTAAAGTGGCTTACGCAGTGATCAATGATTATGAACGTCAGATAAAAGCGGGTGTGACCCCGACATTTGATAGTAGCAAGTTCCCAGAAATTGATAATTTAGAAGGCGGGATCTGGGCTAATGATAAGTCAGAATCTACCAAAAGCTCTGCTAAAACAAACTGATTTTGATTGAGCTGAGTTGTTGTTTAGTTAATTGAATAAACACAATCTAAAAAACCACGCATAATAGCGTGGTTTTTTTTAGATTTGAAAAGTATGATGTTCACAAACACCTGACCCTTAAGGATGAAGAATGTTAGTTTTAGTTTCACCAGCAAAAACCTTAGATTATGAAAATGAAGCCGCGACAACTGAATTTACTCTCCCTAAGTTATCGAAATATAGCGAACAGCTGATTCAAGAGTGTCGAAAACTCACCCCACAAGATATTGCCTCATTAATGAAAGTGAGCGATAAAATAGCTGGACTCAATGCGGCTCGTTTTGAAAGCTGGAGTCCTGTATTTACCGCACACAATGCCAAGCAGGCTGTTTATGCTTTTCGTGGTGATGTCTATACGGGTCTTGATGCCGATAGTTTATCAACTGAAAGCTTAGGCCGAGCTCAGGCTCAGTTGCGCATCTTGTCTGGTTTATACGGCTTGTTAAAACCGTTAGATCTAATGCAGCCATATCGCCTTGAAATGGGAACACGATTAGAAAATGCAAAAGGCACTAACTTGTACCAATTTTGGGGTGACGTGATCACCGATGAAGTTAATGTAGCCTTGTTAGAACAAGGAGATGATATTGTCATAAACTTGGCCTCAAACGAGTACTTTAAAGCGGTAAAGCCTAAATTAATCAAAGGGTCATTGATCACACCAGTCTTTAAAGATTGCAAAAAGGGTCAATATAAGGTGATTAGTTTCTTTGCTAAACGTGCTCGAGGTATGATGGTGAGATATATTCTCGATAATAACATTAAGACATTCTCAGGTTTAACCAAGTTTGATGTTGCGGGTTATTATTACTGTGAAGCTGAATCGACGGCAGCTGCACCCGTATTTAAACGCGAAGAACAGTAATTTGTGCTTTTTTGCTCAGGACCTGCGAGATGCAGGTTCTTAATTAAAAAAGAGTGGCCCTTACAATCAAAATGAGTAATGTCTCTATTAAACTGTGAGTTCGGCGTTGAGCTTCTCGCTCGAAGAGTGTCATAATGTGAAATTTTATCCTGTTTTGAATATTTCCAGCTGCATTACTACTGGATAATTCGATTTGATGCTAGGTAGCAGGCTGTTTTGATGCTTTTTTTGAGTACAAATGACTGTAACTTCAGCCTGATTGTTATCTGTTCTTTGAACGTCCTTAAGCGGCCTGGCTGACCATTGGGGGATACAGCATAATATCTTCTTCCACTATCGCTGTGAGCTTAATCAGTAACTTATCTTCATGGTTGTTTTTATTCCCCTTTAACGCATATTTACGATGGGTTTTTCAAAGCTTTGGTGTGGTGTGTCCATGGGGTCTTTTTTGTTTTGTCATCTAAGGTTTGTGAGGTGCATAATAACACCTATATTTAGGTGGCCAAATCAACCATGCCATTTTAATTTGGGTAAAGCCTCTTAAAGATAAATGATGTATTAATTAGTTGTCGGATATATTGTACAATTTGTATATCTACTCATTATTTCAAAGGGATCACAATGGAAACTTCTGATATCATATATGGGTTCTACTTCAATAAAAGCAACCATCCCCATAAAATTGAATTAATCTCTGATTTAGATGTTTGTAAACCGCATTGGCTGCATTTTGATTACACACGTCCATCCACTATTCAATGGTTGCAAAACCATAGTGAGCTTAATCCTATCGTTATTGATGCTCTTTTAAATGAAGAGAGCCGTCCAAGAGTGACAGCGTTAGATGATGGATTATTGATTTCTTTAAGAGGTATAAATTTAGCCCCTGACAGTGATCCTGAAGATATGGTTTCAATTCGTTTGTGGGTAACAAAAGATAAAGTTATTAGTACTAGGCACCGAAAGCTACTTTCAACACAAGATATTGCGAATGATTTTAATATAGGAAAAGGACCAAGTTCGCCATCACAGTTTGTTATAGAACTAACCGATCGGTTAATTTCAAGAATGAGTCATACAATCAATGAAATTGAAGATAAAGTCGCCAATATTGAAGAGAAAATCCTGATTGCAACTAACTATAATCAACGTAATGAACTGTCTGTATTGCGCCGACAAATTATCTCTCTTAGACGCTATCTTTCTCCGCAGAAAGAGGCTATGACTCAGTTATTGAGTGAAAAGGTTACACAATTTTCTGTGGAGGAAAAAATTCAACTGCGTGAAACCCTCGATCACTTGGTTCGTTATATAGAAGATTTAGACTCTCTTAAAGATCGTGCGGCTGTTTTCCAAGAAGAACTGAGCAACCATCTTAGTGAGCAAATGAACAACCGGATGTATGTTCTATCTATTGTTGCTGCCATCTTTTTACCATTAGGCTTTCTTACTGGGTTGTTGGGGATCAATGTTGGGGGAATTCCTGGAGCAGAAAATAGTTACTCTTTTGTCATATTTGTTCTTTTACTTATTATTGTTGTTGCACTTCAAGTTTGGATTTTCAAAAAGAAAAAATGGTTTTAGTTCATTTGCATGGCTATTTTTATTCAATGATATCAGGACGTAGTGAAACAAAAAATCGGTTTTTTAAGTGCAATGTCCGATAAACTCATATTGATAGTGTTCATTTTAACAGCGCTCAATGTACCTGTTATTTAAAATAAGTATAGAAATATTATCTATTCCTAATAAACCGTAGCTTGGATGAAGTGTAAAAGTGATGGATATTAATACGGAAGTTGAACAATGACACTTTTTATAAAGTTAAAATATGAATCTATTATCTTTATATATTAATTCGAAATATAATTATTTTTTACAGTATTAAATATGCATTATGAAAAAAATGGCTCTTTCAACATCATCACACTCAATTTTATCCATTAATGATATTCAAAAAATAAACAGTGAAAATAATCATGTTACGCTGGGAATTACAATGATTTCTAACGATATTGGTAAAAAACATACAGTATCTGTCAGTAATGATGGAGATGTTTTTTTTAAATATCAATCAAAAATCGATCAGTCAATAAAACGAAATGAAATACTAGGTGCAATTGAAAAATCATTGTCGAAGAAGAAATGGATAAGCAAAGTAGCTGTGACAACGTTAAATATAACCAATGAAAAGTTGAATGAATATTATATTAATAAACTAATTTCTCAATTAGATAATAAGGATTTTGTAACGATGGATACACAGAGATTAATAGACTCTCAGTCAAACAATGAAACATTAGTAAGCCGTATAGCTAAACGCCTTGATATCGATGCGATAAAGCCTTGTTCAGTAGGAGTTCGTTTTAATTCAAATGATGACATGAAGGATGGTGGAGAATTGGACACATTGTTGAGAATACTATTCTGTGTTCCGAAAAGTACCCATAGCGGTGCGCCATACACATTGGGAAATAACGCGGTACAGAGATCTAAGATAAGCCAACCAATACCAATATGCGTTTCCGGCAGACCCTACATACGACCAGGTGGTCAGAAATATATATACATCCCCTTTATAGATGATGAAAGGGTTATAAAAAGATTGATCCCTCTCAATATCACGCGGGTACAGCAAGGGAAGTCCATGTTCTTGCCGGTATTCAAGGATCAACAGCAAATCACTCATTTTCGAAGGATCCTTGCCAATATTCATCTTGATCCTTTACTGCAATACTTATCGAGTTCGAGTCAAACCGACTTATCAACATTGGATAGTACTAACACCTTATATATTTCAGCGCATGGCGCTCCCGGTGATAATTATGCTTATGACGTCACACAAAAAAGGATCAGTGCTCGGGCTCTTGCATTTGATATAAATAACATGGGCTTAAAACCTGAGGTCTCTGTTAAAATGGCCACTTGTCATAGCGGAGAAGGCGATCAACAAGGTATCCAAATTCCTGCCAATTTAAATGATGAACAGGCTTTCGATTACGTTGTTAACCACATGGGGGCTTTTGAGCATTCTTTAGCTGGTGCTTTTGAAAAAGAGTTGATTAATCTTCAACCTTCAAGAACTGCTGGGATTGTTTATGGGACCATTGGGGCACATGTGTTAACGCCGAGTGTGTCAGCAAAAACAGAAAAAATAAGCTCTGGAAAGCTACGACTAAATACTGGTCGTGCAGGTGCATTTTTTGATGTAGTCGGCACTCGTCCTCAAAGCTACCAATTTAAAGTGAGAAAGAGTGACATGAAGCGTGGTGTAGGGCTTGAGCCAAGTCGACAATAATAAGTACTAAGGGCTAGATACATGTGATGTAAAATTAATTCTATACACACAATCGATGATAAATAGCGGCAAGACTGAGCGTAAAAGAGGTGCTAAGCTGTCTTTGATGGCTTAGGGTCAATATATTAATGAATATTTTTAGCAAAAAAGTGGTACGCAATGACAGTTATAAACTCAAGTCTGGAAAGGATCTGGCAGGTATTACACCCACGTCACATTATAGGAGCACTAGTCAATATAGATCAAGAAGCGGCGGCAGACCGTAAGCTGGTTAATCCTAAGCAAGAAACAGGGCGAGTATGGATTGTGTTAATGCTTGCCTGTGTTTGTTTATTAATGGCCCATTATTTAAAATACTCGAGTGTATTGTATGAATTAATTCGCATACTTGAGGGCTGGTTTTCGATTGAAAATAGTCAATGGTCACGTGATTTGAAAGCACATCCTTATCAAGAATTATGGAGTTATATATGGTGGGGGGGAATACACCTTATATGTTTCTTGATTATTCCAATGTTGTGCATTAAATATATTTTAAAACAGAATTTAAGCCAGTACGGTTGGCAGTGGGGCAGTGTTCATCAACATTGGCTTGGCTATATTTTATTGATGTCGCCTATTTTACTGTTTGCATTTTTAGCTAGTTTTCGTGATGACTTTGCCAATCATTACCCTTTTTATAACATGGCAAGCCGTTCATGGTTTGACTTTATTGCCTGGGAAATTATTTACATTAGCCAGTTTATCGCCGTTGAATTTTTCTTTCGAGGCTTTATTGTTAATGGGCTACGTATTCCATTTGGTAGTTTGTCTATTGCGGTGATGTGCCTGCCTTATTTAATGTTGCACTTTCCTAAGCTATGGTTAGAAAGCACAGGTGCTATTTCTTTTGGGTTATTATTAGGTATTTTAGCGCTGCGATCTAAATCTATTTGGGGTGGGGTGTTCGTCCATGTGGGTATCGCTTTAATGATGGATGTGACTGCTATGTTGCAGGGGCGTGGATTACCGGATACTTGGTTTAGGTAGTTTGCTTTTAGGTCAACCAACATTATCACTAATGCTGTTGTGAGGTTGCATTAGTGATAGTGAGATAAGTGAATAATCTTCTCGTTAACTCTGGTTTGAATCCCGTTATTGTGCAGCCACTCTGGTAGAGTATTTTCATTCGAATTATTGTATCAAAAATCTTTTTCTCCTTTGATCACTTTAGGGTGTCCGCTAATGGCTTTTGAGGTATACATACCTGCCATGGTTGCAGCTTCAATACAGCCTGCGTTGAGTGCTGTTTTAATCCAATCACCAGTGATGAATAAATTATCTATTCCTGTTCCATCCGTATCGATTCTGTATTGACTGCTGCCTTTGACTGAGAGTACATAACGCTCTGAAGGATCGATATTAGCACGCCAGTATTGGCTATCGAATCTGGCTTCGCCTTGTTTTTTTTCTTGATCGTGTAGCCATTCCCATGGAAAGGTATCACCGACATTGCCCCAGAGCTTGTAGATTTGAGTATTAAGTTGATGAATTGCCGAAGCTTTAGTTTCTTCATTTTTGAATTGAGGGAATAAAATATCACTGCGTGCTGGGTAGTGCTCGACTGGGAGTGCCGAGCAAAAGTAACTGACATTTTTTGGCGGAGTATCATCCCAATTTTCTTTATCGAGCAGTTGATCCATTGATGCCCAAGTATCAAAAGGCTCGGTAAAACCAGATAATATAGCTTGTTCTTTATCTGTAGTTTTTAGTGGCCAGCCCATTTCTTCAAGATCACGATTAAGCCAGATTTGGTAGGCTTGAGTTGCGACTGTTTTAATATTATTTACGGCTTGAGAGAGTGGTTTGCTTTGTGACATGACCTCACTTGCCACATGGGGGACTGAGCCTATTGATAGGCCGAAAATCACTTTATCAAAATCTATTCCTTTTTCAAGTCGTTTAGTGGGTAATGGAGTATTAAATTTCGTTTGGTAGATTTGCTCCCAATTGCTCCAGAAATGTTCTAAATTGATATTGTTATCTTTAAGCATGGCGACTTGTAGTGGGTCAAGTTGTTCATAATTAGGGGCACTTGGCCAACAATGTAAACCGTTTACATTCACCAGAGGATCATATTCATTGATGCCTTCTTTTAATTTAGTTTGTTCTGTGATCTCAATTGCTTGAATACTATTATCTTCACATACGAGATTATCGACTCGATTAAAGAAGTGAAACTTGACACCTCGCCGTTTAAGTATTTCATAATATGGGGTGAATACCACATCACCCATGCCAGCTTGCATTTTCCACATCACGCTACCTTGATAGCAAAATGCGATACGTAGCATAGACCGTATAATTGTGCCTGCTTCCAAGTTCGGTTTATTAAAGTTGCCTTTTTCGTAGGCGAACACTAGGTCGTAGAAGCCTCTAACGGGAGCAGAGTTAACAGTGAAGGTAAGATTTGCACCGTGTTTGGTTAGCCATTCACGATAATCATCGTTGTTAATAGCATTAAAGCCTTGCTTAAATACATCATCGACAAACATACCTTTGAGTATAGTCAGTCCAAGATCGGTGGCAATATAGAGACGACGTAGTTCATCATTGGTTTCCAATTTGTCGACGAAACGTTCTTCTAATCTTAATCTAAGGTTATCGACAGCACTTTCAATGAGTCCTTCGTCATTGTGAATATGCTCTTCACATTCACGGCCAATAAGTAGGTTGAAGTGGCATTGTAATTTGTCACCTAAGGTGGTGATATTTTCTCTGGCATCTTCGAGTGAGTCTTCAATGTTATCGTTAAGACGTTCGAACCATTGTTCACTAAACCAATGAATGGGTTTGGCTGATTCAGCGTTCGTTTCATCTAATATTTTATCTAAACTAGCAAGCCACTGATGGATCCAGCTAAAGGCTGCTTTGACGACTTTCCACAATGTGAGCGTTTCAGTTCCGTCACCGGGTATACCACTTCGCTCAGGAAACACAATAGGCCAGCTATCTGAGTCACCGCCAACATCTTCTTGTAGTACAATAAAATTATGTGGCTGAAAGGCATCCAAGAAGGTAGCAAGTGGGCTGCCTACTGGGCGATCGAGTTCTTCATAAGCTTGACGCATTAACTTAAAGGCATTTTGATAAAAACCAAACCAGATATGCAATCCATGTTCTTCTATGCGTTGGCCGTATTTAGCGTTTCGGCCGCTAGCGGCCTTTCCCCCTATTCGCCACCCCATTTGATAGATGTCTATTTCGTAACGGTT